>CANGCK010000006.1 GCA_947452295.1 Sphingobacteriia bacterium
GAATGAATTGATTAAAAGTTTGTAACAAACAAACTCAATAAAATTAAAAGGGGTAGTCTATATTTAAATAGTGCTACCCCTTTTCGTTATTTTACATTACGCTAAAGTCGCCGTCTTCTTTTTACTTTTTACTTTTTACTTTTTACTTTTTACTTTTTACTTTTTACTTTTTACTTTTTACTTTATCACCCTGCCATATCAGGAACTGCATCAACCTTGTAAGCACCAGCATCTAATTTAGCCTTTGTTTCACTGAATGCAGTTAATGTTTCTTCAATATCTGCGTCGGTATGTGCCGCCGATGGAATTAATCGATAAATGATATGACCCTTAGGAATTACGGGATACACCACAATAGAGGCAAAAACGTGGTAGTTTTCTCTCAAATCCATTACCATCGCAGTTGCTTCTTCTACGCCACCTTTCATGTAAACAGGAGTAACCGGACTATCCGTTTTTCCAATATCAAAACCCCTATCTTTTAAGCCTTTTTGCAGTTTTAATGCATTACTCCAAAGCTTGTTTTTTAATTCAGGCATGGTGCGCAACATTTCTAACCGCTTCAAGTTTCCTAATACAATTGGCATAGGTAAACTTTTGGCAAATATCTGACTACGAATATTATATCTTATAAAATCAATAATCGCTTTGTCGCCAGCCATGAATGCGCCTATAGATGCCATACTCTTGGCAAAAGTTGAAAAATACAAATCAATATCATCCTGGCAACCTTGCTCCTCTCCAGCACCAGCACCTGTTTTTCCTAAAGTACCAAAACCATGCGCATCATCTACCATTAATCTAAACTGAAATTTACCCTTCAACGCAGCAATTTCTTTCAATTTACCCTGGTCACCCGCCATTCCAAACACACCCTCAGTTATCACCAATATACCGCCCGCTTTTTGTTTTTCTATTAGTTGAGTAGCACGTACCAATTGCTTTTCACAATCTTCTACATCATTGTGTTTGAATACATAACGATGCCCGGGATGCAAACGTAACCCATCTATAATACAAGCATGACTCTCTGCATCATACACAATTATATCATGTCGACCACAGATAGCATCAATTGTACTCATGATGCCTTGATACCCAAAGTTCATTAGAATAGCATCTTCTTTATGTTCAAAAGCAGCTAACTCACGCTCCAACTGCTCGTGATAATTAGAATTACCACTCATCATTCTTGCACCCATCGGATATGCCAACCCAAATTGAGCGGCAGCTTCCGCATCTACTTTTCTTATTTCGGGATGGTTGGCTAATCCTAAATAGTTGTTTAAGCTCCAAACAATCATTTCCTTTCCACGGAAATTCATTCTGCTGTTGATTTCACCTTCTAATTTTGGAAAAGCAAAATAACCATGAGCTCTTTCACGATGCTGACCAAGAGGTCCTGCATTTTTCAATAATTTTTCAAAAATATCTGCCATAATAGTAAGGATTTTATTAAAAAATCGATGCGAAATTAAACATAATCCTTCAAAGCACAAACGCAATTATTCCCGTAGACGCTTATCTTTATGGCTTAAACATTTATTATGCAAAATCATTCTACCAATCCGTTTCTTAAATGGTTCTTTACGGGTATCAGTTTTGTACTCTTAACATTTTTTTCTACAGCACAGACGATAACCAAAACGTCAACTATCAACAAATCACCCAAGTTAGTAGTGGGTATTGTAATTGACCAGATGCGATGGGACTATTTAACCAGATTTGCACCTATTTTTAAGTCGACCGGTGGTTTTAAAAGAATGATCAATGATGGCTTTAGTTGTAATAATACACAAATTGGCTATACACCATCTATTACTGCATGTGGGCATACCTGTATTTATACAGGATCAGTTCCGGCAATTCATGGAATAACTGGAAATGCATGGTGGGACAGTCAATTAAAACGTTCAGTATATTGCAGTGAGGATAAAACAGTAGAAGGCATTGGGGTAAAAGGTTCCAGCGACGGACAAATGAGCCCTAAAAACATGCTCACCACTACCATTTGTGATGAACTTAAATTAGCCACCAATTTTAAAAGCAAAGTAATTGGCATCGCAATAAAAGATAGAGGAGCAATTTTACCTGCCGGCCATAGCGCAAATGCAGCCTATTGGTTCGATAGTAAAATGGGCAATTTTATTACTAGTTCTTATTATATGAACCAACTTCCTGCTTGGGTAGTGAAATTTAATGACAGAAAACTACCAGACTCTTTATTGAATTTGGGCTGGAATAAAAAACTTGCAGATGAAACTTACTTACAATATGCTACTGCAGATGAAAAAGAATATGAAGCTACCCCTTTTGGCAAAGAACAAACTAAAATGCCCTATGTACTCAAAAGAGGCGAAAAAGAAGGCTTTGGAAAATTACCTTCTACACCACATGGAAATACATTAACAGTAGAAATGGCAAAATCAGCCATTATAGCCGAAGAAATGGGGAAAGATGATGTTACGGATTTCTTAGCCATCAGCTTCTCTTCTCCCGATTATATTGGTCACTCCTTTGGACCAAATTCATGGGAAACGGTAGATGGTTATGTAAGATTGGATGAGGAATTAGGTAGGTTATTTGATTTTTTAGATGCCTCAATAGGTAAAGGAAAGTACACAGCATTTTTAAGCGCAGATCATGCAGTAGCAAACATTCCAGGCTTTATGAGAGAAAACAAATTGCCTGGCGGTACTATGAACGAAAAAAATGTTATCACCGAACTAAATGCAGGTATAAAGAACAATTTTGGCATAGAGAATGCCGTACTTAGTTTATATAACTACCAAGTTCATTTAGATAAGGATAAAATTGATAGCGTAAAAGCGAATAAAACCAATATAACCAATTGGATTATTCAATATTTACGTAAAAATGAAGCAGTAGCTAACGTTTTTCCAACTGCCGATATTCTTACTACCCCCATGCCACAAGTTGTAAGAGAAAAATTGGCCAATGGATTTTACTTTAGCCGCAGTGGCGACATTCAAATTGTTTTAAAACCAGGCTATATAGACGGGGGGGCTACTGGTACCACCCACGGTTTATGGTACCCTTATGACGCGCATATACCATTGCTTTGGTATGGTTTCGGCATCAATAAGGGCAGTCTTAATAAAGAAGTGTATATGCATGATATTGCCAGTACGCTTTCCACATTATTACACATTCAAATGCCAAGTGGAAATATAGGAAAACCGATAATAGAGGCATTAAAATAACCTTATTTATTTTAATTTTTCTACATAATTATAATTTATTACCTTTAAAGACTTTGCTCCCCCTTTAACTAGTATACAAATCAATTTATTAACCAAGACTTTAGTCTTAAAACGAATGAACGAATGAAAAGAATTCATTTATTATTGATGGGGTTACTTTTTGTTGCAGCGGCAACAGCCCAAATTAAACTGACAGAAAATATTCCATTTGATGCAAAAGTAAAAACTGGGAAATTAGCCAACGGTTTAACCTACTATATCCGACCGAACCAAAAGCCTGAAAAAAAAGTAGAGCTCCGTTTAGTAATAAATGCCGGATCTATTTTAGAAGATGCCGATCAACAAGGATTGGCACATTTTACTGAACACATGGCATTTAATGGAACAAAACATTTTAAAAAAAATGAACTTGTAAGTTTTTTACAGAGTATCGGGGTAGAATTTGGGGCAGACTTAAATGCATATACCGGGTTTGATGAAACAGTTTATATATTGCCAATTCCATTAAGCGACACAAGCAATTTCAGAAAAGGATTACTGGTATTGCAAGATTGGGCATCGGGTCTCACATTCGACAATAAACAAATAGACGATGAAAGAGCAGTTGTTTTAGAAGAGAGCAGACTAGGTAAAGGTGCCGAAGACAGAATGTTTCGTAAAATTTATCCTAAAGAATATGCAGGTTCCAGATATGCGGAACGATTGCCTATAGGAAAAGATAGCATTATCAAAACATTTAAATACGATGCAGTTAAACGTTTTTATAAAGATTGGTACCGCCCCAATTTAATGGCTGTAATTGTGGTAGGTGATATTGATGTAAATCAAACAGAAAAACTTATTCAACAATATTTTAGTGGTTTAAAAAACCCTGTTAATCCAAGAGTTCGTTTTACAGCTACTGTACCTGCAAGAACCAATACCAATGCAATGGTGGTTACAGATGCTGAAGCCACTAATTTCAGCGTGCAAGTGAACTATTCAACTGTTAAAACAGAACCGATGATAACCATTGCTGATTATCGCAAAAAAGGGCTTGTAAGATCTCTTTTTACTGCAATGCTCAATCAACGACTCAGTGAATTAGCACAAAGCGGCAATCCGCCATATACCTATGCTATGAGCTATTTTGGATCATACGCCCGCAGTCATGAAGCATTTTCTTCTTACATAATGGCTACTCAAAAAGGTACTGATACTGCATTGAAAGCTGTTTTAACTGAAATCGCCAGAGCAAAACAATTTGGCTTTACTCAAGATGAACTAGAGCGCGTTAAAAAACAACAATTAGCAGCTACAGAAAAAGCATTCAACAATAAAGACAAAACAGAATCAGCTCAACTCATTGAAGAATATATCAAATATTTCTTAGAACAAGAACCTAGTCCAGGTATTGAGGCTGAATTCAACTACCAAAAAGAATTATTGCCCGGAATTAAATTAGAAGAAGTAAATGCATTAATCAATGAATTAAAAAAGAACGAACAAGTATTTGTTGCTGTTCAGGGACCAGAAAAATCAGACATAAAAATTTCAGACGATAAAGGCATCCTTACTTTATTAGATAACGCTAACAAAACAACAGTTGCAGCTTACACTGAAAAAGCAATTGCAACCAATTTAATAGCCAGCACCCCTACTCCAGGTAAACTTGTAAAAGAATACAAAAACGATTTACTAGACTATACAGAACTGGTGTATGCCAATGGAGCAAAAGTTGTCATTAAAAACACCAATTTCAAACAAGACGAAGTTATTTTAAATGGATTCCGAAAAGGGGGTTTTAATATTTTCCCTGCAGAAGATAAACAAAGCGCCAATTATGCTTCACAAGCCATTCAACAAATGGGAATTGGTGAATTTAGTCCGGTTGATCTTAAGAAATTTCTAGCCGGAAAAATAGCCAATGCTTCAGTAGGTTTAGGCGCTAACAGCGTTAAAATATCTGGTAATAGCAGTGTAAAGGATATGGAAACAATGTTTCAATTGTTATACTTAAATCTAACCGCACCCAGAAAAGACGAATCGCTTTTTAAAGGATGGAAAGACAAACAAAAAGCACAATATCAATTCATGATGGCGGATCCTACTTTTGCCTTTATAGATTCTGTTTACAAAACATTATATGCCAAGAATCCATTAGCACCAATTGTTTTACCTACCCCAGATGATTTCGAAAAAATCAATCTAGACAAATCATTGCAAATTTTCAAAGCGCTTACCAGCGATGCAAATGATTTTAATTTTATTTTAGTAGGTAACGTAGATATTGAAAAAATCAAACCGCTTTTAGCAACCTACATAGGAAGTTTACCTACAAATGGTAAAAAAGCACAATTTTTTGACAATGGAGTTAGACCTGCAAAAGGAAACCTATCTATCAAATTCAGCAAAGGAGCTGAACCTAAAAGCTTTATTTTAAATGTCTATTCTGGTGATGTTACTTATTCTGAAGACCTTGAATTAAAAACAGAAATCTTAAACGAGGTATTAAATATTAAAATCACCGAAGAATTAAGAGAAAAAATTGGGGGCATTTATGGAGGTGGTATAAATGGAACAGTTAGCAAATATCCTTATAATGGGTATTCAATGGGACTACAATTACCTTGTGGACCAGAGAATGTAGATAAATTAACTGCCGCTGCAGATGCAGAAATTGAAAAAATAAAATCAAATGGACCAACGCAAATTGACTTGGATAAAGTAAAGAAAGCATTATTAGAAAAATATACCACCAATGTGAAAGAAAATCGCTACTGGAGCAATGTTTTACAAAATTTGCTTATCAACGAGCTAGACCCCAAAAGACCTCAAAACTATACGCAACTTGTAAATTCAGTTACTTTAGATGACATTAAACAAACCGCTAACTTGTTATTTGACGGTAAAAATGTACTAAAAGCTGTATTGTACCCTGTAAAAAAGTAGGGGTAAAACGCATAAAAAAAGGCTGCAAATATTTGCAGCCTTTTTTTATGCGTTTTAAATTAACATAAACCCTAGGGTTGTTTTTCACCCTTTAAAACTGATTGAAGATCCTTTAAAGGAGCTACATAAAGACTTCTGCCGTGCGTTCCCAAGATAATTTCATTATCGCGTGGATGTATCACAATGTCATGAACAGGTACACTATAAGGCAACCCTTTGTTCCACATCATACTGGTATTACCGCCATCCACAGATACATAAATTCCTCCATCTGTACCAATATATAAAACATTTTCATGGTTAATATCTTCTTTGATTACATTAACCGGTTCAGCTGGTAAATCTGTACAAATTGGGGTCCAAGTTGCGCCAAAATCATTACTCACATATACATATGGCAAAAAGTGATCATTGCGGTAGCCATTTAAACTTGCGTATACTCTACCTTCTTTAAAAGCACTTGCAACTACCCTACTTACATACATTCCTTTAGGTAACTTCGTAGCAACATTTGTCCAAGTATAGCCACCGTCTTTGGTTAATTGAATATTACCATCATCAGACCCAACATAAATTAATCCAAAATGCAAAGGACTTTCACTTATAGTACTTAAAGTACCAAAAGGAACGTCACCCTGGGAAGGATTAGTCGTTAAATCGGTACTTAATGTTATTAAACTATCTCCTTTACTAAATGAACGATGAAATTTATTGCTACCATAGTAAAAAACATCTTGGTTATGACGGCTTACTAAAATAGGCGTTTGCCAATTATATCGCAACGCAGGCTCTCCTAAATCTCTTGAAGGACGCACCATTTTCCTTTCTTTAGTAGAAAGGTTTAATCGAGTATAAAATCCAAACTGAGATCCACTGTATACAGTTTTATTATCTCTCCAATCTACCTGTACTTGCATTCCATCACCCCCGCCAATATTTTTATACGGATTTTCACCATTGTCATACCACCTGAAATTTTCTACAGTATTACTAGGCGCGTACCAAGTACCATTGTCTTGTAATCCGCCATACACATTATAAGGCTTAGCCATATCAACTGCAACATTGTAATATTGTCCAACAGGTGGCGTATTGGCTTTAAACCAATGGGCACCATCATCATAAGATATATTTAACCCACCATCATTACCATTAATAATATGTTGATCTTTATTGGGATCGATCCAAACAACATGATGGTCGGAATGAACATTATCACCATCAATAGATTTGAAATTTTTACCGCCATCTGTACTCATCATCAAATCTACCCCAGTAAGAAACACTTTGTTTTCATTGGCAGGACTAACAAATACTTTACCAAAATAATAACCATACGTGCTATAAATTGGTATTGCAGATTGATTGGTCTTATGCCATGTTTTACCAGCATCATCACTACGGTATAATTCGCAACCAATAATAGGCGTTTCAAACAAAGCGGTATTTGCATCAAACAAATAATCCCAAATAGCAGTAGGTAAAATTTTATTTGAACGAACCAGCTCTTTAACATTGGTTGCATTGTATTTAGCAGGCAATCCATTTCTTGGAGAACTAATAAATGCATTTAACTTTTGATCATTCAAAGCCAAAAATTGCTCTTTTGTTATTGCTTTGAAATCACGCAACACATACTTAGAAGTGTCCTGCTGTTTTTTTACAGCTGTATCTGGCTGATGTGCATTATTATCTACAACTGCATATATGATTGATGGATTTTTAGCATATACTGCCAACCCAATTCTTCCGACACCTTCACCAGAAGGAAAACCACTGGTTGGGGTACTAATTAATTGCCAGCTATCACCACCATTGGTACTTTTATAAATACCACTTGTTTTCCCACACTCCTCAAAGTTAGCTGCTGTCCTCGTTCTATACCACATTGCCGCATATAATTCAGATGGATTTTGACTATTGATATCCATTTCAATTCCCCCTGTATTTTCATCAACATACAATGTTTGCTTCCAAGATTTTCCTCCATCGATCGTTTTATAAATGCCCCTTTCTTTATTAGGAGAATATAAATGGCCTAATGCTGCTACAAATGCAATATTAGGATCCGAAGGGTGTAACTGAATTTTTCCAATATGATGGCTTTCGGGCAATCCCAAATATTCCCAGTTTTTACCTTTATCCGATGACTTATAAACGCCCATACCAGCATATGAAGATCTACTACTGTTTACTTCTCCGGTACCAACCCATATAATACCACTTGACCAGTTTACAGCAATATCCCCAATAGTAATAATATCGGTTGAATCAAATATTGGTTTAAAACTTTGACCATTGTTTACAGTATGCCACAAGCCACCTGTAGCATATGCTACATAAAATTCTGTAGGGTCTACCGGATTTACTTCTACGTCAACCACTCGTCCACTCATTACACTAGGTCCAATATTTTTAAAGGAGACTTTGTTTAGTGGAGATTGCTTACTTAACTTTTTTCTTAGCTCAACAGACTTCAACCTTTCGGCAGCTGGAGTTGGTTTTATTTGTGCTGCTAATTGAAAGCACAAAAGAATTAACAAAATAGTCGATAGTTTTTTCATTACAGTTGTGTATTTTAGGTACTCGAATGTAAGTATTATGCAGTTTAAATTATTACCACTCTTCATTTTTATTGCTATTACCGCCAATAGTCAATGCTTAACCTACAAATTATCGGCCGATGGTGATACTCTGAATTGTGTAGATATACAAGGAAAAAAACAAGGAAAATGGATTGTTCAGGTGCCTAAACTTAGGGCAGAACCTGGGTATGAAGAAGAGGGTATTTTTTTAAATGACCGAAAAGAAGGCACCTGGCGTAAATACAATTTAATGGGTGACCAATTGGCTCAAGAAAACTATAAATGGGGCAATTTACATGGTAAATGCTATTATTTCACCATTTCCGGATTAGAACATGAAGAAAACTGGAGAGCGGTAAATCCCAATAAAATATTTGACACCATTGATGTACAAGATCTTAAGGATCCCAACAAATATGAAAAAGTTATTGTAAAAACAGATGGCACTTCATTAAAACACGGTATTTGGAAGTATTATAATCCTGCAACAGGGGCTTTGTTAGATACCCAAGAATACTTCATGAATCAGTTAAAATCTGCCGAAGACAACGAAAATGATTACATGCCTCCTGTAAAGCCCAATTCACCAATGCAGAAAACAGACAGTGCTGGAAACAAAAAAGGCCCTACTAAAGAAATAATAGAGTTTGAAAAGAAAATGGGCAAAAAGAAAAATGCCAAAGTTCAAGACGGACGCACTTTCTAATTTATAGTATGTTTTAATTTGCTGTTCTCTTTTTCCAAGATTCATATATTTCTATAAAAGTAGTCTCCAAATTTTTAGTAATCTCCCAATTTGGATAGTGGGTCTTCATTTTATCTAAATTAGAAATATAACAAATATGATCGCCTTGTCTGTTTTGATCAACATATTCATACACCATTTCTTTCCCGGAGATAGAGGAAATCAATTTAAATGCTTCTAATATAGAAATAGAATTTTCTCTTCCTCCACCAATATTATATACCTCACTAATTCTTGGAGCTTGTATGAATTCATGGATAAAATTCACCACATCAAATGCATGAATATTGTCTCTAACTTGTTTGCCCTTATAGCCAAAAATATTGTACTTAATCCCTTCTAAGTTGCAACGAATCAAATAGCTTAAAAATCCATGCAATTCAACTCCACTATGGTTTGGTCCAGTAAGACATCCGCCTCTTAAACAACAGGTTGGCATATTAAAATACCTTCCGTACTCTTGTACCATTATATCTGCAGCAACCTTAGAAGCCCCAAATAATGAATGTTTAGATTGATCTATTGAGAACGACTCTTTAATTCCATCGAAATAGGCGCTATCTCCATAA
This sequence comes from Sphingobacteriia bacterium, assembly GCA_947452295.1. GTDB lineage: Bacteria > Bacteroidota > Bacteroidia > Chitinophagales > Chitinophagaceae > Sediminibacterium. The sequence continues at coordinate 10,055 of CANGCK010000006.1, forward strand.
TCGTATCGTGTTTCATGCTCAATTAAATGTAATGAATTAGGCGCATCTCCATATACCTTATTGGTAGATAAATGAACAAATACCGTTTCTGGATTGGATAATCTATTTGCTTCCAACATATTCATCGTACCAACAGCATTTACATCAAAATCATCAAATGGCCTACTGGCAGCTAAATCATGGCTAGGCTGTGCAGCAGTATGAACTATTACATCTACTTTTTGTTGCTTAACAAACGCTATAACTGATTGCCGATCTCTAATATCAATTGAAAATGAATTGAAATTACGAAACCGCTCAGAAAGCCTTTTTAAATTCCAAGTGGTATCTCCTTTCGATCCAAAAAAATCTGCACGCATATTATTTTCAACCCCCACAACTTCATACCCTTTTTGTGCAAAAAATGTAACTACTTCACTTCCTATTAAACCTCCTGCACCTGTTACTAATATTTTTTTCATTGATTGATTGTTTTAACCCTTTAATTGTTCCAATTTATTTAAAAATAATTTCAACCCTTCTCTTTTTTCTTTTGTAAAAGTATAACTCAAGTTTTGGGTGAAATATTTTTCAATATCATATCCTTCATAATTAACTGTAGTTAATACCTCTTTGATGTGATTAACCCCAAAAGCATTCGCCGCATTAAATTCTTCCAAAAATAATTCATCCAACGATTTATTGGCTACCCAAGCAGCAAATACAAAAGGCAAACCGGTATGCAATTTCCATGCGGCTCCTAAATCGTACATATATTCAGATAGTTTAATTTGCTCCAGAGCCCTATCACCAATTACAACAGCCGCAGTTGTACCTTTTATTTTGCTTCGAAAATCAAGGGTTGCTTCTACAAAATTCACTTCTTTATTCCAGAATTCTTTTAATAATATTTTAGCAAGATTTACAGAAGTTCTGCTTTGATAATCCAGTAAAATAGTGTCGACTTCTACCAATGGTACTTCACTGAAAATTGCAACAGAAACAACCTCGTTTTCTGTACCAATACAATAATCAGTAACAATTTGAGCATCTTGTATTTTCGGTATCATTGCTACCGGAATTAAACCAATGTCTATTTCATTACACAAGAGTTTTTCTGCAATTTTTGATGGATAATCTTCAATCAAAGTAATACGATCCATTAATGCTTCAGATTGTTTCAATCCAAACAATAATGGACGTGTATTTAAATAACTTACTGCACCAACGCTTATTCTCTTGTTCAATTCTGTTACTTTTGTGCAAAGAAACGAATATAACACAATATGGAACTGAACAACTTAACAGCAATTTCTCCCATCGATGGTAGATATAGAAGTAAAACCAGTCAATTAGATGAGTTTTTTTCTGAATATGCACTTATAAAATACAGAGTTTTAATAGAAATTCAGTATTTTTTATTCCTCGCAGACCAACGTTTCTTTAAATTACCAGCCAAAGCAAGACAGCATTTAACCAATGTAATTGAAGAATTTAACATTGATGATGCTACAAGAATTAAACAATTAGAGGCTGTAACCAACCACGATGTAAAAGCAGTTGAATATTTCTTAAAAGAACAAGTAGAGAAAGCCGGCATCGGACACCTAAAAGAATGGATTCATTTTGGATTAACCTCTCAAGACATCAATAATACAGCCATTCCTTTGAGTTGGAAACATGCTATGGAACATGATTATCTACCCGCATTAATGAATCTTAAAAATACTATTTACCAATTAGCTCTTCAATGGAAAAACATCCCAATGTTGGCAAAAACCCATGGTCAACCTGCTTCACCCACCAAGTTAGGAAAGGAATTCATGGTTTTTGTTGAGCGTATCGATCATCAAATAGCGTTATTTAGTCACATCCCTTACGCTGCTAAATTTGGCGGGGCTACTGGTAATTTCAACGCACATAAAATAGCGTTTCCTAAAAAAAATTGGATTGAATTGGGCAATCTATTTGTAGAAGAATCATTGGGATTGCAAAGAATGCAATTCACCACACAAATAGAACATTATGACTCATTGGCAGCACACTTCGATAACATTAAAAGAATAAATAATATTTTAATTGATTTGTGTAGAGATATATGGACCTACATCAGTATGGATTATTTTAAGCAACAAACAAAAAAAGGAGAAGTTGGTTCTTCTGCAATGCCCCATAAGGTAAACCCAATTGACTTTGAAAATGCTGAAGGAAATTTAGGCCTAGCCAATGGAATCCTAGAAAACATCAGCAGTAAATTGCCAATAAGTAGATTGCAGCGAGATTTAACAGATTCAACCGTATTAAGGAATATAGGGGTTCCAATGGCTCATATTAGTATTTCCATTCAATCTCTTCAAAAAGGGCTATCTAAACTAATCCTTAATGAAGTTGCAATTAAAAATGACTTAGAGAATAATTGGGCTGTAGTTGCCGAAGCTATACAAACAATACTTAGAAGAGAAAATTACCCCAACCCTTACGAAGCTTTAAAGCAATTAACAAGGGGCAAATCTCAAATCAATAAACAAACGATTCACGCTTTTATTAATGGATTAAAAATAACAGCCGTTTTAAAAAAAGAGCTAAAATCAATTACCCCTGCAAATTACACTGGAGTAAACCCTGAATTTTAGCAGCTTTTCAATAAAAAAGATTCATTACCTTTTTTGGTATTGTATTTGTTATACAAGTACGATAGTTTAATTTTAATGATAAATTGGGTTAATTGAAGCGGATTTTAAACATCATACGCAGAACTTTACTAATAATAATCGCTTTTATTTTATTGGTGTTTTTTGTATTGCAAACAGATTATGTGCAAAACAAACTATTAACCATTGCTACCCATAAGCTCTCAACTACCTTAAGAACTGAAGTTAAAATAAAACACATAAGCCTTTCATTTTTCAATAAGTTGAATATGGAGGGTACACTAATAAGGGATCGAAAAAAAGATACCCTACTTTATGCGGGAAGTTTAATTGTAAACATTAGTGATTGGTTCTTTTTAAAAGATAAAGCTACTCTTAAATACATAGGTCTTGAAGATGCAGTTATTAAGCTACAAAGAAAAGACTCGGTATGGAATTACCAATTTATTGCCGATCAATTTAGTTCATCAACCCCTAAAAAGAAATCCACTAATAACAATATCAAAATTGATCTTCAAAAAATAGCACTCAAAAATATTCATTTGCTGAAAAACGACTTGTGGACAGGAGATATTATTGACGCAAAACTAGCTGGATTAATTATAGATGTAGAACAAATTAACTTCAATAACAGTAATATCATTTTAAATAATATTGAATTAAATAAACCCTACGTTACTTTATTGAGCTTAGACCCACTTCGCCCCAAGCACCTCAAAAAAAGACACAACCCACTTGCCGATACTGGATTGTATTACAATGAAGGTAGATTATTTATTTCTGCAAAAAATATACATATAAATAATGGAAATTTAAACATAGAAGGAGATTTAGGCAGACCTATCCCCTATTTCGATGGTGCACATATTCAACTATCTCGTTTAAATGGTACAATAACAGATTTTAAATTTAAAGAAGATACCATTACTGCGCAAGTAAATTTGTCGACCAAAGACAGATCTGGTTTTGAATTAAAAAAATTAAAAACAAAGTTTAGGTTAACTCCGCAAATCATGGAGCTGGCTGAGCTGGATTTAAGAACCAGTAAGAGCAGGTTAACCAATTACTATGCAATGAAATTTAATGAGTTCAATGATGATTTCAATGAATATATTGATAGTGTAGTAATGGTGGCGCATTTCACCAATTCGATGGTAAGCAGCGACGATATTGCTTACTTTGCTCCAGAATTAACTTCATGGAATAAAGTGGCGCTAATTGGAGGAGATTTTGAAGGTACAGTAGCAAATTTTACAGTAACCCATTTTAATGCAAAAATAGGCACCACTACTTCTTTGTATGGAACGCTGAATATGAAAGGGCTGCCATATATTAATCAAACATCGATTAATTTCAACAACGGCACATTAAATACAACTGCATATGATTTAGGATTTTTCTTTCCTACTCTAAGAAATATTGAGCAACCAAATTTGGCTGCACTTGGACAAATATTCTACAGAGGCAACTTCAATGGAACCATTCAAGATTTTAGAACGAAAGGAGTTTTTTCTACACAATTGGGGGGATTACAAACCGATATAAGTATGAAACTCCCTACAATTGGTGAACCAACTTATTCGGGAAAATTAGAAGCAGTGAGATTTAATGCTGGAAAATTTTTAGGCGTAGACCAATTGGGGTTGTTGGATTTTAATGGACTTATTACTGGAAGTAGTTTTAACATAGATAAGATAAAAACAAAATTAGATGGAACTATATCATCCATAGAATACAAAAATTATCATTACACCAATATCATTACCAATGGCACACTTCAAAAAAAATATTTCAATGGTGAACTAGAAATTAGTGATCCTAACTTAGGATTTACCGCTGAAGTAGAAATAGACTTTACTAAAACACAACCGCTATTTAATATTGTTGGAGACCTTGCAAAATCAAATTTAAGAGCGCTTAATTTTTTAACCGACAATATTGAAGTTGTAGGATTGTTAGATGCCAACTTCATTGGTAAAGATATTGACAACTTTACCGGAACCGCAAAGTTTTTAAATGCTGTAATAAAAAACAATCAAACAAAAATAGCATTCGATTCATTAAACATTACTTCATTAATTAAAGATTCTATAAAAACAATAAGAGTTGGCAGTAATGATTTTAATGCCATGATAGAAGGCAAGTTTAATATATTGTCGTTGCCGCCTAGCTTTCAGGCTTTTCTTTACAATTATTATCCGAGCTACATAAAATCAATTAAACGTGCCCCACAAAACCAACAATTTAAATTCCATATAAATACGCAATACTTTGAACCCTATTTAAATTTATTTAATAAAAAAATAGTAGGGTTTAACGATGTGTCTATCTCCGGATCTATCGATACAAAAAATAATCAACTAGGAATAAATGCATCAATCCCTTACGGAAAATTTGATAAGTATGCTGCAGCAGGTTTTGAATTAAATGGCACAGGTAATTTCGACTCACTTACCATTGGAAGTACCATAAAAATTATCGAAATAGGCGATAGCTTAAAAATGCCGAATTCTATTATAAATATTTCATCGAAAAATGACCATTCAATTGTTTCTATAAATACAAGTGCTACCAACACATTAAACAAAGCCAACTTAAACGCAGATGTTTTTACCTTAATAGATGGTGCTAAAATTCAATTCAGGCCTTCTAACTTTATTTTAAATAGTAAAGAATGGAACATTGAAAATGGTGGTTCAATTACAATTAGAAAAGATTTAATGAATGCCCAAAACCTAAAACTAACTCAGGGTTTTCAGGAGATATCAGTAGTACCAGGGAATGAAAAAGATGGCAAGATTAACAACTTAAACGTTTACCTTAAAAATATTATCATCGGAGATATTACTTCTCTGTTTATGAAACATCCTCGTTTTGAAGGTATTGCCACTGGTACAATTAAATTAAAAGATTTTTTTAGTAATTTATCAGCGGATGCCAATATAAAAGCGGATGGATTTACAATGGATACTGATTCAATTGGCTCGTTAAATTTAACTGCAGGGTATTTGAAAAGTACAGGACTTATACCATTTACTATTACTTCCCCAAACAAAGAATTTAATTTTAACGCAACCGGAAGCTATAATACCAAAGACACTTCGGGCAATGCATTAAACACCCAAATACATTTGGTTAAATCAAAAATAGGGTTCCTGCAACAATTTCTTACAGACTTATTTACAAATATTTCTGGAGAAGCAAGTGGAGATATTACTATTAAAGGAAATCCCTCTGCACCAGATTTATTAGGCGATATCACCCTCAAACAAGCTGGACTAACAGTTAACTACACACAAGTTCATTATACAATTGACTCTGCCTTTATACGCTTCCAGGAAGATGGTATAGATTTTGGCAAATTAACCATACAGGATAAATATTTCAATAAAGGAACAGTAGTGGGCAAACTAACTGAAAAGGGATTCAGTAACTTGGTTTTTGATTTTGATTTGAATACAGAAAAACTATTATTATTAGATACCAGACCTGTTGATAATGAACAATTTTATGGCAAAGCAATTGGTAAAGCAGCCCTTAGTTTCAAAGGGCCAGAATCAAGTTGTAAAATGACCATTGTAGCAGAGGCCAACGACAGTTCACATATTTACATTCCAAATGCAGAAAGTAAAGAGAGTGGTGCAGCCGACTTTATCGTTTTTAAACAATATGGTAAAGAAATGGAGCAGGTTAAATCTAAAAGTAATTTTAACTTATTAGTTGATTTAGATTTAACTGCTAACAATAAAGTAAATATTGATGTTATTTTAGATGAGCTTACTGGAGATGTTATAAAAGCCATTGGGAACGGTAGACTGAAAATAAAAGCAGGAACAGTAGATCCCTTAACTATTAAAGGTCGATATAACATTGAGAGTGGAAATTATGATTTCAATTTTCAATCTGTACTTAAAAAGAAATTCCAATTGCTACCCGATGCTGGAAATTATATTGAGTGGAACGGAGATCCATTTAAAGCAGAGCTACATATAGATGCTCAATATACTGCTGATAGAGTAACATTAAATGATTTAGTTGGGAAAAATTCGTTCAGTGGCTCAGTAAAAGGTTATCGAGGAGACGTTTATGTAATAGCATCTTTGCGCAATGAATTGAGTAAGCCCGATATTAAATTCAGGCTAGATTTCCCACAAGGAAGTCCAATTAAAAACGATAACGAATTTGCACAGTATTTAGCAAGGATTCAAAAAGATGAAAACGAAATGCTTAAGCAAGTTTCATTTTTAATAGTATTTGGTTCATTTGCACCTCCAGGTGAAAAAACATCAAATACAGGTACAAATCCTTACTCATCAATTGGTTCAATTGGTATCAATAGCCTTTCACAAATCTTAACGAAAGAAGTAAACAAAGCCCTTTCTAACTTATTATACAAGTTAACTGGTGATAAAAGTTTACGGTTCGATCTTGGCGCATCTATGTACAATAGCTCCAATATTTTTGGTTCGGATGGCAATAGTGTTCAAGCAAATAGTAATTCATTAAGTACACGAATGAATTTTAATTTTAAAGTAGGTAAAAGTTTATTCAACAATAATGTAGTGGTAACTTTTGGAGGCGATTTAGATTTTAATTTAGGCAATAGTTCTTCAGTGCAAAGTGGTAATTTTCAATGGCTTCCAGATTTGAATATTGAAATTGTTTTATCGAAGGATAGAAAACTAAGAGGTATTATCTTCAGTAAAAATAGCTTAGATATAAGCGGCTCCAATTTTGGGAGGAGAAATAGACAAGGCGCCAGCATTTCATATAGACAAGATTTTGAAAGCATATTTGCAAAAAAAGAAGAAATAATTGAAGTCCCCCCAGCAAAAGAAAATATCAATTATCAATAACAAACTCTACAATATAGCTTTAGGTATGTTTATACACCCTTTAAGGCGATAAATATAGAAGTAGCGAACAGTTCCACCACAACGTATTTGGGGAAGAATTATAGGTGCTTGAATCTCTTTAAAATAAACTCCATATACTTCTTTCACATTTATCGGTAAATTAGATGGCACTATGCAATATGCATCACTACCTATCTTTAAGTACGGACGTTTTTGGTTTAACCAAGCAAATTTGTGCAGATCTGCTAATAATCCTATACCAATTAATGGCATTTGAGCAATAGGGCTTACATAAAATTCTAGATGACCGGCCGGAAACCAATTGTTTGCCAACAACACAGCATTGGCTCGAATTTTATTTTCAGCAATATCTTTTTTAACTATTAAAGCAAAAGATTTGCCTAATTCATTCCAACCCGACATATCCAAAGTAGGACAATATTCTCCATAGTTGGCCTTATCCTTACTGCCAAAATTAATAGGTGATAATCTAATTAGCAATATGCCTAATATTAATACGATTGCAACTAAAAATATTGACGCTTTATTCCATATGGGGAAATCAGTTCCGCTTTTTTTATCAAGATACAAACCGCCAATAATAAACAAAGGAATAAAAGCGGGCCCCGTCCAATGAGGCAAAGTGCTGTTAAACAATGAAATACTCCAAAACACCAATAGCATTGGTATACTCATGCAGAACAACCAAACACTTGCGTTTTTTAAGGAAAATATGATTTTTTTTTTCAGTAATGAAATGATTGCTATTAATAGTAAAATGAATATAATTGGATTCTGGTAAGCAAATTCACCCAATATTTCATTTAGAAAAGAATCCAATTTAATACCACCATGTGTTACCCTATTTGAATGGAATTTATACGTGATAAAATTATTGGTCCAATTCCAGTAAAAAATTGGAAGCGTACCAAGAAATGATATTCCTGCGGATAGATAAAGTCGCCAATTCAATAATTCACTTCTTTTTTTAAGTAATATAAATAATCCAAATCCAGCCCATAAAAACAATGCATGTACTTTACACAATAATGCAATGCCTATTAAAGCCCCCAACAAAAGCCAATACTTAGTTTTGGGTAAATCATTTTTACTGAATAAAATTTGAGTCATCACATACAATGATGCTGTATAAAATGGCATTTGGGGTGAATCGGGTAAAATAAAAAAGCCAGCAATAAAGCCTGTATAAATTGATGCGGTATATATTAAGGCAGTAAACCAACCTGTACGTTCGTTTGAAAGTAAAGCGGCAATTTTAAATACAAACCAAGTAGATATAGATGCAGCAATAATGCTTCCTAACCGTAAAGAAAATTCATTTGCCCACAACAAATTAAAACTGGTTAGTCTAATTAACAGCCCGATCATTGGAGGATGGTCAAAATGATTCCAATCTAATTGCAATGCATATGTCCAATAATATACTTCATCATTACCTAATTCTAGTAATGGAGCAATACTCATTTTAACAATTGCAGTAATTAAAATTAGATAGCGAATTTGCTTTGTATAAGACTTAGCTGACATGAAAAATATTAAAATAAAATGGCGCAGTTATTTTTGTTGATTCAACAACCAATTTACAGCAAGTTCATAACCCATTAAGCCTAGTCCTGTTATACTACCATCTACAACACCCGAAACATAGGATAACTTTCTAAAATCTTCTCTTGCATGTACGTTGCTAATATGAACTTCTACAACAGGTGCATTTACTGCCGCAATTGCATCTCCAATAGCAACTGAAGTATGTGTGTAAGCTGCAGGATTCAAAACAATTCCATCAAATGAAAAGCCAAATTGTTGAATGGCATTTACCAACTCGCCTTCAATATTAGATTGAAAATACTCGAAATGAATTGCAGGAAATTTGGCGGTCAATATATCCATATAATCTTCAAAAGATTGATTACCATAAATGGTAGGTTCTCTTTTGCCTAAAAGATTTAAGTTAGGACCGTTAATGATGGCTATTTTCATGTGTTTATTTTTATTGATATTATTGGTCACATGAAATAAGCCTAAAAAAGATTTCAGCCGGCAATGATCTACTGTTTATGCCTATTTCAAGCTTAAAATTACTGCATCATTTCGATAAAACGATCAAACAAATATCTACTATCATGTGGTCCGGGAGTACTTTCGGGGTGATATTGTACACTAAACGCTGGACGATCTTTCAAACGAATGCCTTCAATAGAATCATCATTTAAATTCAAATGGGTAATTTCTATATTGGTATTGTTTTTAACAGCTGCCGGATCAACACCAAATCCATGATTTTGGGTAGTAATTTCACATTGACCTGTAATAATATTTTTTACCGGGTGATTTAATCCTCTATGACCATGGTGCATTTTAAACGTAGGAATATCATTAGCCAAGGCTAATAATTGATGCCCTAAACAAATACCGAAGACTGGTTTTTTTTCTTTTAAAATTTCCTTAACGGTTTCAACAGCATAAGGCATTGCGGCAGGATCACCAGGACCATTTGAAATGAAATATCCGTTAGGATTAAATTCATTTAATCTATTGATAGATGTTTTAGCAGGATGTACTCTAATGTGTGCACCTCTTGAAACTAAACATTGTAAAATATGTTGTTTTACACCAAAATCAATTACTGCAACTTTTATAGAAGAGGTAGTATCACCTAATTCATATTCTTCAGTAGTACTAACTGTACTCGCAAGTTCTAATCCATCCATATCTGGAACAGACTTAAGCATATCTGTGAGTTGATCTACATTTTGTTCTGTAGAAGAAATGATACAGTTCATAGCACCTTTCGTACGAATATGAGCCACCAAAGCACGAGTATCAATACCATCTATAGCAACAATATTATTGTTTACTAAATAAGTATTTAAATCGCCATTGGCTTGTATTCTACTAAATTGTTCTTCTAAATTTCGGGCAATTAATCCTCTGATCTTTACGCTAGTACTCTCTACATCAGCGTCTTTAACACCATAATTACCTACATGTACATTATTCATTATTAATACCTGACCTGTATAACTTGGGTCAGTAAAAACTTCTTGATAACCAGTCATTCCGGTATTAAAACAAATTTCACCGGTGGCAATACCCAACTTCCCAAAAGAAAAGCCATTAAATACATGACCATCAGCAAGAATTAAAACAGCAGGTTGTTTAGATTGTATCATATTGGTAAACGAGTGTGTTTATGGGTGCAAAAGAAAAGATAATTTTTTAAAAATCGATTGTTTTTTATGAACACTTGTTATCAAGTAAAAAAGGCATCCTGCAAGAAGCGGGATGCCTTTAATATTTAAATCAGTTGCATGAAAATTATTCAGCAGCTGCTTCTTCTGTTGTGGCTTCTGCTTCTGTTGTAGCGTCTGCTTTTTTAGGAGCACGACTACGGCGAGTTTTTTTAGCAGGTTCTGCAGCTTTCTCTACATTTTTACCATAGATTTCATTAAAATCTACCAATTCAATCATTGCTTTTTCAGCATTATCTCCAGGACGTATTCCTAATTTTAAAATACGAGTATATCCACCTGGGCGAGAAGCAATTTTAGGACCAATTACAGTAAACAATTCTTTTACAGCTTGCTTATCTTGTAATTCAGCAAAAACCAAACGATGATTGTGACTTATTTGAGCTGCATTTTCATTCTTCTTAGTTTTCGTAATTAATGGCTCAACGTATGTTCTTAATGCTTTGGCTTTTGCTAAAGTAGTAACAATACGCTTATGCGTAATTAATTGACTAGCTAAGTTTTGTAATAAAGCTACTCTGTGTGCCTTTTTGCGGCCTAAATTGTTGATTTTGTCTCCGTGACGCATGACATTTAAATTTTAATCTTCACACCGTGTCAGGATATGTGAAGGGTATGTATTAAACAATATAAACAGCTTAATACAAATGATGAAAATAATTAATTATCTAAATTATCTAACCCAAGTTTAGCTAAATCCATTCCAAAACTAAGTCCTCTTTCTGTTAAAACTTGTTCAATTTCAGATAGAGATTTTTGACCAAAGTTTCTGAATTTCATTAAATCTTCTTGTTCGTATTGTACTAATTCACTTAAGCTATTGATTTTAGCAGCTTTTAAGCAATTGAAAGCACGTACAGAAAGATCTAGATCTTCTAAAGGTGTTTTCAATACTTTGCGCAATTGAAGTACGTGTTCATCTACTACATCTTCTTTTTTATCTTCCTTATTATCAAAAGTGATGTTTTCATCAGTAATGATCATTAAGTGTTGAATTAAGATACGTGATGCTTGTTTAACGGCATCTTCAGGATGAATTGTACCATCAGTAGCAACATCTAACACTAATTTTTCATAGTCTGTTCTTTGTTCTACACGATAGTTTTCTATTGCAAACTTTACATTTTTAATAGGAGTATGAATAGAATCGATAGCAATATAACCGAAAGGAACATCTTTTTGTTTGTTTTCTTCAGCAGGTATATATCCACGACCTCTAGCTATTGTTAATTCAATCTCCAACTTAGCGGTAGGATCCATTACGCAAATCAACAACTCAGGGTTCATGATTTGAAAACTCTGTGTTAGCTCACCAATCATTCCAGCGTTAAACTCACTACGTCCTTTAATCGACAAATTGATTTTTTCGGTAGAAATTTCGTGATCAGCGATTTTTTTGAATCGAACCTGCTTAAGGTTAAGGATAATTTCAGTTACGTCTTCTGTAATACCTTTGATAGTAGCAAACTCGTGGTCTACCCCATCAATTTTTATACCTACAATAGCGTAACCTTCCAACGAACTCAACAAAACTCTGCGAAGTGCATTACCAATGGTTAAACCAAAACCTGGTTCAAGGGGACGAAATTCAAATTGTCCTTCAAAATCAGTTGCTTTTTGTAGAACGATTTTGTCTGGCTTTTGGAAACTTAATATTGCCATATTAGAACTTGTTTTTTTTACTTGTTAGGTGAATTTAAAGAAACCGATTATTTAGAATACAATTCTACAATAAGCTGTTCTTTAATATTTTCTGGAACGTTTTCACGTTCAGGGAAAGTGATGAAAGTGCCTTTTTTCTCAGCATCGTTCCAATCTAACCAACCGAACTTAGGATTTTTTCCACGGCTCTTACTGGTAACGCCTGTATTATCTGCACTTTTTGGTTTGAAACCAATGATGTCACCTGGCTTACAAGAGTAAGATGGTACATTCATAATTTCACCATTAACAGTAATATGTTTATGGTTTACCAACTGACGAGCTTCAGGGCGACTAGCAGTTAATCCTAAACGGAATACTGTGTTATCTAAACGAGCTTCTAATAATTTAATAAGGTTTTCACCGGTAACACCCTTTAATCGTTGAGCTTCTTCAAAAGTTTTACGGAACTGGCGCTCCAATACACCATAAGTGTATTTTGCTTTTTGTTTTTCTCTCAACTGAAGGGCGTATTCACCCAAAGTTTTACGCTTACGAGCAGCACCATGCTGTCCGGGAGGATTTGAATTTTTTCCTAACCATTTAGCATTACCTAAAATAGGTTCGCCGAAAATTCTGGAGATTTTGGTCTTAGGACCTGTGTAACGTGCCATAGTTTTTTTTCATTTCGATTTTTTTAAAATTCGTTGCTTCGATCGGTTAAAAATCGTAAAAAATAAATCGGGCAACCTTTTGAAAATGAAACCTAAGTGGCTCAAATATTAAGCTATCGGGCCGAAGCCCGATGAATTAAACTCTTCTTTGTTTAGGAGGACGACAACCATTGTGTGGCATTGGCGTTACATCTTTAATTGAAGTAACTTCTATACCTGATTGAGCAATGGAACGGATAGCACCTTCACGACCCGCACCTGGTCCTTTTACAAACACTTCTACTCTTTTCAAACCAGCATCTAATGCAACTTTAGCAGCATCAGCAGCAGCCATTTGAGCAGCATACGGAGTGTTCTTTTTAGATCCTTTGAATCCCATTTTACCAGCACTACTCCAGCTAATTACTTGACCAGATTTGTTGGTAAAACTAATAATAATGTTGTTGAAAGTTGCAGAAATACGTACTTCACCAGCAGCATCTACTTTAACAACTCTTTTTTTGGCAGCAGCTTTTGCACTGTTCTGCGCTTTTTGTGGTTTAGCCATTTTTTTAAGGTAATCTTCCCATTAAAGGGATGGTTATAAAATAATTCCTTGCAAAGGAAACCTGCGATTCTCCTACTCATACGAGTTATCCAAAACAACAGGATTGATATAGAAAAGTCATGGATATATACTACCCATGACTTTAACTAATTATTTTTTAGCGGCCTTCTTCTTACCGGCAACTGTTTTACGCTTACCTTTTCTGGTACGGCTATTTGTTTTAGTTCTTTGACCACGTACAGGTAATCCTTTACGGTGACGAAGTCCTCTGTAACAAGCAATATCCAATAAACGTTTAATGCTCATAGACACTTCACTACGTAAAGCACCTTCTACTTTAAACTCATTGTTAATGATATTACGAATAGCAGTTTGCTCATCGTCGTTCCACTGGTTTACTTTTTTGTTGTGGTCTATACCAGCTTTATCTAATATATACTGAGCTGTTGAACGACCTATACCAAAAATGTAGGTTAAACCGATCTCACCTCTTTTGTTTTTTGGTAAATCAATACCGGCAATACGAGCCATACTTATTGTGTTTTATACTTTTATATGATTATTCAAATTATCCCTGACGTTGCTTAAAGCGAGGGTTCTTTTTGTTAATCACAAATAATTTACCCTTGCGCTTCACGATCTTACAATCGGCACTGCGTTTTTTAATGGAAGCTCTTACTTTCATTTTCTGGTTGTTTATCTTTTATATTCCTGTTTCTAATACACTATTTATATCTGAAAATGATTCTTCCGCGACTTAAATCGTAAGGACTCATTTCCACTCCTACTTTGTCTCCAGGTAAAATTCGGATGTAGTGCATCCTCATTTTTCCAGATATAGTTGCCAATATTTCATGACCATTTTCTAACTTCACTCTGAACATAGCATTACTCAATGCTTCCAGAATTACTCCATCTTGTTTTATCAGCGGTTGTTTAGACATACTATTTTTCGGGCTGCAAAGATATTAAATTGTAACTGAATTATAAAAAATTAGTGGAGAAAACTCCTTAAAATGTGGAAAAAACTTTAAAAAAGGGCATATTTTTTAAAAATAACCGCTTTTACCCTGCAATTCCAGGGAAATAAGGTCTACCTACTATCTCTCTAAATGGCCATGGTATACTAATTATCAGTATAATAAGGGCAACCAAGAAATATAAAAAGGCGCTCTTATACTTAATTTCATCTGATACATCTTTTTTATACATTCCATGTCCAAGTGTAATCAAAACCACAGCTATCAGCATCAATGTTGGATGTTCTATTAAAAAAAATCGCAGAAACTTGTCTTTCATCACCGAAGTTCCTTCTGGTAACTTGTAGGACAAAAATCCATATCTACCCCATAATACTTGGAAAATCCCTAATAATAAAGTAGTATGAGCCGCTATCATTGTAAATAACGCTGTTTTTTTATCGGCTAGGTTAAAAGTTTTTTTACCCTTCCATCCGGCATAAGCTTTTAAAATAGATAGAATTAGCAAGGCCAATATAACCCATCTAAGAAAATTGTGTAAATGTAATAAGCCAGTTTGCATAGTTGTTTGTTTTATTTAGTTACTTGTCATTCAATTCGTCTTTCTATTTTGTTTTTTGACTTTTACTCCACCCAGTCTGCTAAAAACAAATTGGTATCACGTGTACCACCATTATTTCTATTTGAGGCGAAAATAATTTTTTTGCCATTTGGACTGATCATTGGGAAAGCATCAAAACCCTTATCTCTACTAATTTTTTCCATATTCTTTCCTTCTAAATCTACCAAATACATGTTAAAAGGAAAGCCTCGCTTATATTCATGATTACTGCAAAAAATAATATGTTTACTATCGGCAGTAAAATTGGGCGCCCAATTGGCTTGTGCCAAATTAGTGATTTGTTTAGCATTTGATCCATCGGCATTTGCTACCCATACTTCCATATTGGTAGGGGCTACCATACCTTCTGCCAATAATTCTTTGTACTCTTTAATTTCAGCATCACTTTTAGGCCTGCTTGCACGCCAAACGATTTTAGTGCCATCTGGACTAAACCAAGCTCCACCATCATACCCTAAGGCAGTCGTTACTTTTGTTTCTTTGCCATTTTTCAAGTTCATAATATACAAATCTAAATCGCCGTCTTTATCAGAGCAATAAATCATTTTCATACCATCATAAGAGAGTGTTGCTTCTGCATCATATCCTTTTGCCGAAGTTATTTTTTTAACGATATTCCCTTTTAAATCGGCCATGTATATATCATAGGTATTATACAAGGGCCAAATGTACTTGTTACCATACTTTGCCCTATCAGGAACAGGTGGGCAATCGCTGCTGCCCTCATGTGTTGATGCATAAATAATGTGTTTGCCATCTTTCATAAAATAAGCACAAGTTGTTCTGCCTTTTCCATTGCTAATTCTTCTGTAGGTAAATACATCCCCCTGCTTTTCTGGGACTTTGCCTATAAATATTTGATCGCAATTGATTCCTTCTTTAGGATTGGTCCTTTGAAAAATAACATATTTGCTATCCGCACTCCAATAAGCTTCGGCATTATCTCCACCAAAAGTAAGTTGCTGAATATTTTTAAAATGACGCTCACCTTCAAATCTTAAAGTATCATTGGGTACTTTGTTTTGAGCTTTCCCCACAAAGGCAAATAATAATATGATGACGAATTGACCTATTTTAAACATTGTAAAACTGTTAATGAGATGCGAAAATACAACCTAATTGTGGTTGAATTGTCAAAATAAAGTCATATCACTTTTTTATGAGACTATATTTGTAGGTTTTGGGGCTATTGAATTAACCTATAAATATTTTATTCAATAGGTCTCGGTTTGTTTATGGCAAAATTCATGCTTATTTTTGTTGATTGATTTGAGCCAAAAACAAGATTTGCATAATTACCACAATGAATACTTAGTGAAATACATTTAAACAATAAATATACATACATGAAATGCAGATTGATACCTATTGTTTTATTACTTATTGTGGTCTCATGTACCAATTCAAAAAAAGAGAAAACCGTTTCTACCCTTTCTTACCCGCCAGAAATCGAGCAATTAATCCGGCAATCAGCAGCCGACTCTAATAACATAGAACTAAAGCAGCAACTAATTAATAGCTTAGATTCTGCTAAACTCTACCAAGAATCGTTACACCAAATTGATTTATTAATAAAAAAAGATAGTTTAAATCATCAATTATGGAGTCAAAAGGGTGGTTTATTTGAGCACTTAAAAGATACAAGTGCTGCTATTAAATGTTATTTAAATTCAATAAAAATATATCCTACCCCAGTTGCTTTATTTTCATTGGCAATATTATATGCCGAAACAAAGAATCCCATATTTGAAATTGTAGCAGAAAATATAGACAAAGTTTATACTACAAAAGAATCACTACCGAATATTTACTTTGTGAAAGGCATTTATCAAGCGAGAAGAGGGAATACAGCCAAAGCAGAAAAATATTTCGATTCATGTATACATTTAAATTACCATTATTTAGAGGCGTATATGGAAAAGGGATTTATCTATTTTGATCAACAAAAAAATCAATCTGCATTAACTATCTTTGAAACAGTTATTAACATAGATCCAATGTATGCAGACGGTTATTACTGGACTGGAAAGTGCTATGAACAATTAGGGAATAAAGATGCAGCCATTTATTATTACCAAAAAGCAAATACATTAGATACTACTATAACTGAGGCCAAAAAAGCTATACAACAATTTAATTAAACAACATGCCAATCATTGCTCCTTCTTTGTTAAGTGCCGACTTTTTAAATTTACAAGCCGACTGTACGATGTTAAACGAAAGTGAAGCCGATTGGTTTCACTTAGATGTAATGGATGGCCGCTTTGTACCAAATATTAGCTTTGGATTACCTGTTATTGCGCATATCAGGAATGCAACCAAGAAAGTATGTGATGTTCATTTAATGATTGAAGAACCTGAAAAATTTGCTGAAGCCTTTAAACAAGCCGGGGCTGATATATTAACTGTTCACCTAGAAGCCTGCAGGCATTTACACAGGAACGTGCAACAAATAAAACAATTGGGCATGAAAGCGGGCATTGCCGTTAATCCACATACCCCCATTGATTTATTGGAAGACATCATTATGGATACCGATTTAGTATGTTTAATGAGTGTAAATCCTGGCTTTGGCGGTCAGCAATTTATTCCGCAAACATTAAAAAAAATCCGTCAACTTAAATCAATGATTCTTGAAAAAAATGCTGCAACATTAATTGAAATAGACGGCGGTGTTACATTGGATAATGCACCCGAAATAATAGCTGCAGGCGCTGATATATTGGTAGCCGGTAATACAGTATTTAGATCAACAAATCCTGTAGAAACTATTGCAGCATTAAAGAGAATTGGAATTTGATTTAAAATGCATAATTTCCCGAACAATAAAGGACTACATCCGTTTTAATTTTGAATGTTAACTTTTTAATTTTAATCAATTGACAGATACTATAATTAGTCTAGAAACAGTTAATCCCATTGAATTTTTTGGGGTTAATAATGGGAAATTAGATTTATTGAAAAAGAAATTTCCATTGTTAAAAATTTTATCCAGGGGCACCCAATTAAAGATAAGTGGCGCTCCGGAACAGATTGATATAGCCAAGGAAAAAATAGATTTAATTGTTCAATACTTACAACGAAATGGTCATTTAAGCGAAAGTTATTTTGAGCAAATAATTGGAGGAGATGAAGCAGAGGTAGTTGATAATTTTGCGGATAAAAACCCCAATGATATTTTAGTATTTGGACCCAATGGAAAAACTGTAAGGGCACGAACTCAAAACCAGAAAAAGCTGGTGCATGCAGCAGACCGCAATGATATAGTTTTTGCAATTGGGCCTGCAGGAACAGGTAAAACATATACTGCAGTTGCCCTAGCTGTTAGAGCATTAAAGAACAAACTGGTTAAAAAAATCATCCTAACGCGTCCAGCAGTGGAAGCGGGTGAAAGTTTAGGTTTTTTACCGGGTGATTTAAAAGAAAAAATTGATCCTTACTTACGTCCATTATATGATGCGTTAGATGATATGATTCCTGCAGATAAATTAGGCTATTACATGAGTACAAGAACCATAGAAATAGCCCCTCTTGCTTATATGAGAGGAAGGACTTTGGACAACGCGTTTATTATTTTAGATGAAGCACAAAATTCAAACGACTTACAATTAAAAATGTTTCTTACCCGGATTGGCGCGAATGCTAAAGCAATAATTACTGGAGATCCCACACAAATTGATCTGCCAAGAAATATGAAAAGCGGTTTAGAAAAAGCTTCCCGGATACTTAAAAATATTGATGGTATTGCACATATAGAATTAAATGAAGAAGACGTAGTTCGCCACAAATTAGTGAAAGCCATTATAAAAGCTTACGAAAAGGAAAAAGAAAAAGAAGAACCAGAACAAGGCCATGGTTCTTACTATCGCAGATAAAATATAAGGGGTTACTTACCTAAAATATTATGCCCCATTTTATCTCTTTTTGCTTGTAAATATTTTTCGTTATGTGGATTAGCAGGCACTTCAATGCCAACAATTTCTTCAATTTCCAAACCATAGCCCTTTAAACCTGCTCGTTTTCTTGGATTATTACTCATTAACCGAAGCTTATGAACACCTAGGTGACGCAATATTTGTGCCCCAATGCCATAATCTCTTTCATCCATTTTAAACCCTAAATGTAAATTGGCTTCTACCGTATCCATCCCCTCCTCTTGTAACTTGTAGGCCCTCAGTTTATTGACTAACCCAATACCACGCCCCTCTTGTTGCATATACAGAATAACACCTTTGCCTTCTGCTTCAACCATTTGCATGGCTTTATGCAATTGTTCACCACAATCACACCTAAAACTCCCTAGAATATCCCCAGTAAAACAGCTACTGTGCACTCTTGTCAACACAGCTTCATTTTCATCCCAAGTTCCTTTAACCAATGCCAAATGCTCGATATCGTTTAATTTTTCTTTAAAAGCAATGAGTTTAAAACTACCATACTGAGTAGGCATATCAACCGCAACCAATTCTTCAATCAAAGAATCTTGTTTTAATCGGTAATCAATTAAATCTTTGATGGAAATAATTTTAAGATTAAATTTTGAAGCTATGATTTCCAATTGAGGTAAACGAGCCATTGTACCATCTTCATTCATTACTTCAACCAATACTCCGGCGGGTTCTAAACCAGCCAATCGTGCTAAATCAACTGTAGCTTCGGTATGGCCACTTCTACGAAGTACCCCTCCCTTCTTTGCTCGTAGTGGAAAAATATGACCTGGCCTGCCAAGGTCCGAAGCAATTGTTTCTGGATTAATTAAAGCCAGAATGGTTTTTGACCTGTCTTGGGCTGAAATTCCGGTTGTAGTATCGTCACTAATTAAATCTACCGAAACAGTAAAAGCTGTTTCGTGAAGAGATGTATTAGAGGAAACCATTGGCTTTAGATCCAGCTCGGCACAGCGTTCCTCTGTTAATGCTGCACATATTAATCCGCGGCCTTCTTTACTCATAAAATTAATTACTTCCGGTGTTGCAAACCTGGCAGCTACTATAAAATCGCCTTCATTTTCTCGATCTTCATCATCAACTACTATCACCATTTTTCCCGATTTGATATCTTCTATCGCATCCTCTATCCTATCTAGCATAATTAAGTATTGAGTGGCAAAGTTACAAAATCAGCATCACAACCATTACAAAGAAATTACCGTGAAAAAACAAAAAAAACACGTGTAAATACCTAAAAAAAGGGGAGAAATAAGCTTTAGCATTGATATTAAAAAAATCATCATGAAGCTTGTATTGTATATTTTGGCTTTCATTTTAACAAGTTATTATGGTATTACTCAAACAACAACGGGTAATATTGAAGGTATCGTTCAGTTAAGTAACAATGCCTCTTCACCTGTTTTTATTCAATTGAAAAATACACAAAATAATTTTGTGCAAGAACGTGTTTTACCTAAAGCAGGTAAATATCAATTTTACAACTTGCAACCAGGTGATTCCTATCAATTAATTTTCGCTTCTTTGGACACAGATAGTTTAATAATGAATGATGTACAGGTAATTCTAGGGAAAAATGTAGAAATAAATGTCACTTTACATGAAAATGCACATCATTTAAAACCCATTTTAATCGTTTCAAGTAAAAAAGAAAATCAAATTGAACCCAATGGCAATATTACCATCAATGGTAATATTATTGAACGATACCCTTTAAAAGGGCAAGGGTTTAACAACTTATTTGCTGCAGTACCACAAGCATATATCCGCGATCCAAATGCAGGGGCTGTATCATTTTCTGGACAAAATAACCGATTTAATTCATTATACATTGATGGCGCTTTACAAAACGATGTCTTTGGATTATCACCGTCTGGTACCTATGGAGGGCAATCCAATATCAATGCAGTTTCAGTTGAAACAATCGATCAATTTCAAGTTCAATTAAATCCTTTTGATGCTTCTTTAGGAGGATATATTGGTGCAGCAATTAATGTTACCACCAAATCGGGGAAGAATACACCCTATGCAAGCGCTTATCATTACAGCCAATTACACAACCAATCACAACAACAAAATGGAGTAATTATTAGTGGGCCTATTGCATACAATCGAACGTTTTATTATTTTAATGCAGAATATCAACAAACTAATTGGGAACATTCATTTGACTTTGAAAAATACAATGGCAACACTGCAAACAAAAATCAATTCAACAGTTTTGTACAATCAGTAAAAAACAATTTCGGTTACGACCCGGGCAAATTATCTGCTTTTCTAACAAATAACCACTGGAAGTTTTCATTGAGAATTGATCAAATTATCAAAAAAAGAAATCGCGTTTCATTAATTATCAGAAAATCAATTGGAGAAAAACAAATGAGCAATGAAAGCACTGAACAATTTTTGTTTTTAAATAATAGTGGTAAACAAAACAGCAGTAGTATAACTTCTGCTACGTTAGAAGTAAATAGTTTTTTGAAAAATGGAATCAATAATCAAATGGTTATGAACTTTAGCAATGTAAAAGACCATGCAAATCCATTAGGCAGTCCATTTCCGAGCGTTAGTATTTTAGATGGCGAAGGATTTATTTTTTTGGGTAGTAACACCGATGCATTAAATAATTATACCTATCAAAACAATTGGAATTTTCGAAATAAAATGTCCCTTACTAAAAAAAAACATCTATTAAATACTGGAGTAGATCTAGAATACAACACGTTAAGCAATAGTTATTTGCAAAATATTTATGGAAGTTATTTTTATTATACCCCTATTGATTTTTTAAGGGGATTAAAGCCAGTGGATTATCAAATTAATTATTACGTATCCTCAAATAAAAAGATAAACGATGTTAATGAAATTGCATGTAAACAATTTAAAGCAGCCATTTATTTTAATGATCAGTTTGAGTTAACAAAAAAAATAA
Source organism: Sphingobacteriia bacterium (assembly GCA_947452295.1). Classification (GTDB taxonomy): domain Bacteria; phylum Bacteroidota; class Bacteroidia; order Chitinophagales; family Chitinophagaceae; genus Sediminibacterium. The sequence goes on from CANGCK010000006.1 coordinate 32,156, forward strand.
AATTACAGACTGGATTGAGAATAACTGCTGAGAAAATTGGTGGCCAACCTTTTGCTGATAGTTTAACGTCACTAGAAATACTACCCAGGATTCAACAATACTATGATATTTCAAATGTTGCATATGGTAACAATCTTCCTATTCAAATTTCTTTATCTCCAAGAATTAATATTCAGTTTAAGTTTCCACAAAAAGCTGTAATAATTGATATTGGAAGTGGAATATTTGGAGGACGCATGCCCACAGCTTGGATAACAGGAATGTATAATAACAATGGGGTTAATTATGAAAGTTTTACAGCAAGTGATCTGATTCGAAAAAAAATACAATTCAATCCAAATGCTAACAACCAATGGAAACCCAATCAACTGGGGACTAAAGGTAATCGGGGGGTATTGAATATAGTTGATAAAGACATTACGATGCCGGCTGTTTGGAGATCAAGTCTATGGGTTAATAAAGCATGGGCAAATCAATGGGAAATAAAGGGCGAACTTATGTATTACTTCAATAAAAACGAGTTGAGTTTTTACAATGTAAATATATTACCTGCAACCGATAGGATTGTTGGACCTGATAATAGGGCCGTTGTAGCATCTGATAATCAAGGAAAAATTCCAGCATTGGCAGATAGTTCAAATCCATATGATCAAATTATTTGGATGAAAAACAATACAACGCAACATGGATATGGATACAGATATGGTATTGAAATTAAAAAAATACTCCATTCAACTAAACTAACATTGAATTACAATTACGGGAAATCATATTCATTGTATGACGGGAATTATTCAACACTCTTGAATCAATGGAGATTGAATGAGAATGTACATGGGAGAAATAATCTTGATATAGCCGAATCAGATTTTAGTGCCGGCCATCATATTCAACTTGTTGCAAACAAAGAATGGATTAGTAGTAAAAAAACAAAAAAAATAATGTTATCAATTATTTACAATGGAAAATCAGGAGATCAATTCAGTTATGTTTATGATAAAAATAATTTAACCAGAGATGATATCAATTCTACCGGTTATGATTTATTGTATATTCCTACAAGTGAAGAATTGAGTAAACAAATATTCATTCCTATGGTTACAAAAAATAATTACTACTCAGGAGAAGAGCAAAAGCAAGCTTTAGAATGGGTTGTAGCGCATAATAACTATTTAACTAGTAGAAGGGGGAAATATGCAGAACGAAATGGGTTAAGGTTGCCGTTTATACATGAATTTGATGCGAAGTTGGCAGTTACTCATTATTTAAAATTGAATGGAAGAAAATATGCTTTGAATTTTAGTTTCGCTATTTTTAATATTGGCAATTTAATAAATGCCGATTGGGGAAATTATTATGTTGCTCCAAGCAATAAAATCAAACTAATTCATTTCAAAGGATATCTAAGTGCCAATGATTTAACCCCGACCTATAGCTTCAATCCTGAAGTAATAAATCATGAAAAAAAAATTGGATATAATGGAATTATTATCGATTTCAGACAAGAATGGAGATTACAAGTAGGTTTGAAGTTAAGTTTTTATTAACAACTATTGATAGTTATTGACATTAAAAAATATCTATATTTTTTACAAAATATTGACTATCAATTAATTATATGATCTTATTGATATTTATTTAGAAAAATTGCTCAAAAAACAAATCGATTATTTTTCAATATTTTAACAAGATTTTGGGCTTAAACGAATGAATGTTAGATATTTGCATTACAAAACAAAGACTATGAGAATTTTAAAACAAATTTCGTTGTTTTTGGTAGCAGTTCTTACTGTTTCCATTTCAATGGCGCAAGTAACTACCGGAACGATTACCGGTGTAGTGAAAGACGCAAAAAATGAGCCTTTAACAGGTGCTTCAATTGAAGTAATACACGAGCCATCAGGAACTCGTTACAAGTCTGTATCTACCAATACAGGTAAATACACAGTACCTGCATTACGTGTAGGTGGTCCTTATAAGATCACAGTTACGTATGTTGGTTTAAAGACTGAAGTTGTAACAGACATAACAGTACAATTAGGTGAGCCTACAGTTGCAGATTTTAATTTATCTGACAACGCCACCAAATTACAAGATGTAACTGTTAGTGGAACTGCTAATAAAAAAGCAGCTTTAATTTCTAAAGATAGAAAGGGGGCTTCTACTAACATTAATTCTCGTTTAATTGGAACATTACCTACTATTAGCCGTAATGTAACAGATTTAACACGTTTAGTACCTCAATCAAATGGTACATCATTCACTGGCCAAGATAACAGAGCTATTAACTTTACGTTAGATGGTTCTATTTTCAACAACTCATTTGGACTAAGCGCATTAAACGGTGGTCAAACCAACTCTGCTCCAATTTCATTGGATGCATTGCAAGAAATTCAAATCAATGTTTCTCCTTACAATTTAAGAGATGCTGGTTTTACTGGTGCTAGTATTAATGCTGTTACCAAGAGCGGTACTAATACATTACACGGTACTGGATTTTATAACAAACGTAATGAAGGATTATTAGGTACAAAAGCAGGTGCATCAGGAAAGCAAGATGTATCAACTACTGCATTTGATGTAAAACAATACGGACTAAGTTTAGGTGGAGCAATTGTAAAAAATAAGTTATTTTACTTTGTTAACTATGAAGCAGAAAGAAGAAGTGATGTTGGTAGTACTTGGGTTGCAGATGCGAGCAATGGAGCAACACCAATTAGCGGAAATATTTCAAGAGTAAAAGTGTCTGACCTAACAACGCTTTCTAATTATTTGAATAATAAATTCGGTTATGATCCAGGTCAATACGAAGGTTATTCATTCTTAACTCAAAGTGATAAAGCTGTTGCGCGTATCGACTGGAATATCAATGATAAACATAAATTAAGTATTCGTGGTAATTTATTGAAATCTAAACGTGATGTTGGTGCGAGCGGAAGTAATACAACAGCTTCTAATGCTAGAGGAAACAATAACTTATCTATGTTGTTTAGTAATTCAGCATATGAAATCAACAATAATATCTATGGTATTATTGCTCAATTAAACAGCCGTTTTAGCAATAAAATAAGCAATGAATTAACTTTTGGTTATACTGCAAATAGAGATTTCAGGGCAATCAAAGGAAAAAGTTTCCCATTGATTGATATTCAAGATGGAAGCTCTGCACTTACAGCTATTCCTACTGGTGCAGCATCTACAGTACCTTCTGCACAAACAACTCAAAGTTCAACATATGTTTCATTTGGTAATGATGCTTTTACGCCAAATAACTTATTGAATACAGATACATGGCAGTTTAGCGATAACTTAACAGCTTATACTGGTAAGCATACCATTTCAGCTGGTATCTCTTTTGAAAGTTTCAAATTCACTAATGGATTTACATCATTAATAAATGGTGTTTACACTTTCAACAGCTTGAGTGATTTCTATGCTGCTGGTGATGCTTACTTAGCTAACGCCAATCAAGCATTCAGTCCAGTATTTATGAGAAACTATAGAGCTAGCTTTAGTAATTTACCAGGTGGGGCTCCATGGTTAGTAACTACAAAAGCAAACAATATTGCTGCTTATATTCAAGACGAAGTAAATGTAGAGCCAAACTTAAATGTTACTTATGGTGTTCGATTTGAATTGCCTTATTTCATCGGATCTGGTTATACCAATACAGAAGTAGATGGCTTAAACTTTACTGATAACAATGGTATACCAACTAAGTTAAGTACCTCGAAATTACCTTCTTCAAAATTAATGATCAGCCCACGTGTTGGATTTAATTACGACATTAAAGGTGATAAATCAACACAACTTAGAGGTGGTATTGGCTTATTCACTGGACGTCCTCCATTTGTATACGTAAGTAATCAAATGGGTAATAATGGGGTATTAAATGGTTCTGTAAACACATCTAATACAGCTGCATATCCTTTCAGTCCAAATACACCAGCAAATTATTCAACATTTGCACCAAATCCAGGAACACCTTCATCAACTTATAATATTGCAGTAACTGAAGAAACTTTCCGTTATCCGAAAGTACTTCGTTCAAATTTTGCAGTTGATCAGAAGTTATTTAAAGACATCGTACTTACTGGTGAGTTTATTTTCACTCAAAGTTTAAATAACGTAAATTATTACAATGCTAATTTAGTTCCATCTACTTCTAATTTTGTAGGTCCTGATACAAGACCTCGTTTTGCAGGAGTTGGTTTATCGAGTACTGCTTTGAATAATGCAATCCGCATTAACCCTAAGATAACTGATGCAATTGTTATGGAAAGTGGTCCTTTAGGTGGTTCAATAGCTACTACTTTGAAGTTAGAAAAACCAATGAAAGCGAAAGGATTAAGCTGGATGGCTGCTTATACTTTTACTAGAGCACGTGACTACATGACTGGCGGTTCAATTGCTTACAGTTCTTGGTCTGCTATTCAAACAGTACGTGGTAATAACAGCACTGATATTGCTTTCAGTGACAATGAAATCAGAAACCGTATCATTGGTAATGTGAACTACAGAATCGAATTAGGCAAAAACGCTGCATTACAATTCTCATTGTTTGGTCAATCGCAAAACCAAGGTAGATATTCATATACATATAACGGTGACATGAATGGTGATGGATTATCTGGAAACGACTTATTATATGTTCCTCGCAATCAAAGTGAAATGAATTTCGCTGCTTTGGCTGCTATTAATACCGCTACAACTTGGGCTCCTCCTGCTACAGTTCAAGAGCAAAAAGATGCTTTCGATGCATTCATTAACCAAGATCCCTATTTGAGTAAAATGCGTGGTAAAGTGGTTAGTAGAAATGGGGCATTAATGCCTTATGTAGTTCGTTTTGATTTCTCTACACAATTAGAGTTATTCAGAAACATTGGTAAAAACAGAAATACCATCCAATTAAGAGCAGATATCTTTAACATTGGTAATTTATTAAATTCTGCTTCAGGAGTTAGTAACTTTGTAAATACATTTAGCCCAGTTTCTGCTACAGGTACATTTGACCCTGTTTCTGGTGCTCCATTATTTAAAATGAACAGAGTAAATAATAGTATCAATTACTCTACCTATAGAAAGAGTACAAGTATTGGGGATGTATGGCAAGCACAGTTAGGTGTTCGTTATATTTTCTAATATTTGCTGATATCATTTCATAAAAAGCAACGGCTATCTTTAATAAGGTGGCCGTTGTTTTTTTTATGAAAATCAAAGAACATCAAATTAAAATGGATAGTGTATTATTAGCATCAACATTTTTGAATTTAAATGTATTAATATTTAATATATGAACATAAAAAGATCGATCAATATAAAACCCTCAGAAAGAATTGAAGAATTAGAGAGTATAAGAGGATTAGCTGCACTTTTGGTCGTTTTTTATCACCTACCTAAATGGCATTCATTTTTAAACATTTCATTGATCAATAATGGCTATTTAATGGTTCAACTTTTTTTTGTCCTTTCGGGCTTCGTAATTTACAATGCCTACAGCGAAAAAATAAATTCCAATAATGATTTATATAGATTTCAATTTTTACGATTTGCAAGATTGTATCCAGTACATCTATTATTTTTAGTTATCTTTCTACTAATAGAACTCATAAAGTACATAGCAACCAAAAAATATGGCTTTTATGGGTTGCATACAGTTCCATTTGAAACAAACAATTTATGGGCATTTATTAAGCATATTTTTCTTATTTCTTCCGTATTACCCAATCAACCTGTTACATTTAATTATCCTGCATGGTCAATTAGTGTAGAGTTCTATACCTATTTGTTTTTTGGGTTAAGTATATTAATCATCAAAAAAAGAAATTTTTTATTTTTTTCAATCATTGCAATAATAGCACTGATCATGATAGCCACTGAAACAACATTTGGATTCGATGCAATACTAAGTTGTTTTGCAGGTTTTTTTATTGGTTCTTTAATAGCTGGTTTTATTAAAAAAAGTACTGTTGAATTACCACAACTAGTATCATTGTTTGCATTTATAGGAATTGTACTATTTCTTCAATTTAAGCCAGCTAATAAATTTGACTTGTTAATTTATTTCTTTTCAGCTTTAATGATTATTACAATAGTTGTCGGCAAAAACGGATGGTTTAAAAAAGCTTTACAGTTCCCTGTCCTTTTATGGCTAGGTTCAATTTCGTATTCGGTTTATATGTCACATGCTGCGGTTGAATGGTTTTATAACCAAATAATTAAAGTGGTGCTAAAAAAACCAGAAATAATAGGAAAGGATGGAAATACAGTGCCGCAATTATCACAATCCGAAGCAATTATTGCCTGCTTAATTGTATTAATTTCCATTTTACTAGTAAGTGCATTTGTTAATACTTATATTGAGAAACCATTTAGAGAAATGGCCAAAAAATTTTCAATTAGAAAGTTCAAGAATAGCTAATCCCTATACACTTGTTTCACTACCCCATCCCCATTTTAAGAAATTTGGCAGTATCCTTTTCCAAGTATCAATATCATGTTTCCCATCTGGTAATTCTACATATTGTATATGCTCGTCAGTATACCCTTTTGCCTTTAGCTCAACAATTAAATCTAATGAATCATCAATAGCATCAATTACTCCATTATTATTTCTATCTGCAGATTCATCCAGCGCTCCGCATTGAATAAAGAATTTCAGCCAGGGATTAAATGTCCCCTTCCTAATTTGCAGATGCATTAATCTATCTGTTTCATTATCATATCCATCTTCATAACTTTTTCTTCTCCACCAAAGTGAGCCACTAAATAATCCTATATTCCTAAATTCGCTGGCTTGATTCCATACAATATCCAATGCACTTAAGCCACCTAAAGAAAACCCTGCAAATGATTTATCTTTAAATGTGGGCATATTTATTTTTTTTCTAACAAAGGGAATCAGTTCATCTAAAATAAATTTAGTATAACAACCGGCTTTTGCACCTCGTCCTAAATAATCAGCAGCATAAGCAGTACCGTATTCCATTTTACGATGATTCCCACTATGGATGCCAATACATACAACAGGTAAAATCTGTGCAGTTGCATAGAGATTAGTTAGTATTTTTTCGAATTGCATAGTTAAAAGATCTTGTCCATCATTGATTATTAATAGACTGATCAATTTGTCATCGTTTATATGCTTTGGCATGTAGATATCTGCCTGTACCAGACGTTCTAAGTATTCAGATTTTACAGAAATTGAACTACGCGCCAGCCATTCGTTGTTTGATGTTTCAACCATACCATCAAAAATACTGCAATGGCCAGAAAAACGAATAGTTTTAAAAAAAATAGTATATTACCTATTGAAATAAAAAGCGTTAAAATTAGCTTTACACTAAAACAATTCTAATGAAGAAGATTGGTATCTTATACGGACAAGAAAGGAGTTTTCCTATGGCATTTATTGAGCGAATTAATCGGAAAAACATTGCAGGGATAGTTGCTGAATCCGTTATAATTGATAATGTTATACAAGGAGAAGCAAGTGATTATGCGGTAATAATAGATCGAATTAGCCAGGATGTACCTTTTTACAGAGCTTATCTAAAGAATGCTGCACTGTGCGGTACTGCGGTAATTAATAATCCATTTTGGTGGAGTGCCGACGAAAAATTTTTTAATAATTGTTTGTCAACAAAAATAAATATTCCTGTTCCCAAAACAGTGATATTGCCGTCAAAAGAACTACCATACGATACCGCAGATCAGTCATTTAGTAATTTAGCTTATCCTTTAAACTGGGAAGGTATTTTTAATTATGTTGGGTTCCCTGCTTATATGAAACCATTTTCAGGGGGTGGGTGGAAAAATGTTTATAGGTTGAACGATAGAAACGATTTGTTTGAAAAATATAATGAAACGGGGCAATTGGTGATGCTATTGCAAGAAGAAATTGTTTTTGAAGAATATTATCGTTGCTACTGTATTGGTGGAAAATACGTAAGAATAATGTCTTATGATCCACGTAACCCACATCATTTAAGGTATTCGGCAGACTTCAGTCCTTCCACCGAAAAGCTTGAAATGATGACATCTATTGTGCTAAAGATCAATCAATATTTAGGGTATGACTTTAACACCGTAGAGCTTGCTTTAAGAAATGGTATTCCTTATGCGATAGACTTCTGTAACCCAGCACCAGATGCAGATATTAATAGTGTTGGAGAAGAAAATTTTGAGTGGGTAGTAGAAACTGCAGCTAACTATGCGATTGAAAAAGCGCAAACGCAAGTAGACAATACAGACAACCTTACTTGGGGAGAGTATATCAAACGTAGCTGCAACAAACAAATGATTCATTAATTAACCATCATCGGTAACTAAAATTATGTCAAGTATCAATTATCAGCATTTCACGTTGGGTATTGAGGAAGAATATATGGTCATAGACCCTCAAACCAGAGAACTTAAAAGCCATGAACAAAAGATAGTTCAATTAGGCCAGGCTGTCTTAAAAGACAAGGTAAAAGCCGAAATGCACCAAGCTGTTGTTGAAGTAGGCACTGATATTTGTAAAAATGTAGATGAAGCATTGAATGATGTTGCTAGTTTGAGGGGTAATATCTCTCAAATTGCAGGAGATTTAGGCCTATGGGTTGGCGCATCTGGCACCCATCCATTTAGCCATTGGGAAACCCAGTTAATTACTGACCATGTTAGGTATAATCAAATTGTAACAGAATTACAAGAAGCTGCCAGGAGTAATCTTATTTTTGGATTACATGTCCATGTTGGTATGGAAAGCAGGCAAATGGCAATACATATTGCGAATATAGCCCGATATTTTTTACCTCATGTGTATGCATTAAGCACTAATTCGCCCTTTTGGGAGGGAAGGGATACAGGATATAAATCTTTCCGCACAAAGATTTTCGATAAATTCCCAAGAACTGGTATACCAGATTATTTCGACAGCTTTGAGGCGTATGAGAATTACGTGAATTTATTAATTAAAACGAATTGCATAGACAATGCAAAAAAAATATGGTGGGATTTACGTGTACATCCATTTTTTAATACAGTAGAATTTAGAATTTGTGATGTTCCAATGACCATAACAGAAACCTTGGCAATTGCAGCTTTGTTTCAAGCTATTTGTGCGAAGATTTACAAACTTCGTAATCAAAATTTAAATTTTATCGTTTATCAGCGATCATTGATTAATGAAAATAAGTGGCGAGCAAGTAGATATGGAATTGAAGGAAAATTAATTGACTTTGGGAAAGAAACCGAAGTAGATACAAAATTATTAATATATGAATTATTGGATTTTGTGGACGATGTTATAGATGAATTGGGAAGTAGACATATAATTGATCATATAACCCGAATATTTGAAACAGGTACGGGAGCCGATCGTCAATTGGCTGTATTTAAAGAATCAGGGAGCTTAATTAGTGTGGTAGATTATATCCATGAACAATTTTTAAGGATATAATTTTTACGTGACCTTAACAGTTTAAAAAATATCAGGCATATAATTTGCAATAACTTGCACCTAACAAGAAGAACCTAAGCAACGTTTTAACATGTTTGGGTATCTTTATATTGCATCATCTTTAAATAATACTTCGTGACAGAACACGAAATGATTAAAGGCTGTATCCGACAGGATAAAATATGTCAACGTATGTTGTTTGATAAACATGCTGGTAAAATGATGGGGGTATGTATGCGCTATGCGCAAGACAACATGGAAGCAGAAGATATTATGCAAGAAGCATTTGTGAAAGTGTTTCAGTATATACAACAATTTAAGTTTGAAGGGTCATTTGAGGGATGGATTAGACGAATCGTTGTAAATACCGCAATTAGGCATTTGGAAAAGAAAAAAATCAATTTTAATGAGTTAGAAGACGATAGTCCCAATAACCCTAAAATTGAACCACATGCCTATATTCACCTTGGGGAAGAAGATTTATTAAAATTAATTAATCAACTACCTGACGGATATAGAATGGTTTTTAATTTGAACGTAATTGAAGGATATAGTCATGAAGAAATTGCTGAAATGCTTAATATCCAAGCAGGTACAAGTAGAAGTCAATTAGTTAAAGCAAGAAAAATGTTGCAAGGGCAAATTATGCAATTACAAAAGATTGCCGTTTAAATGACGAATGAAGGGTTTGATCATATTATCCAAAGTAAACTGAAAAACTTTACAGCCGAAGTGCCTGATGAGTTATGGGATAGAATTAATATTCCTACAATTGGGATAACAGCAAATGCGTTTGACATTCACTTCGCAGAAAAACTCGGCAACTATTCTGCTGAAGTATCTCCCGATCTTTGGGATCGAATAGTACCAGAAGAAAAAAAGAGGCGTTTTTTCTTTATACTGCCCAAACAATACATGGCAGCTGCTTCATTGGCATTTATTGTAATGGTTAGCGCTGTTTCTGCATTTATGTATTATACCCATTTACGATTCCCCACTCATCAACCGACTGTTTTCAAATCTATATCTACTTCAAATAATAATAAGAATAATACTTTTTATTTGAAAGATGCTGCAGATGCAAAGAGATCAGCTAATCTTAAAACCAATAATAATTCAACCAATAATGAATTATCAATTTATAAATCAACTGCGCCAACCAATCAAAATTCACCTGAATTATCCAAGTTATTAACAAGTAAATTTCAACATAAAAGTAGCCAAACTATTACATTGAATAATGCTAGCAGCATTGATAGCGATGAAGCCAATGACTATATCAACACCAACAAGTTAACTGCAGAATCATTAACAAACGAAACAGTATCTATTCGTTCACAAACAATCGACAAAGAAATTAATTATCTACTCAATCATGCTAGAAATATCAGGAATGTTATTATCTGTCCCTCCGACAAAAAAATGCATAATACCGACTGGGATATAGAATTATTTTCATCGCCTTTTTATGCATTTAAAACAGTTACAAATAATACTGCATCCACTGATTTTTTAAGCAGAAAAGATAGCAGCGAGAAAATGAATATCGGTTATAGTGCAGGTTTTAGCGTGATTAAACCACTAAACAGTAATTTTTCTTTAAAAGCAGGAATACAGTTTACACAAGCCAATGAAAAACTCACCTATAGAACGGAAAACGAATTAAAAACAACAACTGTTATAACAGTAAGAAATATAACCCTAGCTAATGGAACAACCATTACGGTTAGTGATACAAGTATTCTTCAGCAAATTGGCTATAAAACCAATACAGTTAACAATCGTTACAAAACAATCGACGTTCCTGTTTTATTAGCATATCAATTGGGAAATGAAGATTTTAGGATTGGTGTTAATGCTGGCATTTTATTCAATGTAACATCATGGTATAATGGAGTTACGTTAGATACGAGTTTTATGCCCCAGCCAATAACCAAAGAATCAAATGTTACTTATAAAAATAATATTGGACTAGGTTTATACGCAGGATTAAGTTTTACCAAAAGGATTAATTACAATACGTTGATTTTTGCGGAACCTTATTTAAGATATAATTTATCGAACATGACAACACCACAATCTACTTTCAATCAACGATTTACAATAGGTGGTTTGGCGTTGGGGGTTCGATTTAATTTAAACAACCGATAGGCAACAAAAATTAAATCATATGTATCTCATTATTGAGCTACCATGAATGGGCCTTATTTAAATATTGATGAACAATAATAAATGATTAAAGGCCAATTCCTTGTAGCTACTATCAATATGCTTAAATACATGAAACCTAATAATATATATTTTTTTTTACTGCTGATTGTTTTTACTTGTTTAATCGCTTGTAAGAAAGAATCTTCTGAAAAAGAAAGATTTAATGCATATTTAAATGATGACCTAAATGACACATCATGGTCAAATAACAATACTCTTGGAAGTGGTTTTATGGAAAAAATATTTGAATCTACAGCAATCAACCCATATCTAGATTCTATAAATGCTGAAAATAATACTACTATAAATTTACCAGGTAATATAGCTATTGATTTTCCTAAAAATGGTTATCAGGAAATGAATGGTAGCAATTTAACAAATGGAACTATTCATATTGCAGCATATAGCTTATCAAAAAAAGGGGATTTAATAAAATTCATTCAATCAACCACACATAGAGGAACACTGTTTGAAAATCTGGGAATTTTTTGCATTAGAGCATATAAAGACAACAAAGAACTGTTATTAGCAAAAAACAGTAAGATAACAATTAGGTTTTCAAACAATAAGAATTCTGCAGGACAAGACATTAAATTATTTACAGGAGTTGAAAATCCTACACCTCTTTTAAGCAATCATCATTACTTTAATTTTAGCTGGGATGAACAGAAAGATGGTGTTGAAATAAAAACTTACCCAAATGGTTCGCCAGGAAATAATACATCTACTGGTTTTGAAGTTACTACAAATAAATTGAACTGGATTGGTGTAGGAAAACCATTGGAAAACACAAACTTTTCTGCAAGTTTTGCAGTAGTATTACCATTAAATTTCACGAACAAAAATACAATGGTTTTTGCAGTACTAGATGAAACAAATACCGTTGCTCAGCTTAGTTCAAACTTTTCAGGCAGGGCTTTCACAATAGATCATTTCCCCAGTAATAAAAAATTTACACTATTATCGATTAGTAAGATTGGCAAAGATTTTTATTTTGATTCACGTATAAATAATGTTGCATCAAACAATGCTGCCTATAAGCTTAATCCTTCTAAAGTAACGTTGTCTTACATTTCAAGTATATTAGATAATCTATAACTTCTATTTATTTTTGATATGTAGTGCCCAATAAGCCCAAACTAAACTTAATAACATTAATACAGCGCCTACAAAAAAAGAAATACCTGGAAAATAAACAAATGAGCTCGGAGCAGTAAAGTAAGCGAACAAGTTGGTCATTAATAGTGGGCCAACGATAGAAGTAGTGCTTATTAAACTGGTTAGGGCTCCTTGTAATTCACCTTGCTCGGTTGGAGGAACATTTCCTGATATGATTGATTGTAAAGCAGGACCAGAAATTCCACCCAAACAATAAGGAATTAAAAATGCATACATCATCCAGCTTTGCGAAGCAAAAGCAAAGAGTAGTAGTCCAATACTATATAAGGCGAGGCCAATATAAACACTTTTTTCGTTACCTATTTTAGGATTAACTACTCTTACCAAGCCGCCTTGTACGCCCCCAACCAAAAGCCCCACTACACCCAAAGAAATTCCAATCTGCTGGGGTGTCCAATTGAATTTTTCTATATTAAAAAAGCTCCAATTACTTTGAACAGCATGAGATGCTAAATAAATCAATACAAGAGAACCTACAAGGCCTGAAACAGAGGGATATTTCCGTAATTTCAACAATGAAGTAAGCGGGTTTGCATTTCTCCAGTTAAACGTTCTTCGATGTACTAAATCCAGAGACTCTGGTAAAATAAAATATCCATATAACCAGTTGGTTAATGCTAGTCCTGCGGCTACAAAAAAAGGAATCTTTGCCCCGAACCCACCTAGATAGCCTCCCAACATAGGTCCGATTACAAAACCAACCCCAAAAGCGGCACCAATCATACCAAAATTTTGTGCTCTATTTTCAGGCGTACTTATATCGGCGATATAGGCAGAGGCTGTTGTAAAGCTAGCTCCAGTAATTCCAGAGATGGCTCTTCCTACAAAAAGCCAAATAATAGAAGGGGCAAAACAAAGGAAAATATAATCTACCCCCAATCCAAATAATGAAAACAATAAAACAGGTCTACGACCATACTGATCACTGAGACTTCCCAATATTGGGGCAAATAAAAACTGCATAATTGCATAAACGAACGACAATAAACCACCATATTTAGATACTTCGCTGATGCTATGGCTTCCTAACATGGTTTCAATCAGCTTAGGAACAACGGGAATGATTAGTCCAAACCCAATCACATCAATTAAAAGTGTAATAAATATAAACCCAATTGCAGCTTTTTTATTGGTATCCATTTTAGTTAATTATGTTGTACAAAGATTGTTAAATTAACACAAATAAATCAAACTGTTTATAAAAGGATAAAAAACTGATTGTGGTGCTAGTTCTGCTACTCCGAAGTCAGGGACATAAAAAAGGCGGTAAAAATTACCGCCTTTTTAAAATCAACCAGAACTATACAATTATTTAGTTAAGGTAATTAACCCTAATTCTGTTTCTTTGGTTGTACTTACTACTACATTACTAACTATTTTGCTTGCATACCCATTCGCAGAATTTACTAAAAGACTATAAGTCCCTTCTTTTAATCCACGGATTTTAAATTTACCATCTCTATTTGGTAATGCAAAAGCTGTATCACTTGAGCTATAAACAATTACCGAGGCCTTAGCATCTGCAGGTGCAATTGTTCCAGCAATACTCGCAGTATTTTTTACAGTAAATGGTTTAAAAAATGGTCTTAAGAAATATTGGCCATTTTTTTCTTTTACAATTGAATTAGCTAAATCAAAGTCGAGCCATAATCTAGATTTACGAGGAAGGTATTCATCTAACTCATCTCCTTTTAATTTGATTAATACATAACCGGGAACATTTGCAGGCACCAATAGTGGGTAGGTAACGCTATCAACAACTACAGAGTGTTGAGTACCCAGTTCAATTTTAATCATTCTAACAGCACCATTTACCACTGTTTTATTTGCCAACAAAGTATCTACGCCGTTTCTCAATTTAAGGATGTCATAAATACCAGCGCTCACGCCAAGATCTTCCCATATCAATGATGAATCATTTTTTTCGCGATGATTTTCGTGATGGTTTTTTCCAATTCTTTCGAAGTTACAAGTATCATTTCTACGAGTGTTTTTACTTGTGTCAACTAGTACTTGAACCGATTTAATATCTACTAAAACTTGATCATAGGTTACTGGTGCATCAGTTAAAAATAAAGAAACTGTTTGTTGACCTACAGCAGCGAATTCATTTGAATTACTTTTTTTACAAGCCGTAAAACTAACAGCTACAATTGCTAACAAAGCAATAAAATTACCAAGGGTGTTTGTTTTTTTCATGTTTAAGGGTTTTAGCGTAGCATTATACCATTCAGTGCGATTTATACTTAGAAGATGCAAGCATAATGCCAAGTGTTGCCCGTTATGAAAACTTTAACACAACTAATTATATTTCTTCATTTCTAAAAACAACAACTCCATCGAACACATCTATTAACACTGATTTATTTCGATCAATTTCACCAGACAATATTTTTTTACTCAAGGTATTTACCAATTGTTTTTGAATAAGTCTTTTTAGTGGCCTTGCTCCTAGTTGGGGATCATATCCATTTTCAATTAAAAAATCAATTAAATAATCGCTGAATTTAATTTGAATTCCACCTTCTGCAACTAATTTTTTTAATCCATTTAGCTGTATACGAACAATACCTCTTAATTCATTTTTTGCTAAAGGACTAAACATAATAACTTCATCTACCCTATTTAAAAATTCAGGACGAATAGTTTGTTTCAGCAAGTTCATTACTTCTTCTTTTGCTGTTTCTGCTGCTTTTTCTAATTGGGTTTCATTTACACCTTCATATGCGGCTTGTATTAAATGACTCCCCAAGTTACTGGTCATAATAATAATGGTATTTTTAAAATTCACCACCCTGCCTTTATTATCAGTTAATCTGCCATCATCTAATACTTGTAATAAAACATTCCAAACATCGGGATGAGCTTTTTCAATTTCATCTAGTAGTACCACACTGTAAGGTTTTCTTCTAACTGCTTCCGTCAATTGGCCTCCCTCATCATACCCAACATAGCCCGGAGGAGCACCAACTAATCTCGAAACAGTATGTTTTTCTTGATATTCACTCATATCAATACGAGTCATCATCGATTCATCATCAAATAAATATTCTGCCAATGCCTTAGCCAATTCAGTTTTTCCGACACCTGTTGTTCCTAGAAATATAAATGAGCCAATTGGTTTTTTAGGATCTTGCAATCCAGCTCTGCTTCTTCTTATTGCATCAGCAACAGCAGTTATTGCTTCTTCTTGCCCTATTACTCTTTGGTGTAATTCTTCTTCTAAATTCAATAATTTTTCTCGCTCACTTTGCAACATTTTAGCAACAGGTATACCCGTTGCTTTAGCAATACTTTGTGCAATATCTTCCCCATCGACTTCCTCTTTTAACAAGCGTTTATCGCCACTATTTAGTAGTTGCTTGGTAATTTCTTCGATTAATGTTTCTTGCTCTTTTATTTTTCCATACCTAATTTCCGCTACCAATCCATACTCACCATTTCTTTCTGCTTGTTCAGCTTGCAATTTAAATTGTTCGATATTTGCTTTAGCAGACTGCACTTTTTCTACCAACTCTTTTTCTTGTTTCCATTTTGCTTTAAGAGTATCTCTTTCTACTGAAAGATTACTAATGTCAATTGATAAAACCTTTAATTTTTCTTCGTCATTTTCACGTTTTATAGCTTCTCTTTCAATTTCCAATTGACGAATTTGACGTTCTAGTTTGTCTAATTCTTCTGGCATTGAATTCATTTCAAGTCGAAGTTTAGCAGCACTTTCATCTATTAAATCAATCGCCTTATCTGGCAAAAAACGATCGGTAACATATCTATTGGACAATTCAACTGCAGCAATAATTGCCTCGTCTTTTATTCTTACATGATGATGTGTTTCATAACGATCTTTCAAACCTCGTAAAATGGAAATAGCATCTTCTACTGATGGTTCGTCAATTATTACTTTTTGAAATCTTCGTTCTAGCGCTTTGTCTTTTTCAAAATATTTTTGGTATTCACCCAATGTTGTAGCACCTATAGCACGAAGTTCGCCTCTTGCCAAAGCAGGCTTTAAAATATTAGCGGCATCCATTGCACCTTCACCTCCACCAGCACCAACTAATGTGTGAATTTCATCGATGAAAAGAATAATATCCCCATCGCTATCAGTCACTTCTTTTACTACACCTTTTAATCGTTCTTCAAACTCACCTTTGTATTTAGCGCCGGCAATCAGCTGACCCATATCTAGTCCATATACAATTTTAGATTTTAAATTTTCAGGGACATCCCCATTAATAATCCGCATAGCCAATCCTTCCACAATAGCTGTTTTGCCCACTCCGGGCTCTCCTACTAAAATTGGATTATTTTTAGACCTTCTGGTTAAAATGTGTAACGTTCTTCTAATCTCTTCATCACGACCAATTACAGGATCTAATTTACCATCACGCGCCAACTGGTTTAAATTTTTAGCATACTTGTTCAGCATGTTTAATTGCGTTTCCTGGGCTTGAGAATGTATTGTTTCTCCTTTACGCAATTCTTTTATTGCAGAAACCAAACCTTTTTCTGTTAAACCAGCTGATTTTAATAATTGTGCACTGGAATCATTCACCTGAATAAGACCAATAAGCAAATGTTCTGCGGTAATAAATTCGTCTTTAAACAAACCTAAGGCTGCATTGGCTTTGAGCAATACATTATTGAATTCTCTACCTGAAGATTGCGCCGGTTCACCTTGTTGCACTTTGGGTAATTTATGCAATAATTCGTTGAGTTTACTTTCTAAAAAAGCAGGATTAACGTTATTTTTTTTCAATAAAAAAGCTGTAGCTGAGTCTTTTTCAGTTAACAATGCTTTTAACAAATGCTCCGTTTCAATAGTAGGATTTGAAGCGCTGTAAGCCAACTGTTGTGCAGACTGAATTAGTTCCTGTGCTTTAATCGTATAATTATTTAAGTTCATAGTATATTTAATTTTGAGTTACATTAAATTTATAAATGCCCTAACTTTAACCATTCAACAAAACATACTCCAATACTAAAAATCGGAAAATATGTCGCATAAACACTTATCACGCTGCGTAATCGGCAGTTTATTATTAGCTTTCCTGCTATTCTTTCAGCCTTCTAAAGCGCAATATAATTTCACTGAGGTAGATGCCTTGTTAGATGCCAACAAAAAAGAAATAGATGAATCATTTTGTATACAATTATACAAAGATGGTAAAATCATTTACAACAAATCAGTGGGTGAATTTACAGGTAAAACACAAGCACCCATTGCAAGTTGCAGCAAATGGTTAACTGCGGCATTAATAATGGTACTGGTAGACGAGGGAAAACTATCTTTAGATGACAGGGTGAGCAAATACATACCACTTTTTAGTAAGTATAGTAAAGGATATATAACCATCAAACAATGTTTGGCGCATTTAACTGGAATAGAATCAGAACCAATTAAATTATCCTCTATACTTCAAAGAACAAAATATTATTCGCTTGAAGAAGAAGTGAATGATTTTGCATCGAAAAAGGAAATAGCTGCAAATCCGGGTATCGAATTTCGGTATAGTAATATAGGGATGAATATAGCGGGAAGGGTTGCTGAAATAGTTTCCAAAAAAAATTTTGATCAAATTATGCAAGAAAAATTATTACGACCATTGCAAATGCGCAATACCAGTTTTTCGAGCTTTAATGCACCAAATCCTTCTGGAGGAGCTGTTTCAACAGCAAATGACTATATGAATTTTCTGAGTATGTTATTGAATAAAGGTATGTTTAATGGGAAACGAATTTTAAGTGAACAATCTATAGGAATGATGCATACTACACAAACAAACGGACCAATGATAAAATACGCGCCAAAAATTGCAGCGGGATATAATTATGGCTTAGGAGAATGGATTCAAGAAACTGATGAAAAGGGCAATGCTACAGTAGTGTCGAGTCCTGGATTATTTGGCACTTGGCCAGTTATCGATATGTGCAGAGGATATGCTGCAATTGTTTTTACAAAGAATTTGATTACTGAAGAAAAAAGGGAATTATATGGAAAAATAAAAGAATCAATCAATCAGCAAATTGTAGAAAATTGTAAGTAAATAATAGCAGATGAGCAATTTAAACACAAGAAGGCACTACTTTTTTCATAGTTACGAACATAAGCGAGAGCCTATCGCAAGTAGAAAAACATTTTTAAAACGAATGTATATAAATACTTTGCTAACGATACTATTGTTATTTTTTTGTTTAATGATTGGTGTTGTTGGTTATAAGTTTGGAGGGCCAATGAGTTGGATTGATGCACTTCATAATGCATCAATGATTTTAAGTGGGATGGGTCCTGTAGTAGAAATAAAAACTTTTTCGGGAAAACTTTTTTCTTCATTCTATGCATTATTTAGTGGTGTAGCTTTTATTACTAATATTGGATTATTGATTGCGCCTCTGGCACATCGCTTTTTTCATATTCTACACGCAGAATAAATAATTAATTGCTAATAAACTTAACTTGAAAATAGCTATGTTGCAAATTCAACAAAACAGTCAATTCATCAAACAAATTGCCCAGCAATTTGGATTTGACTATTGCGGCATAGCAAAAGCGGTTAAGTTAGATGATGATGCCCGACGTTTAGAACAATGGTTATTGAAGGGAATGAATGGGAAAATGGGCTATATGGAAAACCATTTTGATTTAAGAATTGATCCGCAAAAATTAGTACCCGGGGCAAAATCAGTTATTACCTTATTGATGAATTACTATCCAAGCAATTGGCAAGAAGATGGTACTCCAAATATATCTAAATACGCATGGGGTAAAGATTATCATGAGGTAATAAGAAGAAAGCTGCATTTTGTTATTGAGTCTTTAAAGCCTCAATTGGGTAATTTTGCAGCAAGGGGATTTGTTGATTCGGCGCCAGTATTAGAACGAAGTTGGGCTTTAAGAAGTGGATTAGGTTGGTTAGGAAAAAATGGCAACTTAATAAACAAAGAACAGGGTTCCTTTTTTTTTATAGCCACCATAATTGTTGATCTAGAATTATTTTATGATGATCCAATTGCTAAAGATTATTGTGGTACATGCACAAAGTGCATCGACAATTGCCCTACAGATGCAATACAAGAAAACAAAGTAGTTGATGGGAGCAAGTGCATTAGTTACTTCACTATTGAGTTAAAAGATGCATTGATACCTCAAGCAATGAAAGGGAAGTTTCAAAATTGGTTATTTGGATGTGATGTTTGCCAAGATGTTTGTCCGTGGAATAGGTTTAGCCAACCGCATCGGGAAGAAGCCTTTGCTCCCATCCCCGAAATACTACATTTGAAAAAAGATGATTGGACGCAGTTAACTGAAGAAGCATTCCGGGAAATATTTAAAGAAAGTCCATTGAAGAGAGCCAAGTACTCTGGAATACAAAGGAATTTACAATTTATTTCCTTTGACCCTATCGATTGATTTTACCCCCCCTTTTTAATACGCTGTTGAAATAACACGAAATACATTCAACTATTATATGTTGTTGATTTAATATCAATAAATTATCTGTTTCAATGCAGCAAAAAATCAATAAATATTGTCAAATTATACATATAACTTATTTTTTATAAATTATATATATAAAAGCGTTACATAAATTTTAATAAATACCGCATTATATTGCACAAAACATCAACATAACTAAGGTATTGTTGATTTAAATCAAATTTTACTGCAATAAACAGCATTTAAAACGCTACTTTTATATATTTTTTTATAAATTTATTTTTTTACAAATTAAAAAACAAGCATATGAATTTTAACGATTGCAAGTTGAGGGGAATGCCCAAAATGCTGATGTTTATTTTTGGCATAGCACTTACACTCAACTTAAATGCCCAAACAGTAATTAAAGGAAAGGTGACCGACAACAAAGGGTTACCTATTGTCGGGGCATCTATACAAATTAAGCATACTGGTTCTGGAACTGCCACAGGAGTAGATGGCAGCTACCAATTGACAGTAAATTTAAAAACTGGTAAACACGACTTGATTGTTTCATCAATTGGCTATAAATCCAGCGAGAAATCGATTGCAGTTGCGAGTACATCTGGCAGTTTAACAATTGATGCGGTATTAAAAGAAGATGCGGCCGGATTAGACGAAGTAGTGGTAACAGGAACGTCTCAAGGAACTACAAAAAAACAATTGGGTAACTTTATCGGAACAGTAAAAGGAAGCCAACTGGCCAATGCGGCATCATCAAATGCCTTATCAGCATTACAAGGAAAAGTACCAGGTGCTCAAATTACCCAAAACTCAGGTGATCCTGCGGGAGGGATGACTGTTAAACTACGCGGTGTAAACTCAATATCAGGTTCTTCTGATCCGCTATATATTGTTGATGGTGTTATTATAAACAATGCGAGTGCTAGAGTAACCAATGCCAGCAGCGACTATGACGCGGTAGGAAGTGTTGGACAGAATCGGATGGTTGACATCAATCCAAACGACATTGATCGCATAGAGGTTTTAAATGGTGCAGCTGCTGCTGCAATATATGGTAGTAGAGCCAATGCTGGTGTAGTACAAATTTTCACCAAAAGGGGAAGCACAGGTGCACCAAAAGTAACCTTCAGCTCTAAGGTGAATATGAATGAATTGAGAAAAAGATTGAACTTTAATGCTTCGCCTACTAAGTTTGGTGGACCTACTGATGGCGTGGGTGCATTAACTCAAGATATCATCACTGCACCATTTGCAACTAATACAACTGCGGTTACAAGATATGATTATCAAGATGATATTTTTAGAACCGGCCTTGGAACTGACAACAATCTTTCGATAACAGGTGGTCAAGATAAAATGAGGTATTTTGCTTCATTGAATTACAACAATAACCAAGGTATTATTAAGGGGACAGACAATACCAGATTTGGATTCAGATTAAATGTAGACAATAATGTAAACAAATGGCTATCATGGAATGCAGGCATCAATTATACCAATAATGCAACCAATGAAAAGCCTGATGGGAATACCTTCTTTTCTCCATTGAATTCAATTACCATCATCGGAAACTTTCACAATATTAGCGCGAGAGATGCAAATGGCAACTTACAAGCAGTGGGTGAAAGAGGACGTTTAAATCCACTTACAGTTATCAATGATATTAAACAGAGAAATGTAACCAACAGAACCATTTCTAACGCAGGATTTAAACTATATCCTGTTAAAGGGTTAGTAGTTGATTATTCAGCCGGCATTGATAATATCAGCCAAAATGGAACAACCTATATCCCTCCTTTTACGTATAATGCAAGTACTTCATTTTATGGTGGTGGATTAACATTAGATCCAACATTAAATGGCTATGCAAGTGCTGCAAGTTTCAATTCTACCTTTTTTAATCATGATTTGAACATTACTTATTCAGCACAATTGGCATCTACAATTGCATCGGTAACGCAATTGGGATATTCAGAACAATACGAAAAATCACAATTTATCCTTGCACAAAGTAGAGGATTACTACCAGGTATTTCAACAGCTACTGGTGGTAGCACCTTATTACCCAACCAAGACGCAAGAGCTGAACGCTCTATAAGAGGTTTCTTTTTACAACAAAACTTTAAATTCAACAATCAGTTTTTTGTAACAGCAGCAGGGAGAATAGATGGATCAAGCGTATTTGACAAAAACAATAGAAATTTCTTCTACCCTAAAGTAAGTGGAAACTATGTTATATCTGAATCAGATTATTTTAAAAAATTATCGGTTGCTAAATATGTAAATACCTTTAAAATACGTGCAGCTTATGGAGAGAGCGGTAACTTAACAGGTATTGGCGCTTATGATCGTTTTAATATTTACAATGTATCCCCCATACTTGGCAGAACAAGTTTAACTTCTTCTACAACAACAGTTAGTAGTGATTTAAAACCTGAACGTCAGAAAGAATTAGAAATAGGAACAGATTTGTCTTTATTAGACAATAGGGTTCAAATCACTTTCAACTATTATAATAAACAAGTAATTGATTTATTAGTGCCTAATATTAGTGTTGCACCAAGTAGTGGATTTGCATCAGCCAGTAAAAACATTGGCTCATTAAGAAACAAAGGGTTTGAGATAATGGTTACTGCAACTCCAATTAAATCGAAAGACTTCCGTTGGGAAATAACAGGTAACTACAATAGGAACAAAAATAGAGTTGAAAACTTAGGTGTGCCATTTTTAACTACTTCAATGGGTAATGGCGCAACATTTGCACTGATTCCTGGTTATGACGCGCCTGTATTTTACTCTACCTTTTATGCGAGAGATGCAAATGGCAATCAATTGTTGAACACACAAGGGATACCAGTAACAGCAAGAGGACCAGTGGCAAATGGGCAACCATTCGGCATCCCAACAGTTGATGCAGCTACAGGTTTACCATATACAACAGGTGCAAATTCTACCATCTTAAGAGGTGTATTAGGTTCACCTAATCCAACTTATACTACAACCTTAATCAATAGTTTCACCTTTAAAAAATGGACGATTGGTTTCCAATTAGATCGTGTTGCTGGAAACAAAGTGTTTAATGCAGATTTCAGAACAAGACAAGGTGTGGGTAATGGAAGTGAATATGCGCAGCTAGAGCAGATGGGTTTATTACCTCGCGGCTATATTACTGGCAACTACAATATTGAAGAATGGAGAGTAGAAGATGGGTCATTTACCAAACTGCGTGAATTATCCTTGAGTTTTGCATTTGGAAAAATCAATAAACTATTCAACAACCTAACAGTTAGCTTTTCTGGAAGGAACATTCATTCTTGGGATAGTTACAGAGGATATGATCCTGAAACCAATTCAACTGGACAAAACAGCGTATACAGAGGGGTAGATTTTGGGAATATACCTATTCCAAGGACCTATCAATTGGGTGTAGTAGCTAATTTCTAATCTTGTTAATATAATTTATATGAAAAAAATATTTTTAATTCTATTTGCTGGTGTTGCATTGATATCCTGCAAACAAGAGTTTGTAAATCCTGGAGCTATCAATAGTTCGGATGCATTTTCAACACCAAGAACATTGGCCGGCGTAGCTGTTGGTTTACAAAATGTTTACAGCAATGGTAGAACTAGTCCAGTATATACTTCCATTACTGCTGCAGGTGCTTTAACCAACGAGTTTAAGCTAATGAATGCGGGCAATACAGATGAGGCGAATTTATTTACTGGTGGTGCTGCAGTAGATAATTTAAATGGCATTGTTGGCAATATGTGGGCCATGAATAATAAAATTATTTATGATGCAGATAATGTGCTAAATGGAGCAAACGCATTAGGCGATAAAAATTATGCGAGTGGTTTAATTGCGTATGCAAGTATTTACAAAGCATTGGCGATAGGCAACCTTTGCATGTTTTTTGAAAAAGTGCCAAGCGCCCCCGGAACACAATCAGCACCTGCTTCTTTCCAGACAAGAATTGATGGATTTAAAAGAGCGGTTACTACCTTAACTACAGCAAAAGCAGCATTAACTGCTAATGCGCCAAGTGCAAGTTTTTTTGCAAATGTACCATCTAGCGTAGACCTTTCTTTTTTTACAAATACCATTAATGCTTTAATTGCCAGATATAGTTTATTTGCTGGTGATTATACCAACGCGCTAACTGCAGCAAATGCTGTACCGATGAATTATTCGGGTGCTGTCATTGCTTTTGATGCAGTTGTTACCAACCCAATATTCACTACTGTAACTTCCTCTAACAACGTTTATCAAATTTTAGATTCTACACTAGGCTTACCTGCTGCGCTGGTACCCGACATTACTGATTTACGTATCCCATTTTATACAAGTATTAATGCAGCTGTTGCACCAAGATACCGGATAAAAGGTTTTTATGGTGCTACCACATCATCCATACCAATTTATATGCCAGATGAAATGCGATTAATTAAGGCGGAGTGCTATGTAAAACAAGCAACCCCCGACTTAACCAATGCAGTAACGGAAATAAATGCAGTACGGCAACAATTGCCTGCAAGTGATCCATTTGGCATAGGCGGTGGGCTATCGGCTTATAGTGGAACAGTTGATGCGGTATCATTAACTGATGAAATATATCGTCAACGTTGCATTGAGCTATGCATGAGTGGAATGCGATTAGAAGACAATAGAAGATTAGGCAGATCAGCCACAGAAAGAAAAAGGACATTCTTCCCTTATCCCTATAAGGAAAGGGATAACAATCCTAATACTCCGACCGATCCAACTAACTAAGTTTAGTAAATCGATCTCAAATAAAGCAGCCCTTCGGAAAATCTGAAGGGCTGCTTTATTATATTCTTTGCCCAATCAATAGGCAATTAGATAAATATTTATTTCTCCGCAAGTTTTTTTAGGTTGGCCAAATTTTGTTCTAATCTTGCTCCAATAATTTTATCATTCATCATAGAACCAAATTTCTCCCAAGGATACCAATGCAAATGCTGAACAAATTGCCACTGAACTACTGTTGTTGTAGAAGCACTTCCTCCGGTAATCAATCGAATAGTACTTATTTGTGCAGGAGCGTTAGCAGCTTCCCACTTAGTAATATAAGTAGAATCTGTTTTAGCGATTAGTGAAACAATTGTATTTCCTAATAAAGCAGAATCGGCATTGTATACTTTAACAATTGAAAGATTCATCCCCTCTACCCATTGATTCCACAAACGCATATCTCTAACCAAGGAATCAATTTTAGCGCTGGGTGCACTTATATCAGTAGCGCGTGAAACAATAACTTCAGAAGGGAATAACAAACTTATCAATAAGACCATTATAACCATAACAGCAACACTTATTATCCCGAATTTAACTACACGCATATATTACTCCCATTTAAATGTTTTAAAAGCCACTATATAAACAATTACAATCCAAATGCCCAATATGCCCAACTCTTTTGTTGTATCTAACAATCCAGCACCTTCAAAGGCAATGTTGCGCATAGCATTGTTGAAATGTGTTAAAGGCAATATTCTACAAATAGGCTGAAGCCATGACGGAAAGGATTCTATTGAAAAAAAAGTACCTGCCAATAAAAACTGTGGCAAGGTGATTAAATTAGCAAAAGGCGGGATGGTGCTCTCGGTTTTAGCTACGCTACTTACAATAAAACCAAATCCCATGAACAATATTAGCGATACAAAACTGAGTAACATAATATTCAGAAAGGTAACAATACCATTAACAAGTGTAAAATGAAATGCGAAATGTCCCACACCAATAATGATTACCGCTGTAAACATTTGAAAAATCACTCTACTTAATGCTTCACCCAATACTATATATGACCGTTTTATAGGTGTTGCAAAAAAACGCTTTAAAACCAATTGCTGACGAAGATTAAAAAATAAGAAAGCAACACCAAAAACACCTGCACTTAATAATGAGAAACCCAATTGACCGGGTAAAATAAAATCAATCGTTCGGTAAACCCTGCCTGGAATTTGACGAACATTTTTATTAATGACTGCAATAGTATTAGCAGTAGGAAATTGCTTTTGATTAATACCGGCAATTACTGCATTTAAAATAGACTGCAATACTTGTAAGTTTTGAGGATTTACTGCATCTGAGCTAGTTAAATTAATCAGAAAGGGAGCATTCCCTGTAGTTGTTTTCTGAATATCAATAATTGCAGTAATGCGTCCCTTTTCTACATCTTCTTTTATTTGCTCATCTGTTTGCTGAACAATTTTAATACCCGGAATATTTTTTATAGACATATATACCGGATTATTGGTATCAGCATTTTTGCTAATAGCTACCTGCACATTGACCTTGCCTCCACTGCCTAAAAATCCAAAAATTAAAATAAAAATCAACGGAAAGGCAATACTAAAAATAACAGCAGAAGGGCTTCTAAATATAGATCGAAGACTTCCTTTAGTGATGGACAACATGGCCTTAATCTGGCTATATTCTTGTTGCATAATTAGTTGTTTATATGAAAGGTGAAAGGCATTTTTGTTTGTGGTACACCTTTCATTGCTTTGATTTGTTTTAATTCTTTAAACAGAGTAACTTCTTCTATTCCCAATTGCTGATTAAACAGTTTGTCACTGATCGATTTTTCATACCCATTAACAATTTGCTCTATGAATGATTTTTTTTCTGGATAAGCCCTTATTTTATAATCGCTGTTCTTTATTTTAGCCATTCTAGCAGCACACTCTATAGCATCTTGAATGGTACCAATTTTATCTACCAAGCCAACGCTTATTGCATGAGCCCCCGTCCATACCCTTCCTTGCGCAATGCTATCAACTTGTTGCACTTTCATTTTCCTTCCACCGGCAACACGGGTTTTGAATGTAAAATAAATAGAGTCCACCGAAGATTGCATAAACCGTTTTTCTTGTTCAGATAATGGTTGGTTAATACCGCCCATATTGGCATATGGAGCTGTTTTTACGCCATCGAATGTAACGCCTATCTTATTCTTAAAAAATGACTCTAAATTAGGAACTATACTAAATACCCCAATAGATCCAGTGATTGTATTCGCATTGGCAAAAACAGAATCGGCATTACATGCAATATAATAGCCACCTGAAGCAGCAACATTTCCCATACTTACCACTACAGGTTTTTCTTTGCGTATCAAACTAATTTCGCGCCAAATCACTTCACTTGCTAAAGCACTACCTCCTGGAGAATTAATTCTGAATACCAGTGCTTTAATATTTTTATCAAGTCTAATTTTTCGTAAAATGTTTTTGAATTGATCACTACCAACCTGTTCCTCATCTCCATTACCAGAAACGATGTCTCCATCAGCAAAAACCAACGCCACTTTATTGTCGCCAGACTTTTGATAATCTACTGCTTGTTTGTAATTCCCTAATGTTACAAAGTTTATTGTTTCCTTAGCGGGTATTTTTACTTTTTGTTGAATGATGGATTTGAGTTCATCGTCGTAAATGGCGCCATCAATTAACCCATATTTTATTGCATCATACGCTGTTTGCACTGCACCTGCATCTGCTAAGCTTCTTAAAAAATTAGCTTCTTTTTTTCTAGCAACTGCAGCAGTATTAAGAAAATGGGTATATAATTCGCCCAGCCAAACGGTGGTTTGTACTTTATTGGCATCCGTCATTTTCGTTTCACGCAATGGTTCAGTTGCGCTTTTAAACTTACCTGCATAAAAAATTTGCGGTTTAATTTCTAATTTATCTAGCATTCCTTTCAGGAAAAACAAATCAGTTGAAAAACCCGTCCATTCGATCCCCCCCTGTGGATTACAATAAATTGCATCGGCCGAGCTACCAATATAATACCCTTTTTGAGAGATTACTTCACCTTGTGCAATTACAAATTTTCCTGATTTTTTAAAGTCTATTACCGCTTTTCTAATTTCTTCACTTGCGCCAAATCCATTGTCATTACTAGCGCATTGAATGTATAACCCTTTTATGGCAGAATCAGATTTCGCATAATTCAACAATTGCAACAACTCGTACAATGAAGGGGTTTTATCATCTAATTCTTTATTAATAATTGCCGAAAATGGATCATCTTGTTGCTGTTCTTTAAATGTTTTGCTTAGGTTTAATACCAACACTGCTTTTTCGCCTATTATGGGCTTATCATTTGATGAAGCGCTGGCAATAATTCCAATTAATACAAATACACCGATTATGGTGAAAATAATTAACGCCAACAATGTGGCAAATACAATTTTAAAAAAGCCTCTCATTTACTTATTTTTATTAGTACAAATATTAAAATTAATCCAACCATTAACCATTATTTTTATGCTAGAGCCACAAATTAATCTTTAATCTATTCATAAATTAAAGATATTTGAACATCACTATATCACCAAGTTATGAATACAGCTTATTTACTTACTGGCAGCAATTTAGGTGAAAGTGTACAACTTTTAGCGCAAGCCAATGCATACATTAACCAAAAATGTGGAAAGATTGTTCAACAGTCGTTCTTGTACGAAACTGCACCATGGGGTATGTTAGAGCAACCTCCCTTTATTAATCAAGCACTGGAATTATCGACCACATTAACACCGGAAGCGTTGATGCAAACTTTGTTAGGAATTGAAGCTGCAATGGGAAGACAACGAACAGTTAAATACGGCCCTAGAATAATTGACTTAGATGTTTTATTTTATAATGATGAAGTTTTAGCTACTCCATTTTTACAACTACCCCATCCAGCCATTCCACAACGTAGGTTTGTATTGGTTCCTATGGTTGAAATTGCCCCACAATTTATGCACCCCATTTTGCAAGAAAGTATGCAAACTTTACTCACAAAATGTTCCGACACTTCTAATGTGCAAAAAAAAATGAGTTAAGCTGTAATTAGACTATTAATTTTACAGATTTAGGCAACCTAAGTATGAAACATCAATTTATTACAATCGAAGGGAATATTGGCGTCGGCAAAACCACTTTGGCCAATATTTTATCGGAAAGGCTCAATTCACGGCTTATTTTAGAAGAATTTGCGGAGAATCCATTTCTGCCTAAATTTTACGAAAATCCTGCACAGTTTGCATTTCCATTAGAATTATTTTTTATGGCTGAGCGGTATAAACAGCTGAAGGAAATGGTCCATACTAAAGAATTATTTCAAGCGGTAACGGTATCAGATTATTTATTTACAAAATGCCTACTATTTGCTAAAGTGAATTTGCCAGAAGAAGAATTCAGGCTCTATCAAAAATTGTTCGACATCATACACCAGCAATTAGTATTCCCAGACATATTAATTTATTTACACGCTCCAGTAAATAAGCTCCAACAAAATATCAAAAAAAGAAATAGGGCATTTGAACAATCGATACCAGATGAATACCTTTTTAACTTACAAGAAACATATACCAATTATATCAAACAACACAATATAAAAACCATATTTATTGATGCAAGTAATGCCGATTTCACAGGCAATGAAGCGCATGTTCAATTGGTGCTAGATGCCTTGTCTCACGACTATGAAGATGGTCAACATTACTTTTCACTACCTTAATTAATTTCAACAGCTTGATAGAACAACAAATTAAAAACGACCCATTTGCTGCAATGAGAATTGCTGAGTATCGACACCTAATGCTAGGGAGGTTTTTGTTTATAATGGGATTACGGATGCTGGGAACATTGGTAGGATGGTGGATTTATGAATTAACCAATGAGCCATTTGCCATTGGTTTAATTGGTTTATCGGAAGTAATACCTGCAGTTTCAATGTCGCTGTATGCTGGCTATATAATTGACATAAGTGAAAAAAGAAAATTATTATTAAAAGGCGTTACTTTTTATCTAGCTTGTGCATTATTACTATTGTTCCTTTCTACTAAATTTACTTCAGCCCAGCTAAGTAAAAACTGGATTGCCTTCTGCATATATATCATTATTTTTTTTACAGGAATTATTAGGGCTTTTACCGGTCCAACATTTGGAACCATGGTTGCTTCTATAGTACCCAAACAATTGTTGCAAAATGCTACTACATGGAATCAGGGAATTTGGCTTTCAGCTTCTGTAATTGGGCATGCAACAGTTGGTTTTTTAATTGCTTATATTGGCAACACCCAATCCCTATTAATCATTTGTTTGATGATAACCCTGGGATTTAGTTACCTGTATCGTTTAAAAGCCAAGCCCCCTTTGAATGAAAAGGGAGTAAAAACAGGATTAGCCAGCGTAAAAGAAGGGTTGGCATTTGTATTTAAAACAAAAGAAGTTTTAGGCGCACTTACCCTCGATTTATTTGCAGTATTTTTTGGAGGTGCCGTAGCTATGATACCCGTATTTGCAAAAGACATATTAAATGTGGGACCCGTAGGTTTCGGTTGGCTAAACGCAGCAGCAGATATAGGGTCTATCATCATTATTGTTTCATTGACCTTTTCCCCCTTACACAGTGGGCAAGGGAAAAAACTCTTATTGGCTGTTGGTGGATTTGGAGTTTGTATAATTGTATTTGCATTGTCCAAACTTTTTTGGCTCTCATTTATAGCATTAGTAATTAGCGGAATTTTAGATGGAATTAGTATGATAGTGAGGGGAACCATTGTACAAATGCGCACGCCAGATCATATGCGTGGTAGGGTAATGAGTGTAAATTCAATGTTCATTAACAGCAGTAATGAACTTGGCCAATTTGAAAGTGGAATGGCAGCTAAATTATTAGGCGTAATTCCTTCTGTTGTTTTTGGTGGTTCGATGACTTTATTTGTTGTAATTGCTACTTGGTTAAAAGCACCTTCATTAAGAAAAATGAATTATTAAATTACTGGTTGATTAATTTTTCTAACACGAAATAAACAGCAGGACAAAAAGTTGAATTTTTCAAAGTAATTTGAGGACGCTTTAATAGCACATCTTCATCAGTATATGGAAAACGCTGACAATCGGATGGGCGTTTTTCATAAATATTACAATAATTGTCAGCACCCAAAAAAGGACAAGGTGCCGATTTTGCAACATAATCACCATCGGAGTCTAAAAGTAAATATTCATCAATAAATGCACTTTCTTTCATATGCAAGTGTTTACTGATTCTTTTAATGTCAGGGGTTTTAAATCTAGGTGAATAGTTTTTACAACAATTGGCACAGGTTAAACAATTTACTTGTTCAAATGCTTCTTCATGCAAATCGGGTAATTGTTTCAATACCTTATTTTTATTAGCTCTTTGAAGCCAATTCTTGTACATTTTTTGATGATCTGCACTTTTTTTCTCCCAATTAACTAACAAATTCTCTTCCAAGGGTACAATTTCAATTATTTAAAATAAGGTATGCCCAGCATGTTTTAATTTTGCAGCGCAATATCAGCTGCTAAATTATGGAATCAATCAGAGAACAATGGCTTATTTTCATTTCTACCCCTATTTATATCATTATCATCGGGTTGGAATTAATGCTTTCTCATTTACAACACCGTAAATTATATACTTTGAAAGACACGCTCACCAACGTTTACTTCATGTTGATGAATGGTGGCATTGACTTAGCGTTTAGGATAATATATATGGTCGTATTACAATATTTTCATGTACATGCTATTATTTCTATTGAACAAAGTATACTTTATTGGCTGGCATTATTAATTATGGAAGACTTTTTATATTACTGGCTGCATCGATTTGACCATGAAATACGGTTATTTTGGGCAGTACATGTTACCCATCATAGTAGTGAAAAAATGAATTTCACTATTGGTTTTAGGTCATCAGTTTTTCAACCTTTGTATCGTTTTATTTATTTCATTCCTCTTGCGTGGTTTGGGTTTAAACCAATCGACATACTGTTTATGTATGCAGCCACTCAGATTTGGGGGATCTTTGTACATACCGAATTGATCCGTAAAATGGGTTGGCTGGAATATGTTTTCGTAACGCCATCACATCATAGAGTGCACCATGGTTCAAATGCAAAGTATCTTGACAAAAACATGGGTATGTTTTTAATAGTTTGGGATAAATTATTTGGCACATTCCAAGAGGAGTTAGATGAAGATGCATATCAACCTATTCAATATGGACTAACCAAAAACATAGATACCCATCATCCAATTAAACTTATTTTTCATGAATGGATGGCTATTTATGAAGATGTATTTCAAAAAGGAATTAGTTTTTCGGACAGATGCAACTATTTATTTGGGCCGCCGGGCTGGAGTCATGATGGCAGCAGACAAACCAGTGAACAAATGCGGGCAATTGAAACATCTTCCAAAAAAAGCATTTAACAAGCTTTCCCCACTTTATATTATATCAAAAGAATACAGCAGTTACATTGTAAATTTGCGGCATTAAAATCGACCCTGACATGAATATTTTTGAACAACAATCTGCCGAATTTCAACAGCGACATATAGGTCCCAATAGCCAGGAACTTACCAGTATGTTGAAAACCATTGGTGCAGATCAGCTAGAAACACTTATTGGCAAAACAGTACCTGATAGCATCAGATTGAAGGAATCACTAAAAACACCAGACGCTATCAGTGAATTTGACTACCTCACCCAATTAAAAGCTGTTGCTGCAAAAAACAAAGTTTATAAAAATTTTATAGGGCAGGGATATTATGGAACTATTACTCCTAGCGTTATCCTCAGAAATATTTTTGAAAATCCCGGATGGTATACACAATACACACCTTATCAAGCGGAGATCTCACAAGGTCGTTTAGAGAGTTTATTGAACTTTCAAACTATGATAACTGATTTAACAGGCTTGCCATTAGCCAATGCGTCTTTACTAGATGAAGCGACAGCTGCTGCCGAAGCAATGGCTATGTTGTTTCACCATGTTAACAAAACAGATACGATTAACAAACCCAAGTTATTTGTAGACCAAAATATATTTCCGCAAACAAAATTGGTATTAACTACCAGAGCAGAGCCGATTGGTATTGAATTGGTAGAGGGTGATTATAAAACTGCAACAATTGATACCACCTATTTTGGTGCGATCTTGCAGTATCCGGCCAATAATGGATCTGTAGAAGATTACCAAGCATTTACGAAACAAATACATGATGCGGCGGGCTATGTAATTATGGCAACCGATTTATTGTCGCTTACCTTATTAACCCCTCCGGGAGAGTTGGGTGCCGATGTAGCTGTAGGTTCTGCACAACGTTTTGGCGTACCGATGGGTTTTGGTGGTCCACATGCGGCTTTTTTTGCCACACACGATGATTTTAAAAGAGGAATGCCGGGTAGATTAATTGGGGTGAGTATAGATGCCCAGGGCAATCGTGCGCTTCGTATGGCGTTACAAACAAGAGAACAGCATATAAAAAGAGAAAAAGCCACTTCCAATATTTGCACTGCACAAGCATTACTGGCAAATATGGCGGCCATGTATGCAGTTTATCATGGATCGGTAGGTTTAAAAAACATTGCATCCCGTATACACGGTATAGCAGTTGCAATTGCAGCATCACTTCAACAACTGGGTATACAACAACAAAATACTGCTTTTTTTGACACCATTTCTGTAACCGGGATTGATGCGGCGAAAGTGAGTAGTGTTGCTACAACGCATCAATGTAATTTTCGTTATTTTGACAATGGAGCTATAGGCATTAGCATAGATGAGACTACTTCCATAGAAGATGCTAATACAATTGTTGCGATTTTTGAAAAAGTTACTGGGAAAAAATGTTCGCAGAAAATAACCAAAGAAAATATTATAGCAGCAACTTCATCAATACCTGTTGCACTTCAAAGGACCAGTAGTTATTTAACACATCCGGTTTTTAATACCCATCATAGCGAAAGCCAAATGATGCGTTACATTAAGCAATTAGAGAATAAAGACCTCTCTTTAAATACCAGTATGATTAGTTTAGGTAGCTGTACAATGAAGCTGAATGCGGCAACCGAAATGATACCGGTAAGTTGGCCAGAATTTGGTGCATTACATCCATTTGCTCCATCAAACCAAACAGAAGGATATCAGCAAATAATTGCTGAACTCAATCAATATTTAAGTGCGGTTACAGGTTTTACAGCTTGTAGCTTGCAACCTAACAGTGGTGCACAAGGAGAATATGCAGGTTTGTTAACTATAAGGGCCTACCATAAAAGTAGAAACGAATTACACCGAAACATTGTGCTAATACCTATAAGTGCGCATGGAACCAATCCGGCAAGTGCTGTGATGGCCGGCTTTAAAGTAGTGGTGGTAAAATGTGATGAAGCGGGAAATATAGATATTGGTGATTTAAAAGATAAAGCCATACAATATAAAGAAAATTTAGGTGGCTTAATGGTAACCTATCCTTCTACGCATGGGGTTTTTGAAGAAACCATCAAAGACATTTGTGCCACAATACATGAAAATGGTGGATTGGTATATATGGATGGAGCCAATATGAATGCACAGGTGGGATTAACCAGCCCCGGTTTAATAGGCGCTGATGTATGCCATTTAAACTTACACAAAACATTTGCAATACCCCACGGCGGTGGTGGTCCGGGAATGGGCCCTATTTGCGTAAATGATTTATTAGCACCTTTTTTACCGGGTCATGTAAGTGGTTACGCTTCTAAAGATTTAGCTGTAAGTGCTGCTCCATATGGCTCTGCTAGTATTTTATTAATCAGCTATGCATACATTAAATTATTAGGCCATAAAGGCTTAAGAAGTGCAACAGAATATGCTATTCTAAATGCCAATTACATGAAGGCGCGTTTGGAAAAATTTTATCCGATTTTATATGCCGGAAAGAATGGTACTTGTGCACATGAATTCATTGTAGATTTACGACCATTTAAGCAATCGGCCGGAATAGAAGCAGAAGATGTTGCCAAGCGATTAATCGATTATGGTTTTCATGCACCTACTATGAGTTTCCCTGTACCGGGTACCATTATGATAGAGCCAACAGAAAGTGAAGACAAAGCAGAGCTCGATAGATTTTGTGATGCATTAATTGCTATTTACGAAGAAATTAAAGCAATTGAATTGGGTACGCTCGATAAAACCAATAATCCACTTAAAAATGCGCCACATACACAAGCAATGATTTGTGCCGATGATTGGAAATATCCATACAGCAGAACAGCAGCAGCATTTCCGCTAGAATATGTTGCTAAAAATAAATTCTGGCCTAGCGTAGCGAGAGTAAACAATACGCATGGTGATAGAAACTTAATTTGCACTTGTGA
This sequence comes from Sphingobacteriia bacterium, assembly GCA_947452295.1. GTDB lineage: Bacteria > Bacteroidota > Bacteroidia > Chitinophagales > Chitinophagaceae > Sediminibacterium. The sequence continues at coordinate 67,625 of CANGCK010000006.1, forward strand.
GCCAGTTTCGTCCTACGCATAATTAAACATTATCATTGCAGTCAAACGGCATCAATTAGTTAAACAAACCAATTGATGCCGTTTTTAATTGAATTCAATATCAATTGTTTGAGACTACATCAGCATGCACTTTCTTGCAATAAGGCAATAATGGCTTCTTTATCAGCCACTATTTTTTCTAATTGCCTAATTTGGTTATTAAAAGAACGAATCAATGTTTCATTTACAAATGCTGTATTTTCTTCCCCCGTTAAAAGCCAATGCAGATCAATATCAGGATAATGGAATTTAACTTTTTCCAACACATTAGAACCAACAGTTCCCTTGCCACGATATTGTTTCCCCAAGTACCCGTTAGACAACCCACAAGCATGCTCAAACGCATACGCACTAATATTATTGCTGGCTAAGTATGTAAACAAACGATCCATCAAACGCATCATTAATAATTTAACTGGTAAACGATGCTGCTAAATAAAGAAAATTTGGTGCGTAAACCAATACGGTAAATACCTATTTTAGAGCGTGTTTACATTCTAAAATCGAAAAGGGTGGCAGTAAAAATGGCGCGTTCCCTCTTTTTGAAAATAACATCCCAATTGCCTCTGTATCGAAGGGTTTTGGGTACAATTAAATTGCCGATACGCGTCATCTCTACATTCATACTTACATCAAAGTCATACACACCTGCTTTATAACTCAAAGAGTAATCGCGGGCTAATACTTCTAAAGTACGCATATCAAATGTTGTAACCATTTGATCTACAACGATTTTATCGTTTTTTATAAAGCCTAAATCTTCTTTAGGAGTAATGGAAAAAACATAACACAACGCCCCTTTGTATTCTTGAATGTCTAACTTATAATCGTAATATTTATGTGCTCTATCATCATACAAATCGAGTTTGTCACCAATAAAAGGGATACCACTTATTTTTTTTCCGGGATTAAAGAACAGCATTTTTAATTGTTCTTTGTGTTTATCCAATCCTTTTTTTCCTGAAACAGACCTACTATGTCCTTTTACGATGTTATCTTCTCCACAAATTTTATCTTTTGTAAAAAACAAACCAGCATATAATTCTGGTGTCAGGTAATTAAACTGCTTATTGTTATCATAGAAGTCGCCAGTTACTGTTTCTTCTAGCACATCCATCGTTCTACACCCCTGCATTCGGTTTTGCCTAGTTTGACTATTCATAGAAGCTACTACGCCACCTTTTTTGTCGAGCATTTTAATATCGTTATAAGAGGTAAAACCCAATACACGAAGGTTTCTGAATGCTTTATAGAAGGTAGTGTCTTCTTTGATTTGCTCTAACAATTTTTTATAATCAAAATTATTTCGAACAACTACTTCAGCCAGGGTAAATCTTTTTTCATCGATTACTACGGTAGTATCTTGAGCAATTAACCAATGGTTAAAACTCAACATCAACAAGCATAAAAAAAGTAATTTATTCATTATTTAGCAAAGCTCATTTTATAATCTACTTTAATTTTTCCCTTACTAATATCATTCAACTTACTTTGAAGCATTTTCTTTTTCAATGGTTTCAAATAATCAATGAATAACTTTCCATCAATATGATCGTATTCATGCAAAATCACTCTTGCAGTAATCCCAGTAAAGGTTTCGGTATATGTTACAAATTGTTCGTCGCAGTACGATAAGGTAACCGTTTCGGGGCGCATCACATCCTCTCTTATTTTTGGAATACTTAAACAGCCTTCGTTATAGGGCCAATCGTCACCTGCGGTTTCAATAATTTTTGCATTAATAAATACTTTTTTCACACCTGGCCCATCGGTATACACTTTTTTTTCTTCCTCATCTAAATTTTCAAATATTTGCATACTGTCGATAACAAATAAGCGGATGGGTTTATTGATCTGCGGAGCAGCTAGTCCAACACCGTTGCTTGCATACATGGTTTCCCACATATCGGCTAACAATTTGTCTAGATCTGCATAATCGGCATTAATGTCTTCACCTATTTTTCTAAGTACGGGTGCGCCGTATGCTACAATTGGAAGGATCATGGTCAATCAATATTATTTTTAGAAATGTAAAAGTACCTTTAAAGCACCAACTTGCAAAAGGTGTTTATTGTATTGATTCCATATAGGTTTGTAGCATAATGGTGGCGGCAATCTGGTCTACATTACCCTTTACCCGTCTGTCTTTCTTTTTCATACCCATGGCAACCATTGCTTGTACTGCCATTTTTGAGGTATATTGTTCATCTACTTTTTTGATGGGAATTGAAGGAAACGCTTTAGCCAATTGTTTTACAGCAGCTGCTACCAAGGGGGTGGCATGTGTAGGGGTATCGTCTAAATTAAGCGGCTCACCTATTAAAATTAATTCTACTGTTTCCTTTTTGCAATACGCTTGCAAGAAAGTAATAAGTTCTTTTGATGGGATGGTAGTAAGCGCGGTAGCGATAATTTTTAACGGATCGGTAACAGCAATACCGGTTCTTTTACCCCCATAATCTATACAAATAATTCTTGCCACAATTGTAGATTTATAATGTTACCAGCCATATTGTAAAAAAAGGGCCATAATTACGATAGCACCAAACACTACGCTGGCAATGCCATTGGCAGTCATAAATGCTATATTTACCTTACTCAGGTCGTTGGGCTTTACCAGACGATGTTGGTAGATAAGCATCCCTACAAATACCAATACCCCCAACCAATATAGCCAATGAAAACTGCCAACAATTCCCGCACCAATGATACAAGCACTGCTGACTAAATGGAGGAGTTCTGAAACGTGTAAGGCGTTTTTTTTGCCCATAGCTGTTGGGATAGAATACAACTGGTTAGATCGATCAAATTCTTCATCTTGTAAGGCATAAATAATATCAAACCCACTCACCCAAAAAACAACAGTAAATGAAAAGAGTAAAGGCAGCAGTGCAAAAACTCCCGTAACTGCTAAATAAGCGCCAATGGGCGCAAGTGATAATCCTACTCCTAACACTATATGACAAAGCGGAGTAAACCGTTTGGTGAAACTATAAAATAAGATGACCAATAAAGCAACTGGAGACAGGAAAAAACAAATGGAGTTAATGAAATATGTGGCAGTAATAAAAAGTAGGCAATTGATGAGCACAAATACCAACGCACTTTCAGCCGAAAGGATGCCTGCGGGAATTTCACGGACTGCCGTACGCGGATTCTTCGCATCAAAATGCCTATCGAGGTAGCGATTAAACGCCATGGCAGCACTTCTTGCCGTGACCATACAAATCAATACTAATAATAGTTTCCACAATATTTGTGGTTGTAGAATCACTTGCATGGTGGCTTTACCACCATTACTATTTAATACCTTGGGTAAGGAAATAAAAAATCCAATCAATGCAAAGGGTAATGCAAAGATGGTATGTGAAAATTTCACCAGACTTAGATAGTTTTTAATAGACGACAAACGAAATATATTAAGTGTTAAAAGTTAATTCCCAAAGTACGATTCCGGCTGCTACTGAAACATTGAGAGAATGTTTAGAACCCAGTTGCGGGATTTCAATACAACCATCACAAAGTGCTAAAACATCGTCTGCAACACCCTCTACTTCATTGCCTAATACAATGGCTGTTTTGGCATCATTCCGTACAAACTGTTCTAATGAAATGCTTCCTTCGGCTTGCTCCAACGCATAAACAGCGTATTCATCTTGTTTGAGCTGCTGTATGGCATCAGCGGTAGTGTTAAAATACTTCCAAGCTACTGTTTCGGTAGCACCCAAAGCAGTTTTGTTGATATCGCGATGTGGGGGTTGCGGAGTATAGCCACATAGGTAAATGGCTTCAATTAAAAACGCATCGGCCGATCTAAAAACACTTCCTACATTGTGCATGCTTCTAATATTATCTAATACCACCACTAACGGGGTTTTGTTAGCTTGTTTAAAAGCTTCCACCGATTTACGGCCCAGTTCGTCCATCGTCCATTTTCGCATGGCGCAAAGGTAAATTATTTCTTTTCCACATGCGTGTAAAATCTATACGAGGCAAGAAGTAGGGTGGTATATTTGTTGCTCATGGCAAAATCAAGTACCGATACCCCGTTGATGCAGCAACACAGGGCAATAAAACAGAAATATCCCGATGCTATTTTATTGTTCCGGGTGGGTGATTTTTACGAAACATTTGGAGAAGATGCAGTAATTGCATCAAACGTATTGGGTATTACCCTAACCAAAAGAAATAATGGCGCTGCAGCATCAAGCGAATTGGCAGGTTTTCCACATCACGCGTTAGATACCTATTTACATAAATTGGTAAAAGCGGGTTATAGAGTAGCTATTTGTGATCAATTAGAAGACCCTAAAACCGTAAAAGGGATTGTAAAAAGAGGGGTAACAGAGATGGTAACTCCAGGAGTGGCTACTAATGATAAATTACTGGAGTATAAAAGTAATAATTTTTTAGCCGCCATTCATTTTGCTGAAAGTAATATAGGCATTGCTTTGCTGGATATTTCTACTGGAGAATTTTTTGTTGCACAGGGTAATGATGAGTATATTGATAAACTAATTCAAAGCTTAAAACCAGCAGAAATCATATTTCAGCGCAGCTATCAAAAACATTTCAAGGAAATGTATGGAACTAAGTTTTATACGTATACACTAGAAAGTTGGATTTTTGATGAAGCGTATGCCACCGAAAGTTTATTGAAACATTTTCAAACGCATTCATTAAAAGGCTTTGGCATAGAGGGTTTTAAAGAATCTATTATAGCCGCAGGAGCCATTCTACATTATTTAAAAGATACCGAGCATCCAAATCTTCAACATATTACGCATATTCAGCGCATAGAAAGGGATGATTTTTTATGGATGGACAGATTTACCATTCGCAATTTAGAATTATTGCCCACCGGCGTTGAACAGCATACCAGCTTATTGCAAGTATTAGATAAAACGGCAAGTCCCATGGGGGCCAGGTTACTAAAAAGATGGCTTGCATTTCCACTCAGAGATATCACTAAAATCAATGAACGATTAGATACTGTAGAATACCTTATTTTACAAACCGAATTAAGAACTCAACTCATTCAATCAATTAAAAGTTGTGGTGATATAGAAAGGATTGTAAGTAAAATTCCACTCAAAAAAATCAATCCAAGGGAAGTAATTCAATTGGCCAAAGGTTTAGAGCAAACCACTTTAATTAAGGAATGGCTTTCTAGCAGTACCAATGCTTATTTGAAGCGATTGGCAGATGCTTTAAATGGTTGTGCATTTATATTAGCCAGAATACAACAAGAAATTGTGGAAGCACCACCTGTAATGATTAATAAAGGTGGCTTTATTCAATCTGGGGTAGACGAAGAATTGGATCAACTCAGAAAAATTGCCAGTGGCGGAAAAGAATACTTGGTAAACATTCAGCAAAGAGAGGCAGAAAGAACCGGCATCAATTCATTAAAAATAAGTTTCAACAATGTATTTGGCTACTATTTAGAAGTAACCAATTCACATAAAAGTAAAGTTCCTGCCGACTGGATTCGAAAGCAAACCTTGGCAAATGCAGAACGTTACATAACACCAGAGTTGAAAGAATATGAAGAAAAAATAACTGGGGCAGAAGACAAGATTTTAGCAATAGAACTAGAACGATACAACCAATTACTTATAGCCTTACAAGATTATATTGCTCCTGTACAAGTTAATGGAAACATTTTAGCGACAATAGATTGTCTGATTTGTTTTGTAGAAACTGCTTTGCAATTTAATTATAAAAAGCCATTGTTACATGAAGGGATGGAATTGGTCATTAAAGAAGGCCGGCATCCGGTTATTGAACAAAACTTAAATGCCGATGAAACCTATATTTCTAACGATATAACACTAGACCCCACGGCGCAACAAGTAATTATTTTAACCGGCCCGAATATGAGTGGTAAAAGTGCATTGCTTCGCCAAACTGCTATTATTACGCTAATGGCACATATGGGAAGTTTTGTACCTGCTACCTCTGCAAATATTCCATTGACCGACAAAATATTTACAAGAGTAGGTGCTTCAGACAACCTAAGCGGGGGCGAGTCGACTTTTATGGTAGAGATGAACGAAACCGCTAGTATCATTAATAATATGTCGGCCAGGAGTTTGATTTTATTAGATGAGATAGGAAGAGGCACAGCTACTTATGATGGGATATCTATTGCATGGAGTATGGTAGAGTTTATACATAATAGTCCATTTAAGCCCAAAACCTTATTCGCCACGCATTACCATGAATTGAATGAATTAGAAGAGCGATTGACAGGAGTAAAAAACTACCATATTACCCACAAAGAACTGAGCAATAAAATTATTTTTCTACGGAAGATGGCACCTGGTGGCAGTACACACAGTTTTGGTATACAGGTAGCGCGAATGGCCGGAATGCCCGCCACATTAATAGATAGGGCGAATGCTATTTTACAACAACTAGAGCAGCAGCATGTGAAAGAAGATGGCAAAGAGCGAATAACAGCTGTTTTAAAACAAGTGGAAGCCCCAAAAGTACAATTGTCTATTTTCGATAGTCATTCACAAACATTTGATCAAATCAGATCGATGTTAACTTCTATAGACATCAATAGACTTACCCCTGTTGAAGCATTGATGAAACTAAACGAGGTAAAGGATTTATTACAATAAATATTTAATCTACTGCAGCATATTCTTGTAAGTATTCAAAATGATGACTTAGTTTACCTTCGGCTAAAATCGTTGCTTTTTCAATGAGTTCGGATCCACCCGTGCGGATGTCGTTTAAGATGTATTTGATGAGTTGTTCACCAAAAAATCTACTGGCATCTCTTGGTAGTTCATTGGGTAAATTGCCCACAGCCATTATATCAATACTACCCATTTCACAAGGAGCAGTTTTATTGCCAAGGTTTTTATTTACGCCATAAACAGGTTCATCAATCGTTGAATCGCCCAAATTACAGGGTACGCTTCCAAATTTGTCGTCGGTAATATCTGCTATGGTGGTAATCCGAAAATCGGTTCGTTTCATATCATCCAATTCAAATAAACGAGGCATATCGTTGCTCCAGTAAATTCCATTCATTAAAATATCTGTTTCCGAAAAATATTGACTGAACAAACAATTGTATTCATGAGGATGTTCGTGAAAATGTTGACGATTGTATTTGCCAGTTGCTTTGTGGCTATATAAATTAGCACCTTTTAATTGAACATAAACTGGATAATCGAACTGTTTGGTTAAATAATCTTCTGGCTCAACTTCTTGTACATCCATGAGGTTCATAATTTCCAGGATGCCATGTGCTACTCTCCCACTTCCGGTTACTACAATTTTAACAGGCGGAAGTTTTAATCCAAAATAAGTATGGATGAGTTCGAGGTAGTCTTTAACTTTATGTACCCTTTCCAAATGATATGCGCCAGATTTATTGCCATATGCCATCATACCATTGTGCGCACCAACTATACCTGCAAAAAAGCCAAACCCAATAATACGTTGTCCATCTTTATGTTCCAGGCATTCATAATCAATAAGCGTAATTTTATTTTGAACCATCGCATGCATTAATGCTTGGTTATAAGGCTGCATTTTTTTAGTATGAGAAAAAAATGCATATCGCTTATTCGGAATGAGTTGATTTACAGGAACTTCTTTAATCCCTAATAGTAAATTACAATCGCTTAAGTTGTTGGTTAATTCAATTCCTGCTTGTTGGTATTCGGCATCTTTATAACATCTATTGGGAGAAGGTTGTACTTTAATTTGAATATCGGGAAAGTGTTTAATCAAAAATTTGCATTGGGCGGGAGTGAGTGCTACCCTATTGTCGGCAGGAACTTTTCCTTCTTTAATCAATCCTATAACAAGCATTGTACTATTTTTGTGCAAGATACGAGATTGATAAGAAGAAAATATATAATAAAAATCATATTTTATTTCAATTTTAACTCCCCTAAGCGGCATTACTTTTTTCAATAAGAAAACGAATAACATGCACAAAAATTATTTTGAATTATACAATATCCCAATGAATTTTCGGCCAGATTTAGCGATAGTGAAGAAGCAGTTCTATTCATTGAGTAAACAATACCACCCCGATTTTTTTGGAAGTGCAGATAAAGAGAAGCAACAAGAAGCCATCGAATTAACTGCAGAAATCAATGAAGCATATCAACTATTTCAATCGCAAGAGGAGGTAATTAAATACATTTTACAATTGCATTTACTAGTGGAAGTAGAAGAAAAGTATGTGCTATCGCCCGATTTTTTGATGGAAGTAATGGAGCTCAATGAACGTATAATGGAATTAGATGCAACAGATGTAAATGAAAAAAAATTGATCCAAGAAGCGCTTGAAGAATTAGAACATTCAATATATGAAATGGTTAATCCTATTATTACAAGTTTTAAAGAGGGTGTTAGCACCGAAAAAGAATTGTTGCAAGTGAAAGATTACTACTACAAGAAAAAATATTTGGATAGAATTGGGGCGGCATTGAAATAAATTGGCTTATAAGTGGTTAAAACAACTGATTTTAAACTGTTTGGGGTGTCGAAAATAAGTGACAAGAGTATATTTTTTTGGTCAATTTAACATGATGTGTTAATATTGCACTCCTTAACAAAGAGCCCAGATGGCGGAATTGGTAGACGCGCTAGACTCAAAATCTTGTTATCGTAAGGTAGTGCAGGTTCGATTCCTGTTCTGGGCACAAAATTCAAAAAGGCGATTCTTAAATGAGTCGCCTTTTTTCGTTGTATAATATTCTCAGTAAATATTTTTTTTCGGACTTGTCAATATAAATCCCCCCCACTTTCCCTCATCTCTATAAGTTGAATCAAAGACAAACTGCATTTTGACAGAGAGCTCGCTTTTTGAACATTACTCTTCTAAAGAAAAGCCCCATTCAATAATATGAATGGGGCTTTTGATATTTATTCTATTAAATGAATTATTCAGCTACACCATGAAATGCTACAGGCTTTGTTAGCGCTCCGCTGAAAAACAAAGTAGCCGACTTTTGAAAATTACCTTTCGTCATACCATTAAAACCCAAAGTAATTGATGCAGATTCACCCGGAGCAATTACTTGACCTTTTGTATATTTAGGAGTAGTGCAACCACATCCAACTTGAACGTTTTCTATAGTTACAGGTTCTGAACTAATATTTTTAACTTGTAATGCATATTCTACTGGCTTACCGTAAACAATTTTACCAAAATCATAATTATCATTAGAAATACTTAATATTTTAGTAATATCTTTTTGAGCAGTTTGGGCATTAGCAACAAACGCAGCACCGGCAATCAAAACGGTCATTAAAAACTTCTTCATCATAGTTTATGGTTTTTTATTATACAAATTTGCAACGACCTTTTTACTTTACCAAGTATTTATTGATAAAAAATCATAAAACAAGGTTAATTATCAAAAATTAGCCAAAAATGCAATAATTGGCTTATTACTATCAAAAGTACTTTTGGGGAGCCAATTACAGATATTAATATTAAACATTTTACGTTCAGGATGATGTTTCAGCACTTATATTTGCAAAATTAATATACATATTGTATGAAATCCCGTATTCTACTGCTTATTTTAGTTGTACCATTTGTTGTAAAAGCACAATATCAAATAAAATTAAAGATCCAAAATGCGGCAGATAGCATTGGCTATATGAGAGGCTGCATTTTTGATGACAAAAATTACATTCCTAAAGACACTTTAAAGCTATACACAGGAAATGTTACCTCTAAATACAACAAATCTATAATTGGAGGTATATATTACTTTCAATTCCCTAAAACAAAACAAAAGATATTTTTCACTTTAGAGAATAGAGACACCATTCTATTTACTATTAACAGTAGTGATTACTTACAGTCTATCAAAAGCAACAACAAAAAAAATGAATTGTTTTTTGCTTACCAGCGATTAGAAAAATCATTCGCTTACATAGACAGTGCCTATGCGCAAGAGTTGGCCAAAGGAAAAAAGTTTAACTTAATTCAAAAAGATGCTTTTTTTAAATTTAAACGCGATACACTTTTCGCATTCAGACAAAAAGCATTAAAATCATTGAAAGAAGGAGATGTGTTGCATTTACATTTTACTACACTCAACCATTTAGATGGTTATGTTCCGGAGCGGAAAAATATTGCCACAAGAAATGCATTCATCAAAAAATTTGATTTAAACAATCCCAGATTATTGTTTAGTCCTAATTTAGAAGAAATTCTTTTTGAATATTTATCTGCCTACCCTATGCATGCAGATTCGCTTTGCAAGGGCATAGATACTGTTTTAACAAACTACGACTGTAGGGGAAAATCGTATACTTATATATTTGAATATTTTGCTAAATTGTTACGCAACAGAAATATTCAAAATAATACCGAAGGGTTTAATTATTTAATTGATCATTATATAAAAAATGGCAAATGTGCTTATCCGAATGAAGCAAAAGCCAATGAATTTCTTAGTCAGTTAAAACAAGCTACTTCTCAGTCATTAAAAGATACTTGTATAAATTTACTATTAAAAGACACGCTAGATGTAACGCAAAACTTACATGAGTTTGCTAAAAACTTCGATTATACTGTAATTGCATTTTATGCACCAACCTGCGAACATTGTCAAGTTGAAATGCCTGCAATGGACAGTACTATTGAAGTGTTAGAAAATAAATATAAAATACATATCGGTAAATTTGCAGTTTGCAATGAGCCAGGTGTTCCTAAACAAGTTTGGACAGACTTTATATACAAATACCATTTATTGAATAATTATAAGCATGTAACATTACCTCAAGAAAACAATGAAATCAGGCAATCATTTGATGCTTATTCTAATCCTACTTTTCATTTAATTAATAACGAAGCTAAATTAGTATCTAAAAAAATTAGTCCCATTACGCTAAAGCGTTTTTTTGCAACATTAAAGCAATAGCAATAAAAAAGTGGCTACAGGAAATTATTTCCGGTAGCCACTTTTTTAGTATTAAAGCCGCTTACTAAAATTTAAAGCCAACACCAAGTTGTATTTGTCTACTGGTCCATTTTTGCTGATCAGAGAAATCATTAATATTGTTTAGGCCAATATTATATCTACCATACACTCTAAGCATTTTCAAATTTATTTGAGCACCTAATACCATGGCAATATCTCCACTTGCAAATGCAGCTTTTCCATTATTTAAAAGGTTTTCATTTTTATTCATTAAAATACTGAACTGAGGTCCGGCGTTTAAGGTAAGAATATTACCAATATTGTATCGCAATAAAACAGGGATGGATAAATAGTTTAATTTAAAATCTGTGGGGATAGTTTGGTAAATGGCTGCAATATTTGTAGCATGTTTTGAAGAAGTTTGGCTCCATAAAACTTCGGGCTGAATACCCAATCTTTTTGTAAAATCAACTTCTGCAAATAAACCAGCGTGGTAAGAAAAATCAAAACCATCATCCAATGATTCACCACTTAAATTGTTTAGATTAGCGCCAACTTTACCGCCAATTCTAAAACCACCTCCACCGCTTTTACTTTGTGCATTTACAGAAAGGCCACATAAGAGCAATGCGAATAAATAAATTAAATTCTTTTTCATAATGTTTTTATTTTTTGTCTTTTGAATTTTGTCTTTTGAATTTACTACTTCAATAGCTATGCCAAACTTTTACTTCAACAAAACTTTAACGGTTTGACTTTAACTCCAACACTGTTATTTCCGGCAGAATACCTACCCTTCCTTGATAGCCTAAGAATCCAAATCCCCTATTAACATATAATTTTTGGCGCCCATCTTCATAAAGTCCTGCCCATTGTTTATACATCCATTGAACCGGACTCCATTTAAAATAAGCATTGTCAATTCCAAATTGCATGCCGTGGGTATGACCCGATAAAGTAATGTCAATGTCGGGATAATTTGTTTTCACTTCGGCATCCCAGTGACTAGGATCGTGGCTCATTAAGATTTTGAAGGGAATATCTTCTGTACCGGGGTGAGCAAGGTTCATTTTGCCATATTTGGGAAATCTACCTTTAGCGCCCCAGTTTTCAATACCGAGTAAAGCAATTTTTTCGCCATCTTTTTCTAAAATCTGGTGTTCATTCATCAACAAACGCCATCCCATATTAGCATGTACCGATTTAAGGTTTTCTAAGTTGTTTACTTTGGCTTCCTGAGTTGGCCATGAAACATAATCGCCATAATCGTGATTTCCAAGCGTACTAAAAACACCCATTGGAGCTGTTAATCTCCCAAAAACAGCTTGATAATCGTCCATTTCATCGGCTCTGTCATTTACCAGATCTCCGGTAAAGAGAATAAGATCGGCATTTTGTTGAAGAATCAAATCAATCCCTTTATTAACAGCAATTGGATCTTGTAAACTACCACTATGGATATCACTTATATGAATTAATTTAAAACCATGAAAGGCATTGGGTAAATTAGGGAAAAATAAAGTATGTTTCTTTACTTTATAGTTGTATTTATTATTAAATCCAACCAAAAGGGTACCAAATAAGCTCCCACCCAGGCCAATTCCCAACCAACTTAAAAAGGCAGAGCGAGAGAGTAACTGGCCATCCGGAGTAAGGCTGAACTTATTATTATTCAACGCTTTACTAAGCAACCAGGGAATCGTTCTTCTAATATCATCCGTAAAAAAAATCAAAGAGCCTATTAACTTGGCAAAAAACAACCCAACTATAATTGAGAATACATAGTTTCTAAACATTTTAGAAGTTTGTAAAAACTGTAAATAAGGGAAAAGAAGCAAGGTAGCCAGTGTAAGTGCAGAAATTAACCAATAACTGTAGTTAATGAATAACCTGCTTTTATCTGATAAAGGCTGGGATACTACTTTAACAGCTTGAAAAACATAATAATCTAACAAAAAAATGATGATAGCAATCACCCAAAAAAAACCGGAATTCCGCATAACACAATATTAAAAAATTAAATATTAGGGTAAAATCTGTGTAATAAACGTCAAAATTAGGCTTTAGGTTGGGTAATGTTGAAAACTTAACTTGAATTATTAGGTTGCTTCCTCAAATAATGTTTGATAGCTGTTACCGATAACGTAATTTTGGAGGCTTGCAAAAAAGCGTTAAGCAACTATAATTATGGGAAGAGTAATTGGAGTAGCCAATCAGAAGGGAGGAGTGGGAAAAACCACCACTGCAATAAATGTAGCCGCTAGTTTGGCTGTACTTGAATTTAAGACATTATTGGTAGACGCCGATCCCCAGGCAAACAGTACAACTGGTGTAGGTTTTGACCTGCATAACATTACCAATAGTTTATACGACTGTATGGTGAATAATGTTACAGCCGAAGAGGTTATTCTTAAAAGCGAGATCCCTAATTTAGATGTAATGCCTTCACATATAGATTTAGTGGGTGCAGAGCTAGAAATGATTAGCTATCCTAACAGGGAAAATGTAATGAAAAACATATTAGACCCTGTTAAAGATAAATATGATTTTATCATTATCGATTGTTCGCCATCATTAGGTTTAATTACAGTGAATTCGCTGGTGGCATCTGATAGTGTTATGATACCTGTACAATGTGAATTTTTTGCATTAGAAGGATTGGGTAAACTATTAAATACCATTAAAATTGTACAAAGCAGATTAAACCCTGAATTGCAAATTGAAGGAATTTTAATGACCATGTATGATGGCCGTTTAAGATTGTGCAATCAGGTAGTTAGCGAGGTAAGAAGGCATTTTGATGAGATGGTTTTTGATACCATTGTTCATAGAAATACCCGTTTAAGTGAAGCACCTAGTGTGGGTAAACCTGTAATACTTTTTGATGCGGAAAGCAAGGGAACAGTGAATTATTTAAACCTTACGAAGGAAATTTTACAGAAAAACGGAATGACTAAAATATCTAACGAAGAGCGAATAATTGAGTAATTTATGAGTACATCGAAGCAAAATAACAACCCTAAGCAAGGTAAAGAGATGATTGGAAAGGGATTGCGTTCCCTTCTTCAAAATATAGATGCAGATTTAAAAACAAAAGATGGGGGACTTAAAACAGAGGTGGTAGATAAGGTTACCACTACTAGTAGAATCCCGTTGAGCGATATACAAGTAAACCCCAAACAACCAAGGAGAGATTTTGATGAAAAGGCTTTACAAGAATTGTCTATTTCCATCAAATTACATGATATTATTCAGCCATTAACAGTAAGTAGACTTCCATCTGGTAAATACCAATTAATTGCCGGAGAGAGAAGATTCAGGGCATCGAAATTAGCTGGGTTGGTAGATGTACCTGCCTATGTAAGACAAGCGAATGACCAACAGCTATTGGAGTTGGCTTTATTGGAAAATATTCAGCGTGAGAACTTAAATGCTATTGAAACAGCATTGAGCTTTAAACGAATGATGGAGGAGCTGAATTATACCCAAGAACAAGTTGCAGAGCGCATGGGTAAAGAAAGAAGTACTGTTACCAATTATATACGATTACTAAAACTGCCCCCAGATATATTATCGGCCGTTAGAAACAATACCTTATCGATGGGGCATGCAAGAGCCTTGGTTAATATAGATACTGTAGATAAGCAATTGTATGTATTTAAAGAGATTCAGCAACGTGAACTTAGTGTTAGACAGACAGAAGAATTAGTAAGAAAATTGTATAAATCCGATAAGCAAGGTGCAGGTAGTTCAACTGCAGTAAAATCAGATTTACCTCCTGCATACCAAAAAGTAGAAAAACAACTAGCTACTCATTTTGGCACTAAAATAAAAATGACACATAACAAAAAAGGGTACGGGAGTATTAATATAGAATACTATTCATTGGATGAGTTGAATAAAATATTGGATTTAATGAATGTAACGGTGAGCTAATGCAACGGAATTTAAAGACACTTTTAGTATTGATTTTATTGTACAACAGTGGAATACATTCATTATTAGCACAAAATACAGGAAATGAAAAGTTGACAACCGACAGTTCTGTAATTCCAACAAACAAACAAGTTAAGTTGGCCAATTCTGGATTGAATAAACAACAAAAAGATTCAATTTGGCTGGCCAATCATATCCCTCAAAAAGCTACCAGAAGATCTGCCTTAATTCCCGGATGGGGCCAAGCTTACAATAGAGAATATTGGAAAATAC
The DNA here is from genome assembly GCA_947452295.1 of Sphingobacteriia bacterium. Classification (GTDB taxonomy): domain Bacteria; phylum Bacteroidota; class Bacteroidia; order Chitinophagales; family Chitinophagaceae; genus Sediminibacterium. The sequence continues at coordinate 82,792 of CANGCK010000006.1, forward strand.
CGCTAGCGTATGGCGTTATTGCTATTCCAACCGTTGCCTATTTATACAACAACAGTTATTATAAAAAAACAAAGTTTGCATTCGAAGCAAGATTTAAAGCACAGCGAGGAGATAGTAGCGATATTGCAGCTATAGATCCAGAATTAACCAGTTTAAGCATTAGTTCATTACAGAACTATAGAAATACCTTTAGAAGAAACAGAGACTATTCGATTTTATGGTTTGTATTAGCATGGGGATTGCAAGTAGTTGATGCCACCGTTTTTGGCCATTTAAAGCATTTTAATGTGAGCAACGACTTAAGTCTTCAAATTCATCCTCAAATTAATGCATTTACTAAAAGTCCGGTTTTAACAATGAGTTTCAGTTTAAAAGATCCTGCCAGAAAACCCAAAAATATAGGTAGATAGCCGGGGAATGCAGTGTCTTTGTTGGAGGAATGTTTGAAAAATATCCATGGCACAGTTAGCAGCGATTTTATTTTTTAATTTATTTTTAAATTTTTATTGTATAATTTTTACGTTTTATGAGAATTGCATTAATTGGGTATGGTAAGATGGGCAAAGCCATTGAATCGATTGCGGTTGAAAAAGGGCATGAAATTGTGTTAAAAATAGACATCAATAACGTGCATGAATTTACTGCAGAAAATGTTCGTCAAGCCGATGTTGCCATTGAGTTTACTGGCCCGCACAGTGCGGTTGACAATATCAAAAAATGTATTGAATGTGGCATACCAGTTGTTAGTGGATCTACCGGATGGCTTAGTGAGTGGGAAAATGTTAAAGCATTTTGCGAATTGTACCAAGGTACTTTGGTGTATGCCAGCAATTACAGCATTGGAGTTAATTTGTTTTTTGAGGTTAACAAGCATTTGGCAGCGTTGATGAACAATTATGGGGAATACGATGTTTCGATGAAAGAAATCCACCACACCGAAAAAAAAGATGCACCCAGTGGAACAGCTATTACATTAGCAGAACAGGTATTAGAAAGGATCAACAGAAAATCAGGATGGATTAATAAGGGTTCAATAGAAGGCAGTGAAGAATTGAGCATTATTTCTGAAAGAGTGGACCCTGCACCTGGCACGCATCATGTTAAATATAATTCGGCAATAGATGATATAGAGATTATTCATACAGCGCACAACAGAATTGGATTTGCGGGAGGTGCTGTAAAAGCTGCAGAATATGCGCATACGCATAAAGGCATATTTGGCATGAAAGAAGTATTAGGACTATAAATTTCAAAAAAAATTACATAATTAAGTTGTTATGTTAGCAAAGAAAACGCAATATGCCTTAAAAGCACTTACATATATGGCAGAGTTGCATCAAACTGGACCTATTTTAATAGCAGATATTGCTGAAAAGAAAAAAATTCCTATAAAATTTTTGGAATCTATTTTATTAGAATTAAAAAAAGCAGGGATTTTAAATAGTAAAAAAGGGAAAGGCGGGGGTTATTTTTTTGAACAAGAACCGGCAACAGTGAAATTAGCTACCATCATGAGATTAATAGAAGGGCCTATTGCACTCCTACCTTGCGTTAGTTTAAATTTTTATAAAAAATGTGCGGATTGTAATGAGAAGAAATGCGGTTTAAACAAAATTATGATTGAAGTAAGAGATAGTACTTTAAAAGTTTTAGAAAACCGAACAATACAAGACTTAGTTGACAATTAAAACACCTCCAATAACTATGAAATAAGCCATAACATTAGTTTTTCAAGCTACCTGAATATGAGCAAGTTTCATAAGACCCAAAAAACAAACACATGAAAAAACTAATGGTATTCCTAGTTTGTATTCCCTTTTTAGCGCAATCACAGCGTTTGATAGGCGGTAAAAACATTATTAAATGGAATGTTGCATCGATGGCATTTAAAAATTACAATTTTACTTTTGAACGGCATGTTTTTAAAAACATATCGTTTTCATTGAGTTATAGAAAAATGAACAAGGGGTCATTGCCATTTCAGGATTTGGTGATTGGCAAAAAAGTAAGTGACGACATTGACTTTTCTAAATTTGAAATGGGCAATACTGCAATTACTCCTGAAGCAAGAATTTATTTAGGACTAAGAAAGATGCGGGGATTTTATGTTGCCCCATACTTCAGGTTTGCCACTTTTGATGTAACCATGCCAATGAGGTATACAATAAACAAAGGCACATCATTGGCTGCCACTAAAGAAGTTATATTGAATGGAAAGGTAACATCTGCTAGTCCTGGTGTTATGATTGGATACCAGGTACATATTGCCACCAAAGTTGTGCTAGATTTTCAAATCATTGGTGGTCATTATGGTAAAAGTAGCGGGGATCTTAGTTTTACCACTGCTACTCCGCTAAGTACACTAGAGCAAGATGCGCTTAGGGCAAATTTAACTGGACTAAGAACTACACCATTAAAGTTCACTACTACTGTAAATGCCAATGGCGCACAAATTAAGAGTGATGGACCCTGGGCTGGTATAAGAGGAATTAACCTTGGTATAGGTATCCGCTTTTAAGGAGCCAGATTGGTTAACATATCTGTTGTCATTTTAAATAAATCGTATTGGGGCTTCCAGCCCCAATCGTTTTTTGCATAGGTATCATCAATGCTTTGAGGCCAACTGTTGGCAATTTCTTGGCGGTAATCGGGCTTATAATTAATTGAAAAATCGGGAATATGAGCTTGAATACTGGCTGCAATTTCTTTAGGAGAGAAGCTCATGCCGGCAACATTGTAAGAAGTGCGAACTGTTATTTGGCTAGCAGGCGCATGCATTAGTTCAAGTGTAGCCCTAATAGCATCGGGCATATACATCATTGGCAAATAGGTATCTTCAGACAAAAAACAATTGTACTTTTTATGTTCAATGGCTTCGGTATAAATTTCAACAGCATAATCTGTAGTACCGCCCCCAGGTGCCGATTTATAACTAATTAACCCCGGATAACGAATGCTTCTCACATCAACTCCAAAACGTTGGTGATAATAATTGCACCAAAACTCCCCGGCATATTTACTGATACCATATACAGTAGTAGGTTCAATCACCGTTTTTTGTGGGCAATTCATTTTAGGCGAAGTTGGCCCAAATACAGCAATACTGCTAGGCCAATATACTTTATGTAATTTTTCTTCTCGAGCAATATCTAATACATTTAATAGCCCCTGCATATTCAAGTGCCAGGCAAGATTGGGATTTTTTTCACCAGTAGCCGATAAAATTGCAGCCAATAAATAAATCTGCGTAATATTCTGACGAATAACTTGCACATGCAACATTTCCTTATTCATCACATCTAAACTCACATAAGGACCAGAGCCTTTTAGCAATGGATTTTCTTCTCTTAAATCAGACGCCACTACATTATTATTTCCATATTGTTTACGTAATGCTAAGGTTAATTCAACTCCTATTTGTCCAGATGCACCTATAACTAATATTTTATCTTTTCTGTTTGGCATAATCACACATTTATATTACAAAGAAACAAAAAAACAAGTGATGATGATTAATAATTGAAGAATGGAAAATGGTAGCATAAAATGGCTATTTTTGATAATAGTTGATGAGTTTTGACTTTTGAACTTGTTCTTTTTAATTTTTACTTTTGAATTGTTAATTTTCACTTATGTTACCTGCTTATTTAGAAGATTTATTTAATGCACAATCATACAATCCTGATGCTTTTTTTTTAATTGCTGGTCCTTGCGTTGTTGAGAGTGAAGAAATAGTAATGGAAATAGCCGATACGGTTTCAGCCGTATGTAAACGATTAGAGATTCCTTATGTATTTAAAGCTAGTTACAGAAAGGCCAACAGAACAAGTGCCAGCTCATTTACAGGTATTGGAGATGATAATGGATTGTCATTAATTAAAAAAGTGGGGCTTACTTATGGGTTACCTACAACATCGGATATTCATGCGCACGAGGAAGCTGCAATGGCTGCGCCATATATAGATATTTTACAAATTCCGGCATTTTTATGTAGGCAGACAGATTTATTGGTAGCAGCTGCTGCAACCAATAAAATTGTAAACGTAAAAAAAGGGCAGTTTTTAAGTGGTGAATCGATGCGTTTTGCAGTTGATAAAATTCAAAAAGCAGGCAATAATAAAGTAATGCTTACCGAGAGGGGTAATACATTTGGCTATCAGGATTTAATTGTAGATTATAGAAATATTCCTACGATGGCGGAACATGGAGTACCTGTGATAATGGATTGTACGCATTCACTTCAACAGCCTAATCAAACAAGTGGTATAACCGGAGGTAACCCACAAATGATTGGAACAATAGCCAAAGCAGCTATAGCAACCGGTGCAAATGGATTATTTATTGAAACACATCCTAACCCATCTATTGCAAAAAGTGATGGTGCCAATATGTTGCCTTTGCATTTGTTACCAGCTTTGTTAGAAAAATTAGTGCACCTAAGAACAGCCGTAGTAAAACACGCATTATAACTGTATGACTTCAAAAAGGCATCTATCGGTTTATACAGCAATGGCCTTGGTTATAGCGAATATGATTGGCAGCGGGGTATATACTAGTTTGGGATTTCAACTGGTAAGTTTTCAAAACAGCTTTACCATTTTAATGCTATGGACAGTTGGTGGAATAATAGCATTATGTGGCGCATTGGTATATGCTGAATTAGCAGTAGCCCTTCCTAATAATGGAGGTGAAATGAATTTTTTAAGCAGATTATATGGCCCATTGTATGGATTTCTGGCGGGATGGATTTCTACATTGGCAGGATTTGCTGCACCCGTTGCATTAGTATGTCTTGCAATAGGCAATTATGCCCAAGGATTTTTTCCGCAAACACCTCCTGTAATTATTGCCACCATTATTCTTTCAATTTTAACTGTACTTCATGCAGGGAAAAGCAAAGTAAGCAGCTTATTTCAACAATATGCTACTTTATTAAACATACTTATTGTATTATTCATTGTAGCTTCTTCATTTTTGTTAACTACACAGCCCTACCCTGTATTGACACTAAATAAAACAGTTGTAAAAGACATTACAGGATCAGGAGAATTTGCAGTGAATTTATATTGGGTATTATATGCGTATACCGGATGGAATGCTGCAGCGTATATAGCCGGAGAAATTAAAAAGCCGGAAAAGAATTTACCCATTGCATTACTTGTAGGTACATTATTAGTTACAGCACTGTATTTAATGCTGAATTATGCTTTTATGTTAGCCGCACCCATTCATGCATTAAAGGGAAATATTAATGTGGGTTTTATTGCTGCGGATTATTTATTTGGCAAAAAGGGTGCACTAATAATGAGTATATGTATTTGTATTACACTGATAAGTAGTGCTAGTTCTATGACATTTTCTGGCCCAAGGGTTACAGCTACAGTTGGAGCAGAATTGAATGCGTTAAAAAAGTTGGCAAAAACCAATAAGCATGGGATACCCTATTATGCTGTTTATACGCAAAGCGCACTTGCACTAATGTTGATATGGGTTAACAAACTTCAATTTGTTATCGACTTAGTTGGATTTTTAACAAGCATCTGCACATCAATGGCAGTAGCCGGGATATTTATTGTACGAAAAAAAATGCCCAATAAAATACAAGGCTACAAAACACCATTCTACCCTATTGTGCCCATCATTTTTTTAGTAATCAATGCATGGATTATCTATTTTGGGATTTCGTTGCGACCTTTAGTAACATTATATGGTTTAGGCATTATTCTACTGGGAATAGCGATTTGGAAACTCAGCGAAAAGAACACTACAGCTACTTTATAATTTGTTAATATAATTACAATCTTGTAATTATTACAAAATGATGCATAGTTTAGCATGAATTGATGCTTGAATGATTTGTTCATTACCAACAAAAAAAACAAATAAGCTTTAACTATCATTATTGAACAATTAAACTAATTAAAAACATATATATGAAGAAAATTGCAGCAATCCTTTGTTTATTATTCATTGGATTTACGTCAATGCATGCACAAGGATTAAATGATCTACTAAAAAAAGCGAAAACAGCCACTGATAGTACAAAAAAAACGGTGAAGCTGTCTGATATTTTATCGGGTCCAACAACAAGTAGTTTAAATTCTACAGATATTGGTAACGGATTGAAAGAAGCGTTAACAATAGGTGCACAAAAGGGGGCAATGCTTATTTCAAAGCCAGATGGTTTTTTTGCCAATGCAGCTTTAAAAATATTATTACCTCCTGATGCAAAAAAAGTGGAGAACACACTTAGAAATATAGGAATGGGAAAACAAGTTGATGACGCAATTCTATCTCTGAATAGAGCTGCAGAAGATGCATGTAAAAGTGCAGCACCCATTTTCACTGCTGCCATAAAAGAAATGACTTTAACTGACGCAATAGGAATTTTAAAAGGCAATGATTCTGCAGCAACCACTTATTTACAACAGAAAACAAGTGCTTCACTGACTAATGCATTTAAACCTTCCATTGAAAAATCTTTACAAAAAACAGATGCCACTAAATATTGGAATACACTGATAACTACTTATAATTCATTGAGTTTAAAAAAAATTAATCCCGACTTAGTGGGTTACGTAACAGAGCAATCACTTAAAGGTATTTATAAACAAATATCTATTGAAGAAAAAGAGATTCGAAAGAATCCGGCTGCAAGAACAAGTGAGTTGTTAAAAAAAGTATTTCAACGATAAAAAAATTCATACACCTCGTATAATCATGAACAAGGTAAATATGCCTACCAAAATTTGTATGAGATTGTTTAATGTTTAAATTACAGTGGCCATCCTGGCGTTGTCAAATAAAAAGAGAGACTAATGGTAATTTACTAGTCTCTCTTTTTATAGAAAAATAAAAAATATTTAAATGTCAATTGCTTCGCCATAAGCAGCTGCTGTGGCTTCTTTTAAGCCTTCGCTCATTGTAGGGTGCGGATGCACAGCATTTAATATTTCGTGGGCTGTGGTTTCTAATTTCCGGGCAACTACAGCTTCCGCAATCATTTCTGTTACATTGGTTCCGATCATATGGCAACCTAAGAATTCACCGTATTTAGCGTCATATATTACTTTTACAAATCCATCTGTAGCGCCGGCAGCACTTGCTTTACCGCTGGCCACGAATGGAAATTTACCAACTTTAATTTCGTAGCCTGCTTCTTTGGCTGCTTTTTCGGTATAACCAACACTTGCAATTTCGGGTGTACAGTAAGTGCAACCTGGAATATTATTGTAATCCATTACATCGGGCAAATGATGTAATCTTTTTTCGTTGTAGCCAATATGTTCAGCTGCATTGATTCCCTCTTTGGCTGCCACATGGGCTAAAGCTTGCCCTGGAGAACAATCACCAATTGCATATATACCTGCAACAGAAGTTTGTTGGTATTTATCGACAATAATTTTACCTTTTTCGGTTTTAATACCGTTTTCTTCTAATCCTATATTTTCAATATTAGCTACTACACCTACAGCACTTAGCACCACATCTGCTTCCAATACAATAGTAGAACCATCTTGTTTTTTTACAGAGGCTTTTACACCGGCACCAGCTGTATCTACAGACTCAACAGAAGCGTTGGTCATAATTTCGATACCCATTTTTTTGTATTGCTTTTCTAATTCCTTAGAAATGTCTTCATCTTCTACGGGTACAATACGC
>CANGCK010000007.1 GCA_947452295.1 Sphingobacteriia bacterium
GTATAGTGCCGAAGAATAATGGCGACACGATAGTGCCTGTAGGGACGAAGTATAGGTGGTGGTACATTGACGATGTAGCTGTAGATGGAGAGGGGAATGAACTAATTGGTAAAGACACGATAAAGGGTACATTAACGAATAATACCAATGTACTTAAAGAGGTAAAATACAGGGTAGTAGCGGAGTCAGGCGAGTTGGGTCATTGTGTGAGTGATACGTTTGATGTACGCATAGCGGTGAGTCCCACCCCCGAAATTTCAGACACCATCACCACCATTTGTAGCAATAGTTCCTTTAAAATTAAGCCGGAGAATTTATTTAGGGGAGATATCGTACCAGTTGGAACAACCTATACCTGGAACGTGATTTCAAATATAAAAATCAGTGGGTATGAACAGGTTATTGCTTTAAGAGATTCTATCAGCGATACCTTACGTAACAAAACCAATCAACAAGACACGCTTTATTACAGGGTACAACCTTCTGTTGGCGGAAAATGTAAGGGAGATTCATTTACAGTTAAAGTTGCAATTAATCCTACTCCTGAAATTGGTTTACATGCAGATACCATTTGTAATAATGGAACATTCTCTGTAATTCCGTTTAATGATCAGCCAACTACAATTGTTCCAAATGCAACAACGTATACCTGGACGTTTACGGATAACCCGAATGTGAATGGCGAACAAAATCAATTAACAGGAGTTGGAAACATCAGTGGCTCACTTCAAAATGTTACGCAAGTTTCACAGCTTGTTCAGTATGCCGTAACACCAAAATCCGGAGATGTGGGTAATTGTGTAGGCAATTCCTTTAATGTAAATGTTGTAGTTAGACCGGATGCTAAATCTGAATTTACTACCGATACTACCATTGCATGTGCGCCGTTCATCCTAAAAAATCATCTTAATGTAATTCGATATACCGAAGCAAACAATGAAGCGCAATATAAATGGTTTGCAGACGGCATGTTAATTGGAACAGGATTAGCTGTACCTAATCATGCCATTCTTAACCCTGCGGATACGGTTGTTATTACGCTGATTGCTAAGAGTGCGTATGGTTGTAAAGATGATACCAGTTCTATAACCCTTTACACCGTTCAAAAACCAATACCCGGTTTTACCAAAAGCACTGATTCTGTTTGCGGGCCTTATAAAATTTATTTTAAAAACACCACTACACCGGTTAATGTACTGAACGGAACTAAATATGAATGGAATTTTGGCAACGGCTTACCAATTTCTACGCTTGTTCAACCGGATAGTATTTTGTTTAATCCGGATAACATTAATTACAAGGATACTACTTATTATATCACCTTAAAAGTAATGACAGTTTGTGATACACTAATCATTAAAGATTCTGTATTAATCAAATCATTACCTAATGCATTGTTCCAGCCCGATACCACTGTTACTTGCTCCTCCATACCATTGGGCTTCAGGAATATTTCTAAGGGTAGTGAACCGATTTATTTTATATGGGACTGGGATGATGGCAAAAGAGATACGCTTTTAGTTAGTTCTCCTGATAAGTTCAAAAGAATCTATCATAAGTTCATAACAGACGTAACCGATACTTTCAATGTAAAGATTTATGCCTTTAATGAATGTGGTGTAGATAGCTTTGCCGTTCCAATTTTAGTATATTCCAACACAGTATTCCCTAAAATTGTGGTGGATGGCCCTGGCACCTACGGCTGTACCCCTCAGGAAGTTATTATGCGGAATACTTCATCAGGTGGGACTAAATATGTGGTTGATTTTGGCGACGGTACTCCTAACTATACTACCACAAAGAGTATAGATACCATTAAACATTGGTATACCACTTCTGGCACCTTCACCATTAAACTACGGGGCACCAACGATGGATGTGCAGACACTACTTCATATGCTTCGGTTACTATTTATCCTACCCCAGTTGCATCATTCAAGACCGACTCAACAGCGTATTGTCAAAAAGATAGTGTCCGCATCACCAATTTATCTACCTATGATTCCGATATTCAATATACCTGGAATTTTGGGGATGGATCACCTGAGGTAATAAATGTTGTACACCCTACACATAAATATTTATTCCCTGGTACTTATACCATCAAATTAACAGTTGATAAAATCAATCCTGGAAGTACTTGTCAGAAAGACACATCTCTTGTTGTAACAATCAACCCTTCTCCTATAGCTGATTTTACAAATAATTCAGGTACATATAATTGTGCTCCGTTTACGTTTGTTGGAACAACTAATTCACCGGATTATACCACTGCAAACTGGTATTTCCTTAATGAGGCAGGTGTTGAAATACCAGATGGAAAACGTTCCGGACTTATTATTAATTATACTATTTCACAGCCAGGTTCGTATAAAGTAAAGTTGGTAGCATTTAATAGCTTTGGTTGCACTGATACAATCATTAAATCATTAAAAGTAGAGGAGACGCCAAAGCCAAGATTTACTGTTCCGGATACGGTTTATTGTGGTTTGTCGGCAAACGCTACCTTCACCAATACTACTTCATATGGAGGAGCTGATGTGGTTGATTATGAATGGCTGGTTGATGGAGTTACTAAGTCGGCGACTTCTACACAGTTTAACCATACCTTTACTTCACCACCAAATACTACCGACCCCATTAATTTTAAAGTTCGGTTAATTGCAAAAGCATCATTTTCCGGTTGTAATGATTATTTTGAGAAAACCATTACACTATTACCGTTACCTCAACCTAAATTGACTGCTTACCCCGATTCTGGTTGCTCTCCTTTAACGGTTAACCTCACGAATAACTCTAAATACGCAGATGCTTATCAATGGAAATTAAATGGGGTGATATTTAGCACTGATGCCAATCCTGCACCCGTGGTATTACCTGCATCTGGCACTACCTATATTTTTGAGTTAGTGGCCGACAATACCAAAGGTGGTTGCGGGCCGGTTTCTGCTTTTGATACAGTTAAAACCTTGCCTACTCCTACTGCATTATTTAAGTTAAATAATATAGCAGATGATACCATTAAATATTGTAAGTCTCAAACAATACGTATCAACGACAATTCGTATATTAATGCTATTGGCAATAAAGTGGGATTAGTTTATCAATGGTATATTAATAATATTTTACAATCTACAGTAAGTGCTAATCCTGTTTTTCAATTAGAAAATAACTCATACATAAACGATGAACTGTTTGAAATAAAACTGATTGTAACATCTGCAGCAGGATGTAAAGACACATTGAGTAAATACGTATTGCTATATCCGAAACCCAAAGCTTCTTTTATATTAAATGGAGGCAATAGTGATTGTGCTGTACCTAAGGGCGGACTGGTAAAAACCATCAACAATCTTACACTCGTTAAAAGCCCAGAAACATATATATGGTCTGTTTATAACAAAACTGCTGCTTCTCCATTAGATGGAGTAAAGTTGAATGATGCAAGTGTAGCTGATCCTATTTTTACTTTCCCGGATAATGCTACTGAATCTGACACAACCTATGAGATTAAATTAATTGTTTTGAGTCAAAATGGTTGCGCCGATACTACTACTGCTCAACAAATTGTTTATGCCCGACCAATGGTAAATTATAGGATTTCCGATTCGGTTTCTTGTAATGGAATTTTAAGAGCATCATTCTATGATTTATCATTATCTCCAACTAGTTCAATTACAGATAGATTATGGAACTTCGATGATGGAATTGACGGCAAAACACCTTCAATAAACCATGAGTACAATGTTTATGGTACATACTATCCGTCATTATATGTAAAAAATGCAAATGGATGTTTCTCCGATACATTGAAAAAACGTATTAAAATTTTCGGTGCACCTAAAGCTGATTTTTTTGCCCCATCAACAGTTTGTATGGGCACAGATCTTAACTTCATAAACAACAGCACTTTAGGGTGGGGTAGCGCTGCATTTAATAATATACTTTGGGATTTTGGCGATGGTACTACAAGTACTTTAAATAGTCCAATACATCATTATAACGGTCCGGGTAATTATACCATCGCATTGACTATTTCTAGTGATAGTAGTTGTGTTGCTTCAACTAAAACTGCTAGTATAGTTGTTATAGGTAAGCCAACAGCAAACTTTACTTATTCTAGTTTATGTGCCGAAAAACCCGTTACATTTATTAACCAATCGATTGAAGGCAATGGTGATAAAGGATTTAATTTGGTGAAATGGGAATTTGGAGATGCGTCATCCTCTACATTGTATAACGCACAACATACTTTTGTAAATCCTAATACATATGATGTACAAATGATTGTTGAAGGGTTAAATTGTCCGCAGTTAAAAGACACCATATTAAAACGGTTAGAGGTAAAATTAGTGAGTAGACCAGATAGTGTTTATCCAATTATATATGCTACTAAGGGCCAAGAATTTACCATGGTAGCAGCAAATGATGGAGTGAATTATTTATGGACACCAACTATCGGATTGCTGAATCCAACACAGCAGATAACTAATGCGCTTTACTTGAGTACAGTTCCCAATAAAATCAATTATAAAATTTTAATAAGCGATAGTAGCGGTTGTGAAATACAGGATGAACAAGAAGTATGGGTGCTAGAAAAACCTGAAGTGTATGCACCAACAGCATTTACACCAAATGGGGATGGCAACAATGATGTGTTTATTCCATTCTATATAAATATTAAATCACTACAAAGTTTCAGGTTATTTAATAGATGGGGAGAAAAAATATTCGATACAAATGATTTAACAAAAGGATGGGATGGAGTACTTGCCAATGGAATAAAAGCCCCACTCGAAAGTTACTCATGGGTAGTAGAATGTTTTGATGTAAATGGAAATAAAATTATTAGAAAAGGAATAGTAACGCTGATAAGAAATTAAAATACCTCACAACATTGTATTCGAATAATTAGTATATTCTTAATAGTTGAGAGGTATTTTAATTTGTTTGGTTAACTATATAGCGGTAGAATCATAATCATCTATTTGATTTGAATTTTCCGGTAGGTGATCATAATGCCCTTGGAGTGCATACAACCCAAATAAAATAAATCCTATAGCAATAGGAAAAAATACTACTACAAATACGCCCCATTGAATAATTGTATCAATGCCCGGTTTTTTGGTTATCTCACTGATTGCTGTTTGTAATAAGAAGTAAATGGCTAATGGGCCTAATATAATCCAAATAATGCCTGCTAATCTTTTTATTGAATTCATTGTCCTAATTTTTCATTGTTTAAAGTAATTAATCATTAACGTCTGGATCTATTTTATTGCTAATATAAAGCGCTCCAATTAATAAACATATTGCTGCAATAATTATTGGATACATTAAACCTACAATTTTATTGTCTATATAAATGGTGGTAAGCAATGTTGCGATAAAAGGCGTTAAGCCGCCAAAAACACCATTGCCAATATGGTAAGGTAACGACATAGATGTATACCTGATTTTTGTAGGAAATAATTCAACTAAAAATGCAGCAATTGGGCCATATACCAATGTTACATATAAAATCAGTACAAACACAATGCCTACTAATTTCCAATAATCGCTGTTTGAAATTGATTTAGAAGAGGTAATAACAGGTTTAATTGTTTTCTTACCTGCTAAAGCATATGATGTGTCTGTTTTAGTTACAACCATCGACATGCCATCGGTATAAAATGTTTTGGTAATTTCTTTTCTTGTTGAATCTAAAGTATTAGGAATGGCAGTAAGTATAGTGTTTACGGTTGTTTGCCCAGCAATTGCTGTCTTATTTTTTGGGTCAACTATTTTGTACATGCTGCTGAATAAATAGTTGTATGAGATTATCGCAAGGAACATGCCACTCAGCATAATCCATTTTCTGCCTATTTTATCACTTAATGATCCAAACACTACAAAGAATGGCGTGGCAAATAAAATCCCCCAAATAAGAATTGTACGAGATTGTTCGAAATCAATTTTACAGACATTTTCAATAAAAGATTGTGCATAAAACTGACCTGTATACCATACAACGCCTTGTCCCATTGTAGCACCAAATAAAGCCAGTAACACCATTTTTAAATTTGCTTTGTGGCCAAAGCTTTCTTTTAATGGATTAACGGATGTTTTGCCTTCGGTTTTCAACTTAGCATATAATGGTGATTCTGCCATTTTCATGCGGATGTATATAGATACTACTACCAATAAGCTTGAAATAAGGAATGGGATTCTCCATCCCCAATCATTAAACTTAGCAATAGACTTAGCTTTGTCTGCATCAAGAAAATTTCTGGTTAATAGAATCACCCCCAATGATATAAATAATCCCAACGTTGCTGTTGTTTGTATCCAGGAAGTAAAATATCCTCTTCTATTAATTGGCGCATGTTCTGCTACATAGGTAGCAGCACCTCCATATTCACCACCTAATGCTAAACCCTGAATCAAACGTAACAATAAAACCAAAATGGGGGCCAAGAATCCAATACTTTCGTAGTTTGGAATACAACCAATAAAAAAAGTAGATAATCCCATTAATACAAGCGTTAGTAAAAAAGTATACTTACGTCCAATCAAATCACCCAATCTTCCAAATACCAATGCGCCAAAAGGCCTAACAATGAAGCCAGCTGCAAAAGTTGCAAGAGTAGAGAGCAAAGCAGCAGTAGGATTTGTTTTAGGGAAGAATTGATTGGCAATTACTACTGCAAGGCTTCCGAAAATATAAAAATCATACCATTCAATTAGTGTACCTAATGAGGATGCACCAATTACTTTCCAGATACCTTTTGTTTCGTTGTTGTTATTCATTTCGTCTGTTTAATTAAAATAAATTGAGATTTAAGATAAGGGATTAAATGGGATAGACAAAATTCTGTAGTAAAAAAAATGATAGATAATTGTAGACTTAATGAATAATTGATTTAACCCAAATAAAAAGGTTGAAAAATAATTAGCATTTATTCAGTAAATTAGCTGATTATTTTCGGCCTTTGTAATTGGCTGAATGGCTTATAATAAGATCAAAACCATTGCTATGTCATACCCTTATCAAATTAAATCACTCGACGAATATAAAGTCGCTTATCAGAAAAGTATTGAAGACCCTGCAGCATTTTGGGAAGATGTTGCCAATAATTTTGTATGGAAGAAAAAATGGAATAGCAAAGAAGATGTATTGCAATGGAATTTCAAAGAACCAAAGGTAGAATGGTTTAAAGGTGCCAAATTAAATATCACTGAGAATTGTTTAGATAGGCATTTAGAAGAAAGGGGCAATCAACCTGCACTTATATGGGAGCCCAATTCTCCCGATGAGCAAAGTAGAGTTCTCTCTTATAAAAAACTCCATGAAAAAGTTTGTCAGTTTGCTCATGTACTTAAAAATAACGGCGTTAAAAAAGGCGATAGAGTTTGTATATATATGGGGATGATACCTCAACTAGCTATTGCAGTATTAGCTTGTGCCAGAATAGGAGCAATTCACAGTGTGATTTTCGGTGGATTTTCGGCGCAAAGTATTGCAGACAGATTAGAAGATGCACAAGCTTCATTTATTATTACTTGCGACGGGGCTTTTAGAGGCGCAAAAGATATCCCTCTTAAAAGTGTTATTGACGATGCATTAATTGGCAACAAAAATATTAAGCGTGTAATTGTATGCACCCGAACACGTACCCCGGTTTCTATGATTAAAGGTAGAGATGTGTGGTGGGAAGATGAAATACAACATGTTGAAGAAAAAGGATTATCCTATATTGATGCCGAAGAAATGGATGCCGAAGACCCGCTATTTATTTTATACACTTCTGGTAGTACTGGTAAGCCAAAAGGAGTAGTGCATACTTGTGGCGGATATATGGTTTATACAAATTATACTTTTGTAAACGTATTTCAATATCAACCCGAACAAATTCATTTTTGTACGGCTGATATAGGTTGGATTACAGGCCATAGTTACATTGTATATGGTCCATTAAGTGCCGGTGCTACTTCTTTATTGTTTGAAGGGGTTCCTACATTTCCTGATGCTGGTCGTTTTTGGGATATTGTAGATAAATTCAAAGTAAATATTTTATACACTGCGCCAACTGCTATAAGAAGCTTAATGGGATTTGGTTTAGGGCCATTGCAAGGCAAAGATTTATCTTCTTTAAAAATATTGGGCACTGTTGGTGAACCAATTAACGAAGAAGCATGGCATTGGTATGATGAATTTGTTGGGAAGAAAAAATGCCCAATTGTAGATACCTGGTGGCAAACAGAAACGGGCGGTGTTTTAATCAGCAATCTTGCCGGAATTACACCTGCTAAACCAAGCTGGGCTACGCTGCCATTACCGGGAGTACAAATGCTTCTGGTTGATGAAAATGGCAAAGAAGTAGTTGCCGAAGGTGAGGAAACTGTTGCCGGAAATCTTTGTATCAAAGCGCCTTGGCCCGGTATTTTAAGAACCACTTATGGTGATCATGAACGTTGTAGAACCAACTATTTTGCCACTTACGATAATATGTATTTTACAGGTGATGGCGCTTTAAGAGATAAAGACGGCAATTACAGAATTACTGGTAGAGTAGATGATGTATTAAACGTAAGTGGACATAGAATTGGTACGGCAGAGGTAGAGAACGCAATTAATATGCATGCCGGTGTGGTAGAAAGCGCTGTGGTAGGTTACCCGCATGATGTAAAAGGGCAAGGAATTTATGCCTATGTAATTTACCAAGGATCCCATGCACAAAACACACATGGTACCGGTGATATTGTTAGAAAAGACATTTTACAAACAGTTACAAGAATGATTGGCGCAATTGCCAAACCCGATAAAATACAATTTGTAAGTGGTTTGCCAAAAACCAGAAGTGGTAAAATTATGCGTAGAATTTTACGGAAAATTGCTGAAGGGGAAACAGAAAATTTAGGGGATACTTCTACCTTATTAGATCCGGGGGTAGTAGATGAAATTAAAAACGGTAGACTATAAATTGATACAATCCCTATACAACAAAAGGCTGTAATCGTTTTTCGACACAGCCTTTTTTATTATTTGATTGTTTACTTTGATTGTTGATTTTTAATGGTTATCCCATTTCTACTGCTATTCTGAATGCCATTTTCAACTGTAATTTCACCATTCACTAATATGTATTTAAAGCCGGTACTGTATTGATGTGGCATGTTATAAGTAGAGGCATCTTTAACTGTTTTTTCATCAAAAACAACGATGTCTGCTGCAAATCCTTCATACAATAATCCTCTGTTGTTTAAACGAAATTTTTGAGCGGGCAATGAGGTCATTCTACGAATTGCCTCTTCTAAAGAAATTATTTTTTCTTCCCTTACGTATTTCCCTAATATACGTGCATTGGTACCATAGCCTCTGGGATGCGGGTTGCCTTGCTTATATATTCTAATACTGGCATCACTAGCAAACATATTGTACGGGTAGCGCATTATAGCTTTCACATCTTCATCACTCATGCCATGAAATACCATACCTGCACCCCCTTGCTCCATCATTTGTATTATTGTTTCTGCCTCAGCTATTGCGGTGTGTTTATTGCCCTTTATTAAGTTTACCTGTTCAATACTTTTGCCGTTTAAGCTGCTGTCGGGTTTATAACTGGCCACAACCGGGTAACTAAAATTTTTTAGTTTTCGTTTATTCAGTTTTGCTAGCATATATCCTTTAACTTCTTTTCTGATTGAGGGTTTGCCTAGTCTGGCATTAATAGAGTCTTGCCCATCGGCCAACACCCAATCAGGTAAAAGGGTGCTCAATGAAGTACTACTCGCTGTATACGGATATTGATCAATGGTTACATCTAAGCCTTGCTCCCTTGCTTTCTCAATTAAAGGAATGGTTGTACTGCTTCTTCCCCAATTTTGTTGACCACTTAACTTAAAATGCGATATTTCAACAGGTATATTGGCTTCTCTACCTACTTTTATTGTTTCTTCAATGGCATTAACTATTTCATCACCTTCATCCCTCATATGGCTGGCATATACGCCGTTGTATTTTGCTGCAATTTTTGCCAACCGCACAATTTCATTGGTGGTAGAATAGGTGCCCGGTATATAAATAAGACCAGTAGATAGTCCTACCGCACCATCTTTCATGGCTTTTTCAACAAGTAGCTCCATTTCTTGGAGCTCTGTTTCAGTTGGATGCCTATTGGCTGATCCCATCACCGCTTTCCGAACATCATTGTGCCCAATTAATGCGGCTACGTTTACACTTAATTTAAGGCTATCAATCATGTTTAAATAACTGCCAATATTCACTTCCGATAAACCACAATTGCCGGTAATTACCGTAGTTACTCCATCATATATAAAATTAGATGCCAGTGGATTTTTCTTTTCATCGTTTTCAATATGTGTGTGAACATCTATAAAACCAGGTGCAACCATCAACCCATTGGCATCAATAACTCGGTTGGCAGGACAGTTTAGGCGGGTTCCAATTTTTAATATTTTCCCATCTTTAATGGCTATATCACCCCAAAACCACGAATTGCCTGTTCCGTTGATGATTTTTCCGTGTTTAATCAATACATCTGCTTGCTGGGCTAATACCAGTTTGCCTACAAAAAACAATAAGAAAAGTAGATTAAATCGCATAATATTATGATTCTGTTGATTGAAATTAAGGAAAACGGTTTCATTTATGTAATTTTGCACTCCCTAAAAATTGGATATGCTGAATAAGCTTGAAGCGATTAAAGCGCGATTTGATCAGGTTGGTGTGGCGCTTACCAACCCCGAAATCATTAACAATCAAAAAGAGTTTGGTCTTTATAGTAAAGAATACCGTTCTCTCGAAAAAATTGTGCAGCCTTATGAAACCTATATGAAGGTACTGGCAGATTACCAGTTTGCTAAAGAAGCCTTGAATAGCAATGATGAGGACATGAAGGAATTGGCTAAAATGGAATTGCCCGATCTTGAAATTAAAAAAGATAGCTTAGAAAAAGAATTAACCAAATTATTGATTCCTAAAGATCCGCAGGATGATAAGAACGCCATATTAGAAATCCGTGCCGGAACAGGTGGCGACGAAGCTAGTTTGTTTGCAGGTGATTTATTGGGGATGTATTTAAGGTATTGCGCTAAAAAAGGATGGAAAACTGCCGTAGTTAGTGAAAGCGAAGGTACAGTTGGTGGATATAAAGAAGTAGTGGTAGAAGTAAGTGGTGAAGATGTGTATGGAACTTTGAAATTTGAAAGTGGTGTTCATCGGGTACAGCGTGTTCCTAACACCGAAACGCAAGGTAGGGTGCACACTTCTGCTGCCACAGTAGCAGTTATGCCAGAAGCCGAAGAGGTTGATTTTGAATTGAAAGAAAGTGATGTAAAAATGGAAACAGCCCGAAGTGGCGGTGCTGGCGGACAAAATGTAAATAAAGTAGAAACCAAAGTATTCTTAACCCATATTCCTACAGGTGTAGTAGTAGTTTGCCAAACCGAACGTTCTCAGTTGGGTAACAGAGAAAAAGCAATGACAATGTTGCGAACCAAACTATATGAAGAACAAGTACGCAAACAAGAAGATGAAATTTCACGCCAGCGTAAAACCTTGGTTAGTACCGGAGATAGAAGCGCAAAAATCAGAACCTATAACTGGCCACAGGGAAGAGTTACCGACCACCGAATTGGCTTAACTTCTTACAACTTAGATGCAGTTATTGGCGGCGATATTGATGAGTTTATTGAATCATTACAAATGGCAGAAAATGCCGCCAAAATGGTTAATCAATAACATAAACATTGGTTTTTGAACCAATGTTATTTAATGTTATTTAGGTTGATTTGACATTGCCTGTAACTTTAATTCCCACTTCCAGGCAGTATCCATCATTTCTGTAATAGTATAATTAATGCTCCATCCCAACTTGTTTACAGCTGCGTTGTTATTGGCATAAATGGCTATTACATCACCCGCTCTGCGGGAACCTATTTCATAGTTTAGTTTCAACCCACTCACTTGCTCAAATGTTTCAATGGCTTCTAATACAGTGATGCCAATGCCTGTTCCTAAATTAAATACATCACAGTTGGTTTCGTTTTTCTTGTTAAGTAAGTATTGTACAGCTAAAGTATGTGCATGCGCAATATCCGAAACATGTATAAAATCTCTGATGCAGCTTCCATCTCTGGTGTCGTAATCATTCCCATACACCATCATCTTTGGTAATTTACCAATAGCGGTTTGGGTTATTACTGGGAAAAGATTTTGTGGTTTACCTAAAGGTAATTCTCCGATATGGCCGGATGGATGAGCCCCAACTGGATTAAAATAGCGCAACAAGATGGCATTTGAACCACTTGCTTGAGCAAAATCTTTAATAATTACTTCGCCCATTTGTTTGGTTGCACCATATGGCGATTCCGCTGTTTTAATAGGAGAAGATTCGGTAACTGGAATAGTATCTGGGTTCCCATAAACTGTACAAGATGAAGAAAATACAAAATGAGGAATTGAAAATTCTTGCGCACATTTTAATAAATTAATCAGCCCAAACAGGTTGTTTTCATAATATTTTAGTGGCAATTGAACCGATTCGCCTACTGCTTTATATGCAGCAAAATGTATAATGCCCTTGATAGTTGAATTTTGATTAAATACTTCACGTGTTTCTTCAAAATTGGTTAAATCTATCGCATAATTTTTGACTTTCTTACCAGTAATTTTTTCTATCCCTTCAAAAGCCTGGGGAGTAGACCCCGAAAAATTATCAATAGAAATTACGTCAAAACCATTGCTGATTAAATCTATAATGGTGTGCGATCCAATAAATCCGGCACCGCCTGTTACTAAAATTGTAGACATAAATATAAAATATCTTATTAGTTAATGGTGTTTGTTTAGTTTATCTTAAAAATGCATCAATCAAAGCATTGCAATAAATCAAGCATATTTTACAATGATCGATTCAATTGCATTTGCCGCATCTTCACATTTATCTGTTGCCTTTTCCATTGCTTGATACACTTCTTTTTTCTTGATTACTTCTTTAAAATCATTTTCTTGTTCAAATAACTTTTCAATACTCATATCAAATACGTCATCTGCCTGATTCTCAATGCTGTTTATTTTAATCATCGCTTCTGTCATTTCTTTAAGCTTTTTCATATTCCTCAATCCAAACACTGCTTTCTTAATTTCAATGGTCCCCTGTAAAATCAATTCAGCCATTTTTTGAATACCGGTTTCATTGGGATTGATATTGTAAAAAATCATCTTTTTGGCTGATGCAAAAATATAATCTGCAATATCATCTAAAGCATTGGCTAAATAATGAATATCTTCTCTGTCAAATGGGGTAATAAAATTTCTTCCTAATTCAGTAAATATTTGATGTGTATTATTGTCGTTTTTATTTTCTAAGTCTTTAATTTGGGCTCGAATGGAAGATCTTTTATTAGCATCTGGTTCGTTTACCATCTCCTTCAATTTAATGCCCATTTCGTGTAATTTCTCTACTACATCTTCAAATAATTCATAAAAAACGATGTTTTTTGGCCTGAATAAACGTTCTAATATTTTAATGCCCATACGTAGGTTTTTATAAAATTAAGGTAGTTCTTTGGTTAAGGACTTATTCAATCAAAATTACATAACTACTAAAATAAAAAAGTAATATTAATATCGATATATCCCTATTAATTAACGTTTTTGCTTTCTAAAGTAAATCCAATTGTTGTACCCACTTCTAGTTTACTACGTACATGAATGGTTTGGCCATGTGCTTCTATAATATGTTTGCAAATTGATAAGCCCAATCCCGATCCTCCAATATTTCGACTTCTACCTTTGTCGGTTCTGTAAAATCGCTCAAAGATTCTTAATAAATGCTCTTCACCAATACCCATTCCATCATCACTAAATTCAATTAAAATGCGTTTACCATCTATTTGATAAATGCTTGCAACAATATTGCCGTCTTGTTTTCCATATTTTATAGAATTTTCTACAAGGTTATTCATAACCTGTCTGATTTTTTCTTTGTCGGCAAATACACTTATCGGATATTCACAACCTTTTTTAATGTTGCATTTAATATTGCGTGCTGCTGTTTTTATTGAAAGGGCTTCAAATACTTCTTTAATGAGATCTTGAATTATAAAATTTTCTTTGTCAAGAGGCTGTTCGCCACTTTCTAGTCTCGAAATTTCATCTAAATCTTCTACCAGGTGCACCATTCTATCTACATTTTTAGCAGCATTCTCCAAAAATTTTTTATTAACTGCAGCATTGTTGATGGCGCCTCCCAATAGCGTATCTACATAACCCTGAATGGCAAATATGGGCGTTTTAAATTCATGTGCTAAATTTTGCAGAAACTCTTTTCTATAAGCCTCATTATTTTTCAGTACTTCTATTTCTGCTCTTTGTTGCTCGGCCCATTTAACAACTTCTTCTTTAACCTCTTCTATGCCTTTTTGTGGTAATATGTACTTGTAATAAGTCTCTTCTCTTTTAGAAGCCTTGGTTTGATAAATAAATTTATAAATGAGTTTTATTTTACGATTGATGAATAACTCAAATACAAAGATTATCAACAAATAATTTCCTGTAAATAAAACGAAAAGCGTTGATAAAGTAAGAAGAAAATTGTGTTGTAAGAGATGAATACCAATAGTTACCGGTACTGCTATAATGAAAGCAGAGAATGCGGATAATTGTTTCGGGGAAAAATTTTTTGTATCAAACATTGTACAGCTAAGATACATTAAACCTCAAACTTATAACCAACCCCTTTTACAGTAGTTATACAATCTATCCCTAATTTCTGTCGAACTTTTCTAATATGCACGTCAATTGTTCTGTCTCCAACGATTACTTCATTTCCCCAAATTTGCGATAGTATCTCATTTCGTAAAAACACCCTGCCTGGGCGTGAGGCCAATAAATATATTAATTCAAACTCTTTTTTGGCCAATACCACTTCAGTATTGTTGATTTTTACCAAATAGCTCGTCGGATCGATGATGAGATTTCCTACATAAATACTCTTGTCGGTTTCTTTAATACTTACTCTTCTAAACAAAGCGTTTACACGGCTTATCAATACTTTTGGACTGATCGGTTTATTGATATAATCGTCGGCTCCGGTTTCTAATCCTTTGATATGTGAAGCCTCATCGTTCATTGCAGTTAAAAATATAATCAATGTTTCCTGAAATGCCGGTAATGCTCTAAGTGTTGCACAAACTTCTACCCCATTTTTTCCGGGCATCATCACATCTAATATAATTAAATCGGGGTTATATTGTTTGGCTTTCTCTATCGCATCTTTACCATCCTTTGCGGTATACACCAGATATCCTTCGTTTTGTAAGTTGTAGCTAATGATTTCCAGAATATCAGGTTCATCATCTGCAATAAGAATCTTTTTGATATTTCCTTCCATCTTCAAATAAATTTACACAAAGTTAATTTCAATATACAAATTTTAACAAATTGTATTATTATCTAATTGTTAACCTTAAATGGAAGGAGTTGTTTTTTTGCCAAAATTTGAACCTATTTTTGCCCTGTTTATGAAAGTATCAAAATCAATAATTGTATTTATTGTATTTTTTTGGACCGTAACCTTTTCTTACGGACAAGATTATTTAACATTGCCTACCATTCCCGCAATGAGGCAGTTGCATCATGAATATATCATTAAATCTTTAGCGCAAATCGATTCACTTAAATTACAAAATAGTAAATTAAGTAAAAGTGAGATAGATGGAGTGAGAATTCAAGTTACTAGAATGCGAATTGATATAGAAACCAATGATCGTTTAGATAATAACGGAAAATACAAATGGCTGAGAGGGGTTAATGAAATCTTATCGGGTTTTATTAAAGCTTATCACGCCAAATCCATGACTGCTGTACAATATCCTGAATTGGTAAATGCATATGACTTATCGCTTCATCTTGAATGGAGTGGTGTGTCTATTGAGCCTATTATAAAATCGAATAATATTGAAATTGCGCAATTGATTATCGATAATTATGGATTAAAAGAAAATATTGGCATGTCTAAATCTAAAGATGTGTTGTTATTAAAGCTTTGTGATAAATATCCTTCACGCATATTGTCTCTTTTATCTCAAAATCCTAATAACAGATATGCCGATTCATTAATTGTAGTTGCTGGGTTTAAAAATCCCGAAGACCTTTATACCTATGCAGCTGCACCAAACGCATTAGGCAAAAAAATTCAATCAGTAAATCATCCATTTATTAAACTTGTTGCACAACTTTCACTTACACGAACAGGTCGGATGTATTTTCCTTTTTTAGACAATATCTACAAACGAATTTTACCGATAGATTCTATTACTCCTTATGTAAGAAATGACACATCAATTGGATATTTTAAATTATTGGTTAAAACGCGTATTCAATATGCCGAAAGAATGGCTTGGGGCGACACGCCCATGGTGGCAAATGTGTTAACAGCAAAACTTAAATCAAAGGCAGTTGAACTTTTTATAAATGATATTAATGCATTGCATGATGAAAACAATGAAACCATAAGATTTAAAAAAATTGAAGGTTTATCACCTGAAGAATTATATTATTTAGCAGTTTTAGGGGAAGATGAAATGTACACTTCAAGTTTTGTAAGCGGTGTGTATCCAAGAATTTTTAGTAGAATGAAAATTGCTCGTTCCGATCAATTGCTGGCCAATCTGAAGAATGATTATTATAAAAAGTTCTTAAAAATAGCTGCGTCGTATAATAAGTTAGACGATTTTTTAAGTAGAATGGATAAAATTGATGCCGAAATATTAATGAGAAATTTCGTAAGTGGCTTAGATAAAACTGGTTCTTTAGAAGATGCTGTAGATGTGGCAGATTCTTATGCAGTAATATACAATAATAATTTGCGAAAGTTAATACTCAAGCAAGTCCAATCCGAACTCATTCGCTGCAATGATATCCACGAAATGCGGGGTGTGGCTATTTATGAATTACTGAATAATTTATTTCTTTCATTAGAAATCGGTAATAAAAATGATTTATCTGCCAAACTGGGAATTAAGCCAATATATGAATTAGCAGCAAAAGACCTGATCGATTCGTTGAATGGTAAAATTATCATGCAACAATTTTTTTATGGGGATAAAGACGGAGTAGTTGTATTCAATGCTTTTTTAAATAAATTTCGAAACCCTCAATGGCGAATTGTTAATAAGCCTAATTGGGTAGAAGTAAGTTCTGTAAAGGGTTTACCCATCACCATATACTCTAATTTGCCTTTAGATGAAACACTAGAGTTAGATGAACACTCTCAAGATAGTTTGATCACCTATTTAGAAAATAATAATTTAACGCCAACAATTGCCATACATCGAGGGCATAGTTATTACCTTAATCATACCATTAAAAACATTCCCGCAAGCGCTAAACTCATTCTATTAGGAAGTTGCGGAGGTTATCAAAAAATGAATGATGTGTTGGCAAATTGTCCCGAAGCACATATAATTGCTTCAAAACAAGTAGGTACAGGCATCATCAATCAGGGCTTAATAGATGTGATCAGTGACTACCTTAGAAGAGGCAAAAACCTAAATTGGCCAGAATTATGGAATAATCTAGCCATAAGATTTAGTGGTACCGCCAAAGAAAAATTTGATGATTATGTCCCCCCCTATAAAAATTTAGGAGCTATTTTCATATCGGCATATCAAAAACGTTTATTGGGCTTTTAATTGCTTATGCTACCTCAGAAATAAATTATTCCTCTTTTCATAACCAATGGTTGTTTTAATTCCATGCCCAGGATACACCTCAACATCATCTGGCAAAGTAAATAGCTGTTCTCGGATGCTTTTTAATAAAGTTGCTAGATTGCCTCCCGGAAAATCACTTCTTCCAATACTTTCTCTAAACAAAACGTCTCCTCCAATAATAAATTGTTGTTTTTCACAATAAAAACAAAGACTTGCAGGTGAATGCCCAGGCGCTAAAATTACTTTTAGGGCATCATTTTCTAGCCAAATCGTATCTCCTTCTTGTAAGTAATGAATAGGTCCGGAGTAATTAGTAAAAGGCAAACCCCATTTTTCACCTGAAATAGGGGCATATTGCAACATTACCTCTTCTTCTGGATGTATATAAAGTGGAGTATGATAAGTGTCAAACACCCATTTATTACCAAAAACATGGTCTAAATGACAGTGGGTATTCAATAATTGAACCGGTGTTAAATCCAAAGAACTGATAAATGCTCGCAGTATTTCTTGTTCTTCAACAGAATAACACCCCGGATCGATAATTATTGCTTTCTTTTGTTCATTGTATAAAACATAAGTGTTTTCCTTAATTGGACTAAAAGTAAATACCTTAACTTTTAACATATTCCTAATTTTACCTTCGTTTAAACGTAAATGACTAATTTTAAATACCAAAGTTCGGATATGCAATTGAATAGAATCGTCAAAATCGTTTTTTTTATCTTATTTCTTTCCCCTTTTATGGGTAAAGCCCAGGTTAATTCTGTAGAATTCGGAAAAAACCGCTTACAACATAAAAAATTTGATTGGAAATTTTTCCAGTCTCAGCATTTCAATACTTACGTTTCTCAAGGTGGTGTTGAGCTGGGAAAATTTGTAGCGCAAGTAGCTGAAGAAGAATTACGCTCGGTAGAAAATTTTGTAGAATATGCGCTGCAGAGAAGAGCAAATATTGTTGTTTACAACAGTTACAATGATTACAAAAGCACTAATATTGGATTGGGGTCCGATCTTCAAACTCCAGGTGGGAATACGAAACTCGTTAATAACAAAATATTGGTTTATTTTGATGGAGATCATAACCATTTTCGTACACAAATTAGAGAGGGTATTGCTAAAACATTGGTAGATAATTTATTATTTGGGGATGATTTAGGCGATTTAGCAAGCAATCAGGCATTTTTAGATTTACCAAAGTGGATGACAGAAGGATACGTTGCATTTGTTGGACAAGAATGGAGCACTGAAAAAGACGATTTGCTTAAAAGTGCCATACTTGGAGGAAGCTACAACTCCTTTTACCAATTGGCTTTTGACCAACCTCAATTGGCCGGTCAGGCATTCTGGAATTATATTGGTGAAAAATATAAAAAAGAAAGTATTACCTATCTCTTATACCTTTCCAGAGTATACAAAAATGTTAATAATGCTTGTCTTAAAATTTGCAAGAAAAAATTAAAAGAAGTGCTGGCAGATTTTATGCAATACCAGCAAGACAGATATATAAAAGACATTAAACAACGCCGTAATCAAGTTAAAGGACAATTAAGTGTTTCGGAAGAAGTATCAACAAAAGATTTTTTCAGATTTCAAGTAAATCCTAACAACAAAAACAATTCTTATGTTGCGCTTGAATACAACAAAGGCATATACAGTGTAAAATTATTTCAAAATTTTTATGAATCTAAAGTATTATTAAGGAGTGGAACTAAAACCAATGTTAGTGATGTAAATCCCAACTATCCTATACTAGCATGGGACGGAAAGGGATCAAGAATTTTAGTGATTTATTGGGAATCTGGAAAAATAAAAATGTTTGTTTATGATGCTATTGCACGATATAAAAGAAATAAACAAACAATTGAAGGACTCGATCAAATTCTTGATGCAACTTTTATGCTTGATGCAAATACACTTGTATTAAGCGCTGTAAAAAATGGTCATACAGATATTTATACTTATAAAATAGAAGAAGAAAAATTAACACAGATCACCAATGATATTTATGATGATTTAAACCCAACCTTAGTTAGTTTTCCTAACAGAACAGGTATAATATTCTCTTCTAATCGTCCTGGCCCTTATGCCCCCAGTAAAGACACTGTGTTGCCTAGCAGGTATCACTATAATATTTTTTTAGTTGACATATTGAATGACAGTAAAGAAAAACAAATTACGCAACTAACAAATGTTAAGTTTGGGAATGCTAAATTTCCTATGCAATACAATACCAATCATTTTACATTTGTATCTGATGAAAATGGAATTGGAAATAGATGGGCTGGTTTTTTTGCCACTCAAAGAAATGGGTTAGACACACTTTATTATGTGGGTGATGAATTATTACGTAACCCTTCATCTAAAGAATTAGATTCAACTTTAATTGCTTGGCAAAAACAAGAGCCTGATAGTGTAAGCTATTTCCAAATTTATAAAGACTCTACCTATACTTTCCCAATTACCAATTATCAAAGCACGCTGTTAGAAACCAGAATTGCCGGAAACAATGGGCAGGTGAGTGAACTGCGACGTGAAGGGGATTATAAATTTCTGTACAAATTAAAAGTTGATGAAAATGCGCTCAACAAAAGAAATGTTAATCCTAAGCCAACAACTTATATGCGCAAAATGTTGGCAGATAAAAAAAATGAAGAAGGAAAAGCAATAGTCTACAACCCCACAGCGGCTGAAGCCAATAAAAAGGCGAAAGATTTCTTTCAAAATGAATTTGCCGACGAAGTACCCGATTCAACTATAAAACCTATTCAGCCCATAGAAAATAAGCAAGCTGTGGTAAATGCATTGAATAATAGCAAGTTGTTTCTTTACAAGAAAAAATTTAGTGCCGACAATGTAACTTCCGGATTATCTGGTAATGTTTTGATTAATCGCTACCAGGCTTATAATGGAGGCACTGGACCTATAAAATTAAACAACGGAAACGACCTTAATTTAGATTTCAAAGTAGGTGTGAATGAGTTATTTGAGGATATAAAATTTATTGCTGGATTTAGATTAGGTACTAATCTGTCCAATAAAGATGTATTAATGTCTTTTCAAAATCAACGTAGAAAAATAGACTGGGGTGTAACCTATTTTAGAAGTAATATTGACAACTTTTTTAATTGGCGAATTACCAATAAATTGATCACCAATTTATTTCAAGTTAATGCCAAGTACGCAATAGATGAAGTAAGAAGCTTCAGGGCTACAGTAGGATTAAGAATCGATAGGGGAATAGCCAAATCATTTGACAATGCTTACCAGGCACCAAATCCTTATGCATTGGAAATACCAGATACAGTCTCTAAATTTTTATTAACCAGATTCGAATATGTACATGATAATACCATTAACCCTACTCAAAATATATGGAATGGGTTAAGGTATAAAGCATATATGGATGTAAATATACCCTCCACTAAAACAGCATTGAATAATGGAAAACCTACAATGAACTTTGGTGTAGATGCGAGATATTACCATAAAATATATCGCAATTTTATTTGGGCGGGAAGGGCATCGGCAGACTTTTCATGGGGTGCTCAAAAAATAATCTATTATTTAGGTGGCGTTGATGGATGGATAGGGCCTAAGTTTAATAATAACAATACGCCTGCGAATGATCAAACTTATGCTTTTCAGAGCCTAGCTGTAAATATGCGTGGGTATCAGCAAAATGCGTCTAATGGAAACAATGCAGTTGTCTTGAACAGTGAATTCCGGTTACCCGTTTTTACTACATTTTTCGATAAGCCAGTTAACAACGCTTTCCTTAGAAATCTGCAATTGGTTCAGTTTGTAGATTTAGGAACAGCATGGAATGGTAAATACAATGGCATTAAACGTCCTGGTATGGTTGTCTCTGACCCTAATTCCTCTGTAATTGTTAGAATTGATGCTGGTGGTTTAGGCCCCTTTGCAGGTGGATATGGATTTGGCGCAAGAAGTATATTAATGGGATACTTCTTAAAGTTTGATGCGGCATGGCCAATGAAAGGCATTTTTGCCGGTAAACCATTGTATTATTTCTCTCTTGGATTTGATTTTTAAATACATCCTTAGCTGCTAAATTTTCGTAACCTTATATCAATTGCTAGTTCAACTTTGAACTAGCAATTGATATAAATATAGTAATATATACAGCTGCTTAGATGCTATTACAACAGTACTATAGTGCCTTTTGATTTTTAATTTTTCGATGATGAATTGTGTGTTTAAGTATATCTTATTTCTCGTTTCCTCGATTATTTTAGTAAACAATTGTAAAAGCCAGCCAATTAAATTTTCTGGTTGGATTAAAGATAAAAAAACGGACGAGCAAATTCCATTTGCCTCTGTAGTATTTAAAAAGTCTGGTAGGGGTCAATTAACAGATTCACTCGGTAAATTTGAATTCTCGCTTCCCAGTTGTTCTATATATGATACAATTGAAGTTTATAGTGTTGGATATCAGAAGGTCGCTATACCAATAAACGAAATTAAAGACGCCCCTTTTTTAACTATTTCATTAGAGGTATTAGCTCCTGTTTTTGAAGCTGTTGTTAAAGTGAAGTATAACAGAGCACTGTGGTTTTGGAAAAAAATCATGAATAATAAATTTCGCAGCGATAAAAAATACTGGGATAACTATTCCTATGAAATTTATAATAAGTTGGAGATGGATTTAGATAATGTTCATCCAGAAAAACTTGGTAAAAACAGATTTGTAAAACCATTAAATTTTATTTTTAATTATATCGATTCAAGTTCAGAAACTAAACCCTTTTTGCCGGTCTATTTAACTGAAACACTCTCCGATTATTATTATCAAAAAGATCCCGAAAAAATTTATGAACAAATCAAAGCAACTAAAACAAACGGAATTGAAAATGAAAGTTTTATTAAAGAATTAGGCGGTGCTTTTCAAAACATTAATGTCATGAACGGGTTTATTCCTGTATTTAATCTTCAATTTATTAGCCCCTTCCATACAAATGCCGACTTTTATTATAAATTTAAATTAGCAGACACCGCTTATCTTAATGGAAAACGATTGGTGCATTTATTTTTCTCCGGACGCCGTAAAGGAGAAAACACATTCGTTGGAGATTGCTGGGTACATGATTCTAGTTTTGCTTTGCATAGAATTACTTTACGTCCATCAAGTGATGCAAACATAAATTTTGTTGAAGATTTTACATTATTGCAAGAATTTAGGTTGATTAATGATACAACTTGGTTTTTGTACAAAGATAAATTTGTTGCAAATATTGCTCCGCTAGGTAGTGGAAAATTAGGCTTTAAAGGAAGAAAAACCACAACGTATAATAATGTATTAGTAAATAATGACCTAATTTTAAATAAGCTTCAGCTGAATAAGAAAAACATTCAGGTTGATTTGTTGGCCGGTAGCAATAATTTTACAGATTCATTTTGGTTGCAGAAAAGACACGAGCCCTTAAATAAATCAGAAAAAATAGTGTATAATGTATTAGATACACTCAATAAAAACGCTACTTATCTTTTTTATAAAGATGCTATAGAAATTTTGGCAAAGGGCACAAAAGATATTGGTAATGTTCGGTTTGGATCTTGGTATTATTGGGTAAGTGGGAACAAATGGGAAGGACCTCGCTTTAGATTTGATTTGGCTACCAATAAAGGGTTTAGTGACCGATGGAATTTTTCTGGATATGCAGCGTATGGCCTCGACGACGAAAAAATGAAAGGGAAAATACAAGCAAAATTTTTGTTGGATAAAGAGTTCTGGAGTTATATATCACTTAGTTATAAAAGTGATATAGACAACAGACAATCTTATTATGATCAAATGGGAAATGACAATCTTTTTGCGACAATATTTAGAAGACCTGATATTCCCATTAAATTTCAATTTATTAAAGAAACCAAAATAGAATATTTCAGGGAAACCAATTCTGGAATGAGCCTCGAAATTACAGCATCTGATAAAAATTATACTGCTCTTTTAAACTTACCTAGTGTATCAAATTTTTCATCCTTCAATAAAAATGCATTCCACTCGGTAGAGACATCCATTAAATTCAGGTATGCCTTTCAGGAAAGATTTGTAGAAGATAATTTCAATAGAGTAAGTTTGGGAAGCAAATACCCTATCGCTGAATTTAAATATTCAAAATCAATTCAAGGGATATTAAATAGCCAGAACGATTACCATAAAATCGACTTTTCTGTAAAACATAATTTAGGCCTTGCACCTTATGGAAATATATACTGGAATGTGTTTGCTGGCAAAACATTTGGCACAACAACCTATCCTTTTTTAAATATATTGCCTGGAAATGAATTGTACTATTACAATAAATTTGCTTTTAATTTGATGAATCAATTTGAATATATTGCCGATGGTTATTCAGGATTCAATGTTGAGCACACTGTTGGAAATGGGCTATTTCGCTATATAGGGATTACACGAAAACTAAAGTTTCGACAATTTTGGAATATAAAAGGTATTGTAGCCGGGTTATCAGACAAAAACAAACAAGTGAATTTTGTAGGCAATTATTTGTATAAGTCATTAAATAATAAAATGTATATAGAGCTTGGTACAGGAGTTGATAACATTCTAAAGTTTTTTAGAATAGATTTTGTTTGGCGCGTAGCTCCTCAACCGCTTGCATCAGAAAAAATCAAAAATTTCGGAATTTTTGGTAGTTATCGGTTTACTTTTTAATATTTATTTAGCCATGTCAGAATATTCTTGATTAAGATCTTCTAAAACGGGCTCTCTTAATTCTACAGGCTTGGTATATTTCTTTCTTAATCGCATATTCAATAGTTCTACACTAAATGAAAATGCCATCGCAAAATATACATAATTCTTTAGATGTAGTTCATGAGATCCTTCCGCATTCCAGCCTTCTACCAATAAGACCAAACCAATCATTACTAAAAAAGACAAAGCCAACATTTTTAGTGTTGGGTGTTTGTGTATAAATGATGAAATAGAAGGACTGAACAAAAACATTACAATCATGGCAACTACCACAGCACTGATCATCACTTCTAAATGTTTGGCAGTACCACCAGCAGTGATAATACTATCAAAGCTAAACACCATATCAATCAGAATAATTTGTGTTACAGCATTTCCAAAGTTTATTTTTTTTGCAGCTGAACCTGATGCTACTTCTTCTTCTCCCTCTAATTTATGATGTATTTCTTTTACAGTTTTATAAATTAAAAATAATCCACCACCTAGCATTACCAAGCTGGCTAAATCAAAATCTTTTCCCCATAAACTAAATACCGCAATCCCTTTCTGCGATAAAAGCCAACTTAAACAGAATAATAATATTGTTCTGGTTATCATTCCTGTAATCATCCACGTAAACCTTGCTTTCGGTTGTAAGGGTTCGGGTAATCTATTCAAAATAATACTCACAAAAATCACATTATCAATACCTAAAACAATTTCAAGTAGGGTAAGTACTAAAAAACTAATTAAACTTTCGGTGGTAAAAAGTTGCTCCATGTAAATTTGGTTATACTAAAAAATTATGTTTAAAAATAGTTACTGATTGCTTAAATAGTTACAAATATTTTTTACAATAGAAGGCCCTTCATAAACAAATCCAGTCCATACTTGTACCAACGCTGCCCCATTATTCAATCTATCTGCTGCATCTTCGCCTGTAAAAATCCCACCGCTAGATATAATAGCGAGATTATTTTCTATTTGCCTAGTCAGATAAGCTAATACCTGCGATGAGCGATTAAATAGCGGTTTGCCACTTAAGCCACCCAAGCCAATAGCTTCACTTTTTTTTGAAGATACGCTGCTTAAATTAGAACGGTCAATAGTTGTATTCGTAACAACCAATCCGCTTAAATTGATTTCAAATGCCAATGAAATAATATCGTCTAATTGTTCATTCGAAAGATCAGGCGCAATTTTTAAAAGTAAGGGTTTGGGGTTAGATTTTCCTATATTGTCGTTCTGAAGTTCGCTAAATATTTTTCTCAAAGCATCTTTTTCTTGTAAAGCTCTTAACCCCGGCGTATTGGGAGAACTAACATTTACTACAAAATAATCAACTTCGTCAAAAAGCTCATTGAAGCAAATTTTATAATCTTGCCAAGCATCTTCGTTGGGGGTTATTTTATTCTTGCCAATATTTCCTCCAACAATCATTTTGCTGAGAGAGATATTTGTATTTGAATCATTCCAGCGAGCTAAATTTTCTTTAGCAGCATTCACTCCATTGTTATTAAATCCCATCCTATTAATGAGGGCTTTATCATGGGGCAAACGAAATAAACGCGGTTTTTCATTGCCATTTTGCGCTTTTGGAGTAACAGTTCCAATCTCTATAAAACCAAAACCTAATGCATCTAGTTCGTTGAGGTATTGGGCATTTTTGTCGAATCCTGCTCCTAGTCCTATGGGATTGGTAAAATTCAACCCGAATACCTTTTTTTCTAATTGATTAGATTGAAATTGAAATGCATTTCTAATCAGTTGTTGTGAAAAGGGTATAGAATTAGCCATTTTAAGGCAGTGCATTGAAAAATGATGCACTTTTTCGGGATCAAAATAAAATAGAGCATCTCTTATTAACTGGTACAAGGGTACATTTTTTGCAAATTTACTCCGATTTTTTCACATACCCGTCAGACCATGGTCTGACGGGTATGTTGTTTTAATTAAAAAATTTGGTTGCATAAACAACTTTTAATCATTTTTACTACATTTGATTATAAATTAAATGTTATGCAAGAAGCTTTTATAGTTGCCGGATATAGAACTGCTGTTGCTAAAAGTAAAAGAGGGGGGTTTAGGTTCTTTAGACCAGACGATTTAGCTGTCGAAGTAATTAAGGGTTTAGTAGCTGCTATTCCCCAGTTAGATGTTAAGCGTATAGATGATGTAATTGTTGGAAATGCTGTACCCGAAGCAGAACAAGGTTTGCAATTCGGAAGAATTATTGCAGCAAAAGCATTGGGCATTGAAGTGCCCGGTATTACAATTAATAGATATTGTGCAAGTGGTTTAGAAAGTATTGCCATGGCTACCGCCAAAATACGAACTGGTATGGCCGAATGTATTATAGCCGGTGGAACAGAAAGCATGA
Source organism: Sphingobacteriia bacterium (assembly GCA_947452295.1). GTDB lineage: Bacteria > Bacteroidota > Bacteroidia > Chitinophagales > Chitinophagaceae > Sediminibacterium. Next base: position 26,820 of record CANGCK010000007.1, read on the forward strand.
GCTTAGTGCCAACAGCCGGATGGAAAACAGTACCTTCTTATGCCATCGCCAAAGATGAACCTGATTATTATCTAAGCATGGGTTTAACAGCAGAAGCCGTGGCACAAGAGTACAATGTTTCTCGAGAAGACCAGGATATTTTTGCGTTTAACTCGCATCAAAAAGCTAAAGTAGCCATTGAAAACGGATACTTTAAAAGCGGCATCCTTCCAATAACAGTAGAAGAAACCTATGTAAATGAAAAAGGTAAGAAGGCCGTTAAAAATTATATAGTAGATACCGACGAAGGTTTGCGCGCCGATACTACAGTAGAAGGATTAAGCAAATTAAAACCTGCTTTTTCTGTAACCGGCTCTGTAACCGCTGGTAACTCATCGCAAACCAGTGATGGCGCCTCTTTTGTATTAGTTATGAGTGAAAGAATGGTGGTAGAATTAGGCATTAAACCAATAGGACGTTTGGTTAACTGCGCATCTGCAGGAGTGCATCCGCGCATTATGGGAATTGGCCCGGTTGCTGCAATTCCAAAAGTATTGAAGCAAGCAAATATGAATTTGTCCGATATTGATTTAATTGAATTAAATGAAGCATTTGCTTCCCAATCATTGGCTGTTATTAGAACACTTGAACTTAATCCCGCAATTGTAAATATAAATGGAGGGGCAATCGCATTGGGGCATCCCCTCGGATGTACAGGAAGTAAACTAACAGTTCAGTTATTAAATGATATGAAGCGCCTTAATAAAAAATACGGAATGGTGTCTGCTTGTGTAGGTGGCGGACAAGGCATTGCCGGCATAATTGAAAATTTGTAAAACGTAATTAATAGATTTTTAAAAAACTCCGCTTTTAGCGGAGTTTTTTATTTTAGTAACCTTTCTTTTTAGATGACTTATGTCATATTTTTTTTCCTTTAATCAAAAGAACTTTGTTGTAACATATTATATTATGAACACCATCATTATCCCAACTGATTTTTCTACTACCGCTGCTAATGCTGCTGAGTTTGCATTGCATTTTGCACAACAGGTTAAAGCTAAAAGAATTTTATTGTTTCATGCATATGAGTTACCTATTGCATTAGATCCTTTAATGCCGGGTGTACAAATGTTAGAGTTAGATTCATATAAAAACACTGCGCAAGATAATATTATACATTTCCAAGAAAATTTAGCTGCAAAATTCCCTAATACCAATTTGTTAATCGACACTGTTGTTGAATATGGCTCAATCTCTAACGGATTAGAACAAATTGAAAAAAGAGAAAAAATAGAATTTATCATCATGGGTATCACCGGTGGTGGCGCTATCGAAGAAACATTAATTGGCAGTAATACAATTTCGGTAGCAAGTTCGTTTGATGTGCCGGTACTTATAATACCTCCAATGGCACATTTTGTTAAAGTAGAAAATATTATGTTGGCTTGCGATTTTGATCATGCCGATAAATATATACCGGTAGATATCATCCAACAAATGATAGATGATACCAAAGCCAAACTGTTGGTGTTTAATCTAGAGGTAGATATGGAAGAATCTAAAAATAATTACCCGGCAAAAGTAATGGGAGAAGGATTTGCAGTGCATAGTGTTTTGCAAGATTTTAAACCAGAATATTTCTTTTCTAAAAGTGATGAATATGTAGATGGCGTCAATGATTTTGCAGATACGCATAACGTGCAAATGATTATCTCTATGCCCAAGCGTCATTCTTTTTTTGAAAAACTATTCATTAAAAGCAGAACAAAGAAATTAGCATTCCATACGCATATTCCTTTGTTGGTAATTCATAAGAAAGAATAAGTGTGGGTATTCAGAAAGTTATTATAGCTTAAAAAGATAATACCCATATTTTTTTAAAGTTCTTTTTCTTTATACGCTGCTTTTTTGTTCATTTAATATCGATTGACAAGAAGTATACAATACTTCATGATGCGCTGCAATATTTTTATGAAAACTTTCGGGTAGCATTGCCCAATCTCTTAATTCAACTAAAATTGGGATTTGGCTGTCTCTAATTTTCTCGCATAAGTCTATATAAGTTTCCATGGGAATTTTGCTTAAATCGGCACTTCTTACCACTAAATCTAAATCACTTCCGTCATGTGCACCGCCCTTAACTCGACTTCCATAAGCCCATACTTCAATAGGGATATCGGCAGTATTAAAAATAGCAATTAATCGCTCTTTATCTTTTTCCCTTAACAACATTTATTCAATATTTTGAGAATTTATAATTTCGGCCAATTCGGTAGCATCTGTAATAAACTTAGGTAATAGTAAAAGTGTTTCTTCCGAAAAATTTACGCCGTAATCATGTGCTGTATTATTTCTATTATCTCTATACAATAGCCATCTTTCACATGATTCATCAGTGATCAAACTACGTAAAACTGCCTGACGGAAAACATCCTTAAAATAAAGTTTATCAACTTCGCTGGAGGAATGGAAATAAGGCTTTAATACTTTTCTTAACAACTTGCCAGATTGTTCTATTATAATTTCATATTCTTTAATACAAGCAGAACGGTATAAGTCATATTCAATATCTTCAATATTCGTTTTATTTAGCAAGAGGTAAGCTTTGCTTAATGTTGCTATACAACGTGCCAAATAGGTAGTATCAATTATGCTCATATTGCATTTCCTTTAATGTAATGTATTGCTCGATGAATGTTAAATGTAAAGTTCCTTGATTTTTTGTTATTGAAATAATTTGTTTCCAAAGAGTTGTTGCGTAAAAACAAATCAGCTTAACTCAAATACTTCCCTACAATGGGCATCCTTCTTCCTACTCCAAAAGCCTTTGGCGAAACGCGTATGATAGGACAAAATTGATTGCGCTTGTATTCATTGTTGTTCACCATTTTTAAGGTTCTGTCTACCAGGACAGCATCAAACCCTTGTGCCTTAATATCTGCAGGACTCTTTCGCTTTTCAATGTATTGAAACAAAATCTTGTCAAGCACCGAATAGTCAGGTAAGCTGTCGCTGTCTTTTTGATTAGGACGTAATTCTGCACTAGGTGCTTTGATAATTATATTGCTTGGTATGATTTCTTGATTACGATTGATGTATCGCGCCAACGCATATACTTGTACTTTATAGCAATCACCTAATATGCCCAAACCGCCTGCCATATCACCATATAAAGTGCCATAGCCAGTGGCTAATTCACTTTTGTTGGAAGTATTCAATAAAATATATCCGAACTTATTGGCAATGGCCATCAACAAATTACCCCTGCTTCGGCTCTGAATATTTTCTTCCGCTAATGAAAAAGGCAATCCGTTAAACAAGGGCGATAAAGTGTGAAGGAAGCTTTCGTACACATCGTTAATTTTAATGATTTCGTATGGATTATTCAAATTCTTACTTAATTGAACTGCATCATCAACAGAATGCTCAGTAGAGTAGGGTGATGGCATTAAAATAGCTCGTACATTTTCTGCTCCTAATGCATCACAAGCCAATGCAACGGTTACTGCCGAATCTATTCCGCCCGATGATCCAAGAATGGCTTTTTTGAATCCCATTTTGTTAAAATAATCTTTAATGCCCAATATGAGTGCATCGTATATCTGTGCAATGTTTAATTCTTCTTCTAAGCCAGATGGGTTTAATTCTTTATCGGGCATTCTACTGGCGGTCTCAATAATTGCTCCATTTATAGTGCCATTATCATTTAATTCAACATATTCAAGTGCTTCAACAAACATGGGCAACGCTTTGCATAAATTGGCATCTTTATCAAATACCAAAGACGCACCATCAAATACTATTTCTGTTTGACTACCCACTGCATTGCAATAAAATAAAGGAATCTTGTATTTAAGTACGTTGGCTTTTATCACTGCCTTTCTATCTTCATCATGTGTGTAATCAAAAGGAGAAGCACTTAAATTGAGCATTAAATCTGGTTGCTGCAGCATCAATTGATCCATCGGGCAAATTCGGTAAAGCGGGTTGTCGCCAAGGTTCCAAATATCTTCACAAATAGTTACCGCTATTTTTTTTCCTTTAAACTCCACCACCTTCCATTCAAAAGCGGGCTCAAAGTATCGATATTCATCAAATACATCGTAAGTAGGTAGCAGCGTTTTATGTATCTCTGCCTTTATTTCCTGTTCATATAAAAAATAGGCAACATTAAATAGATTCTTGCCTTTTTGTAGGGTATTTCTTGCCGGACCACCTATTAATACCCCAATCGTATCAGCATGTTGTTTGATTTTTTCAACAGCAGCTTGGCATTGGTCAATAAAATCATCAAATTCCACAAAATCTCTGGCAGGATAGCCACAAACACTCATTTCACTGAATAGAATCAGGTCGCCGCCGGCCGATTTGGCTTTTTCAACAGCCTCAATGATCTTATTGGTATTATATTCGAAGTTGCCAATGTGATAGTTTTGTTGAGCTATAAAAATTTTCATTGTACAAATTTCTGCATTTTAACAACATCATAAGTAACCTTTCCGTTTATTCGCATATGAAAAGTTTTATTTTTTCCATTTTTACCGTTATGGTGTTGTTTTCTTGTACCGAAAGCAGAAAATTACCTGATGTTTCAGGTATTACCATCAATCTCACTACCCAGCGATTTGAAAAAGATTTTTTTAATGTTGATACTTTACAAATCGATCATTCGATGGAGCTGCTGCATCAAAAATTTCCCGGATTTACATCCGATTTTGTATTTAATATTTTAGGATCTACGCCTCAAACAGCCGATGCAGATATTCGATCTTTTATCCATTCTTATCAGTTAATTTATAATAACACCAATAAAACTTTTGCAGATATAAAATGGATTGAAAATGATGTGAAAAAAGGATTTCAATACATTCAATATTATTTCCCTGAATATAAATTGCCTAAAAAGCTAATTACTTATATAGGCCCTATCAATAGTTTTGGATGTATTCTTACGCAAGATGCGGTAGCTGTTGGTTTACAGTTGTTTCTTGGAAAAGAACATCCTATTTATCAAAGCGAACAGGGACAAGCTTTGTATCCAGCTTTTGTTTCAAGAAGATTTGAGCCAAATTATATTTCGGTAAGTATAATGAAAAATATAATCGATGATATGTATCCGGCAGCCAAACCCGGCAAGCCAATGGTAGAGCAGATGGTAGAATTGGGAAAGCGATTGTTTTTACTCGACCAATTTCTGCCACATATTGCAGACAGCTTAAAAACAGGCTATACACAAGCTCAATTAGAGGGCTGTATAAAAAATGAAAAAAATATTTGGAGCATGTTTATTCAAAACGATTTACTATACAAATCTGATCCACAAATTACCCGCGATTATTTAAACGATGCACCACATACTCAAGAATTAGGGGAGGGCTCTCCTGGAAATATTGGTCAGTTTATTGGTTGGCAAATCGTAAAAAAGTGGATGAAGAAAAATAATACAAAAAGTTTAAAAGAATTGATGGAAAAGAATCCAGTTAGTCTGTTTAATGAAGCTAAATATAAGCCATAGAATTAATAGCTTAATTTAGTTTACTAGGCGCCAATAATTCAAAAGCAGGAATTTTTACAGTAAACAACTCTTTATTGTTTAAATTTTCCATTTGATAACTGCCCCACATTTTACCCATTTCGGTTTTAAGACTGCAACCACTAACATATTGGTAGTTTTCACCTGCTTGTAATACTGGTTGAACGCCCACAACTCCTTCTCCTTCAACTTCTCTTTTCTCTCCATTACTGTCGAAAATAAACCATTGTCTCCTTAATAATTTTACAGCAAATTTGTTGTGATTTTCAATAGTAATTCTATAGGCAAACATAAATTCACCCTTTATTGGATTACTATAATCCGATTGAAAAAATGTTTCAACGGTTACTTCTATGCCTGCAGAAATTTTTGAAATCATAACTTATGAGGTTAATGCTAGTAAAATTAGGGAAATAATCTGCTATTTTTTGTTCAATTAATTGATTAATTCACAATGTGAATAAACAAATACTAACAACGGTTCGTACATTTGCGCCATATAAATCTTGTATATGACAAAAATTGCTGTTGCCAAAGGTGATGGAATAGGCCCGGAAATAATGGATGCCGTTTTATCTATTTTTAATGCTGCTAAAGTGCCGTTAGAATATGAATTTGTTGATATGGGTAAGTGGGTGTTTGACAAAGGGTATAGCAATGGAATGACTCCAGACGCACAATCTACAATTGAATCATTGGGGATTTTGTTTAAAGGTCCCATGGAAACACCTAAAGGTAAAGGGGTGAAAAGTGTAAATGTAACTGCACGTAAAACATGGAATACGTATGCCAATAAAAGAACTTTTCAAACCCTCCATGGTGTAGATACTGTTTTTAGTAAAGCGGGTATTCCTATTGACATAACAATTGTTCGTGAAAATATTGAAGATACTTATGGGGGCATAGAGCACATGTTAACACAGGATGTAGCGTTAAGTCGCAGATTTATTACAAGACCTGGTAGCTTACAAGTGATCAAGTATGCTTTTGAAATGGCTAAGAAAAAAGGGGCAAAAAGAATTACCTGTGGTCATAAGGCTAACATCATGAAAATCACCGATGGGCTCTTTTTAGAAGTATTTAATGAAGTGGCTAAAGAATACCCCGAATTAAAAGCCGATGATGTAATTGTAGATGATTTATGTATGAAATTGGCTAGCCGCCCCGATTTATTTGATGTAGTGGTTCTTACTAATTTGCAAGGTGATATTGTAAGTGATTTATGTGCTGGTTTAGTTGGTGGACTGGGCTTTGCCCCATCAGCTAATATTGGTGATCATATTTCCATTTTTGAAGCAGTGCATGGCACAGCACCCGATATAGCTGGAAAAAATATTGCCAATCCAACTGCATTGTTGTTGAGCGGGTTTGGAATGTTACGCCATTTAGGATTAATGGAAACATCAGCCATGATTGAAAATGCATTATTATTTACTTTAGAAAGTGGCCTACATACCGGTGATTTTGGTGATAAATCAACAAAATCCCTCAACACTCCCGAATTTGCTCAAGCCATCATCAGCAATTTTGGAAAACAGCCTATTCATCATCCTCGCCCAATATTAAGTAATCATTATGTTACTCCCACTCATTTTAAATTGGAAAAAAATCCAATGTTAGAAACTGCCGGTAAAGATGAACAGTATATAATTGGCGTAGATATGTTTATTGAAAGCAATGAGCAACCCAACCAAATTGCCGAAAAATGCTTGAAACATACAATGGGCTTATTTAAATTAGTAACCATATCAAACAGAGGCACACAAGTATGGCCTACCGGATCTGTATTCACAAATCTTGTAAATCAGTTCCGTTGTAGGTTCGAAAGTGTTGGAGAAGTACCTGTTACTCAAACCGATTTATTAGAATTGTATAAGTTAATGATTACAGATTTTAAAGTTGCCTCAACCGAAGTATTAAACGTTTGGGGAGGGAAAAAAGCCTATAGTTTAGCACAAGGCCAATAATTTTTTTAGCGATTATATAAAAAAAAGGTTGGATTTTGACTATTTGTCAAAATCCAACCTTTTTTCATAGGATTATGCTACCAATAAGTTGATTTTTACCGTAATTTCACGGCTCATAAAAGTATACATAGAGATGGCTGAAGTGATATTAATGCCCCGTTTAAGTGATACCATGACAGAAGGTGTAATTGCTGCATGGCATAAAAAGGTAGGAGACCAAGTAAAAAAGGGTGAATTATTGGCTGAAGTAGAAACCGATAAAGCTACCATGGAACTTGAAAGTTATAAAGATGGTGTTTTGTTGCACATCGGTACTCCTGTTGGCGGAAAGCTACAAGTGAATGATTTGTTGGCCATTTTTGGAAATGCAGGTGAAGACGTAACTGCATTAATTAATCAACATGCTAATGGTGTTGCCACCGCAGCTGTTGAAACTTCTACTCCTCCTACAACTACTGAAGTTTCACCTACTTCAAGCACTGTTTCTACTGCTAACGTAGCAGCAATGGAAGAAGTGGTATTAATGCCTCGCTTAAGTGATACTATGACAGAAGGTGTTATTGCAGCTTGGAATAAGAAAGTGGGGGAAGTGGTGAAAAAAGGCGATGTGTTGGCCGATATTGAAACTGATAAAGCTACCATGGAGCTGGAAAGTTATAAGGATGGTGTTTTATTATACCAAGGTGCTAAAGCCGGAGAGAAAATATTAGTGAATGATTTGCTTTGCATTATTGGTAAGCCAGGTTTAGATGTAAATAGCATTGTTGCTGCGGTTAAAGCAAGTGGCGGAAATACTCCTGCTGCAGCTCCTGCGCAAACAGCAACCGCGCCTCAACAAATTGCTCAACCTGCTTTGCAGCCTGCTGCTGAAGAAGTAGTAAACGAAGGTAGAATATTAGCTTCTCCATTGGCTAAAAAGTTAGCTGCTGAAAAAGGCATTGATTTAAAATATGTAAAAGGTTCTGGCGATAACGGAAGAATTACTAAAACCGATGTGGACAGTCATTCTCCAGCTGCCAATGCTGCCGCGGCTCCTGTAGCAGCAAAAACTGAAGCAAAAGCAGCAGCTCCTGTTATTCCTGCCGCTCCTTTGGGTACGGTAAGTTATACCGATGTGCCGGTTTCTCAAATGCGTAAAGTAATTGCCAAACGATTAAGCGAAAGCTTATTTACTGCACCTCATTTTTTCCTTACCATGAGTATCGACATGGATGCGGCTATTGCTGCACGCGCTAAAATGAATGAGCTTGCTCCGGTAAAAATTAGCTTTAACGACATGGTGTTAAAAGCAACAGCAATGGCGTTGAAGCAACACCCTAAAGTAAACAGTAGCTGGATGGGCGATTTTATTCGCTATAACAACCACGTTAATATTGGAGTTGCAGTTGCGGTGGATGAAGGTTTATTAGTGCCAGTGGTGCGTTTTGCTGATGGGAAATCACTGAGCCAAATTGGTGCCGAAGTAAAAGATTACGCGCAAAAAGCTAAAGACAAAAAATTACAACCTGCCGATTGGGAAGGAAGTACTTTCACCATTTCTAATTTAGGCATGTTTGGCATAGATCAGTTCACAGCAATTATTAACCCACCCGATTCTTGTATTTTAGCCGTAGGAGGTATTGCTCAAGAACCTGTAGTGAAAAAAGGTCAAGTGGTTGCAGGTAATGTTATGAAAGTTACCTTGAGTTGCGATCATAGAGTAGTAGATGGTGCAACAGGTGCCGCTTTCCTTCAAACATTAAAACAATTATTAGAAGAGCCGGTAAGAATGTTGGTATAACAACTTATTGCAACTTCTTTACAATAAAAAAATCCCCGATAACAAATATTATCGGGGATTTTTAATTTATTCTAAGTCACATCCAATGGGCGCACCCGGTGGTATTTCTTTGTGAATTGGCAAACTTATGTCTTTTGGTTTTTCAATTCGTTCAATGGTATATATATAATGTGATCTATTATTAGCAGTTTTACTCATTTGTTCTGCATACTTTTTAAGTGATTGTAAACGATCAAAGCAAATACTTTTTACTGTGTAATTACTTTGATCACTTTGGCTCATCCCTAATAACCAGGTTAAAACCATTTGTTGGGTTTGTTGTTGTACCAATCCCTTTAAACCCTTTTCGGGTACAGCTTTCCAAATAGTATTAATGGTTTCATCCAGCACATCATCCCAACCAATGTTATTGGATCTACCTTTTAATTGTACCAACCTGTTGGCTCTTTCTGCATTAAATAAAAAACTTAATTGAAAATTAGTAAGCGCTTCTGCAGCTGCCAATGCATCAAAACTCATCCCGGTTCTTTTTGAAAATAATTCACCAACACCATAGTACATAGGCGGTCGAGGGGGAATAAGCCCAATAATTGTTTCAGGTAAAGTAAGTACATCCGGCGAAAAGCAATGCAATACAGCCTTTAATGCTTTTTCCTGAATAGGCTTGGCCAATATTTCTGGGTTGCTTTGTAAATCGCCACGCACATTATAGTTGTAGTTAATACCGCCAATTAATTTTGTGGCAGCTTCTAACTGATAGCGGTGATAGTTATACAAAGGCACTAACACATCTTCTAGCTTGCTCATCGGTGTGTTGCTAGGGATATTATTCTCAGAAAATTGTTGAAGTGCTTTTTCTCTTACTGCTAAAACATTATTTAATTCTGTAACAACATCTTTCCCATTGTCCCATAAATGTGCATTGGGATGAAATCCGCTGGCAGCGCGTGCATCGGCATCAGCTATAAACAACAACCCTCTTTTTCTGTTCTCTTCCAAAATATTGTTCAATGCAGTATTTTCATCAGTTCCTACACCAAAATCACTATAGCCATATACAATGGCTCTTTTGTCCCACTCCCCAATTTCGTTGGTATATATTTTTGAAAAATCAATAACGCCTTTTTCATTCACAAATACATTTGGATGTGGGTAATCCATTACTGATGCACGGTTATTTACACTAGAAGCATAGTTGTGCTGTAATCCAAGTGTATGACCTACTTCATGGGCTGCCAATTGTCTCAAACGCTGCAATGCCGCTTCCTTCATGGTTTCGGGAACAGGTTTGCCGTTTTCAAAAGGAGAAAGTAACCCGGTAAAAATCAAGTAATCTTGTCTAACCCTTAATGAACCCAGTGTTACCTGTCCTTTTATAATTTCGCCTGTTCTAGGGTCAGTAATCGATGCGCCATAACTCCATCCTCTGGTAGACCTGTGCACCCAGTTAATCATGTTAAACCGAACATCCATAGGGTCGGCCGAATCGGGCAATACTTTTACTATAAATGCATTTTTATAGCCTGCTGCTTCATAGGCTTGATTCCACCACCTTGCCCCATCTAATAATGCAGAACGAATGGGTTCAGGTGTGCCATTGTCTAAATAGTAAACAATAGGCTCAACTGCCTCACTTAATGCAGCTGATGGATCTTTCTTATTTAAACGATGGCGTGAAATGAATATTTTTTCGATGGGTTCTGTAAATCGACTACTATAATCAAAGTAGCTAATACCGAAATAGCCGCTTCTTATATCGTATTTACGTGGCTTATATTGATTGTTGGGAAGTTCAATTAATGAGTGATGCATACGGAGGGTAATTGCTTCTGAAGAAGGTGTTACCGTAGTAACATATTTCCCCGCATCGGCCCCGCCGGTAAAAGTAATACTAGCTTCTAGTTCAGTATTCTTTGGAAAATTTTTTGTGTTTTTGATGTATATGGCAGAGCGCGCTTCATTAAGGGCGTAACTGCCTTGTTTCATACTTCTGATTTTGTCGGCTACACCATGGGCATCTCTTAATAAAAATGAAGTAAAATCAATTAAAATTTGATTGTTTTCTTCTTCATCAATCGTAAATCCAGCAAGGGTAGATTGAGCAAATGATTCTCTCACCGCTTTTTGCTCGTTAAAATCAGTAGATGTTGCACGGTAATCGTAGTTAGGTTGTATCATCAATAATTTCTTGCCCACTTTATGAAAATACACTATACGGGTATCTCCAATCTGACCTCTATCTAATCCTATGTCATTCGATCCAAGTCCAGCTGGTAAAGCATTAACATATAAAAATTCTTGGTCGAGCTTGTTCACCAACAACCATATTTTGCCGGAAGACTCATCCCACCAAAAAGGGAAATAGCCTTCAAAGCGTTTCATATTTTTGGTTTTGTCAGCAATTTTGCCAGCTGGTTGTGCTGAAAGGGCTAAACAGGATAAGCAAATAAAAAACAAAAAAAAATAGCGCATGGCGAATATTTTAAATGAAGATTAAACGTAAAAAATCTACTTAAAGATATTTTTTTATTGGGAGAGAGGAAAGAAAAATTAATATAGAATGAAGAAGGTATTATCATAAAAAAAGGTAGCAATTTTTGCACTTGCTACCTTTTTTAAATATCAATTTTGAGCACACTAATTAATTGTTGTTTGAAGAAGAAGAATCTTCACCAAACAATGTAGGTGCAACTACTGGTGTGGTTTCAACAACAACTGGCGCCACAACTACTTTTTTAACAGAACGTTTCTTTTTTGCAGCAACTTTTTTCTTAGCTACTGGTTTTGCAACTACCGCTGCTTTCTTAGGAGCGGCCTTTTTTGCTGCTTTCTTAGGTGCTGCTTTTTTTGCAACTTTTTTAGGAGCAACTTTTTTCGCTACCTTTTTAGGAGCTGCTTTTTTCGCTGCCTTTTTAGGAGCTGCTTTCTTTGCTGCTTTTTTAGGCGCTGCCTTCTTTGCAACTGCTTTTTTCGCTACCTTTTTAGGTGCTACTTTCTTAGCTGCTTTTTTAGGCGCTGCTTTTTTTACCGCTTTTTTAGGCGCTGCTTTTTTTGCAACAACTTTTTTCGCTACCTTTTTTTTACTTGCTTTTGCCATGATAGTATTTAATTTATGGGTTAGATTTATAGAGGAAAATTAAAATTATTTTTTTATAAAATTACTGATGTAATTGTTTAATTAAAAACATTTTATCAACTTATTATCGATTATTTTTTCTTGGTTTTTGTGTATCCATTTTTTGTTAACCAAAGCAACACTTTATCTCGTTGATCTCCTTGTATAATTGCTTCACCTTCTTTTGCACTTCCACCTGTACCGCAAAAATTTTTCAGGTTTTTAGCAAGGGTTATTAAATCATCTTCCAGCCCAATAAATCCCGAAACCAGGGTTACCGTTTTTCCGCCTCGCTGTTTTTTATCTAAACTAATAACCAACAATTGTTTTGCGGGAGATAGCGTTTCTACTGGGGTTTCATCGGTATCGTTAAACTGAAAATTAGGATCCGTACTATACACAAATCCTAATTGATCGGCTTTGCTTTTTTTACTCATATACCTTTTTTTACATCAATTGTTGTGTTGTTTTGCCATCAAATAGTCAAGCGAAACGCAACTTTCTTCTACAAAAATAATTCTTATTAACTAAAACAAACCAAATATTCAATATGGTTACAATCATAACGAATCAATAAAAAAATACCCTTCTCTTTTAGTTTGAGAGGGGTATTGTTGCTGTTATTTCATTGTTACTTCATTAAATTTAACTGATGCGGATCGTTATTATCTGTAAACCTGCGGGTTTTTGCTTCATTTGTATGGTGATGTTATAGCTCTTATTACCTGTAAGTAATTTACCTATCAAATAAAACAAACTACCTCTACCTCCGTCCGATACTTTGTCGTATCCTCTTACTCCGTTATCTGAGAAAAACGATTTAATAGCAATCGCCGCCTGATTTCTACTCATGTTTTTTACTTCATCTTTCTCTAGCAACTTTACATCCACAAAATCATCAAAATGGCGGGATATTAATTCTACATCAGCTGTTTTTAATGATTGTACAACTGCATCTGTTTCAGATTGCGCAATTGCCGCAAATGATAAACCTATAAAGAGTATAGTTGAAATTAATTTTTGCATAAAATGGATTTTCTTTGAATACTTGCGAAAAACATGCCAAATTTGAAAAATCTTTTAATTTATTGATAAAAGTACGTTCTAATCCTTAATTTTAATAGTATAGAGCAATTGTATGAGTAAAAAAGTTATTTTAATAATTATGGATGGATGGGGTCTTGGTCAGGTTAAATCTGCAGATGCCATTCAGCACGCTAATGTTCCTTTTGTAAGTTCTCTTTACGGAAAATATCCGCAAACAACACTTGTTACTTGTGGCGAAGAAGTGGGTTTACCTGAAGGTCAAATGGGAAACAGTGAAGTAGGCCACCTTAACTTGGGTGCTGGAAGAATAGTTTACCAAGAGCTCCAACGCATTAATGTAGCTATAAAATCGGGCGAATTTGCTAAAAATGAACAACTCCTAAATGCTATTCAATTTGCTAAAAAGAACAATAAAAAACTGCATTTATTGGGTTTAGTAAGTGATGGCGGGGTTCATTCTCATACTAGCCATTTAAAAGCCATTTGTTCTATTTGTAAAGAACATGGGCTTACGGATGTGTTTTTACACGCTTTTACCGATGGAAGAGATACCGATCCTAAAAGTGGGTTAGCTTACATTGAATCGGTAGAAAAACATATGCAACAAACCACAGGTGTAATTGCTACTGTTAATGGTAGATATTACGCTATGGATAGAGATAAACGCTGGGAAAGGGTTAAGCTGGCATACGATTGTATGGTTCACGCCAAAGGAAATACTGCCCATTCGGCGTTAGAAGCTATCCAGCAATCTTATGATGCCGGCAAAACCGATGAGTTTGTATTACCAACTGTAATTCTAAATGAAAATGGAAATCCTATTGCAACCATTGAAGATGGTGATGTAGCCATTTGCTTTAACTTTAGAACAGATCGTTGCCGAGAAATAACCGAAGTGCTTACACAGAAAGATTTTCCGGAATACGATATGCATGAGTTGGATTTGCATTATACCACCATGACGCTCTATGATCAAAAATTTAAGTTTGTATCGGTAATTTTTCAAAACGATAACCTAAACAATACTTTGGGTGAAGTGATTGCAGCGCAAGGAAAAAAACAAATAAGAATAGCCGAAACCGAAAAATATCCTCACGTTTCCTTCTTTTTCAGCGGTGGTCGCGAAGAACCTTTTACTGGCGAAAGCAGAATTATGGTACCCTCTCCTAAAGTTGCTACGTACGACCTTCAGCCTGAAATGAGTGCCAATGAAATTACCGAAAAACTATTGCCTGAAATTAACCATGAAACTGCCGATTTTATTTGCCTGAATTTTGCCAATGCCGATATGGTTGGTCATACTGGAGATTTTTCTGCAGCCATAAAAGCTGTTGAAACAGTAGACAATTGCGTTCGTCAGTTGGTAACTGCTGCGTTAGCACACCATTACACCATCTTTCTTACAGCCGATCATGGCAATGCCGATTTTATGATAAACGAAGATGGAAGCCCTAACACTGCCCACACTTTGAATCCAGTTCCTTTATTTATTATCGACGAAAATTGGAATGGTACCATAAAAAGTGGTAAATTAGGAGATATTGCACCCACCATTTTATCAATGATGAATTTGCCAATTCCAAAAGAAATGACCGGAAACATATTAGTAAACGCTTAAACTTCATTTCCCCAATGAAAACAATAAAAAATACAAGTTTAGCTATCCTGATTCTGTTGATTTTAGCACAATCCATACGACCATCAAAGAACACCAGCAATAACAAAGAAAAAGACATTGCAACGCTATATGCTGTTCCTGAAAATGTACAACAAATTTTAACAAAGGCTTGTTACGACTGCCACAGTAACAAAACACAATACCCATGGTATGCATCCATACAACCTTTGGCATGGTGGTTAAATGATCATGTAAAAGATGGAAAAAGACACTTGAATTTCAATGAATTTTCCGGCTATAGAGTAGCAAAACAATACAAAAAACTAGAAGAGTGTATAGAAGAAGTCCGTGAGGGCGAAATGCCTTTGGAATCATATACTTTTATGCACAAAAATGCGGTACTTACTGATGTAGAAAGAGCCGCTTTGTTTAACTGGTGTAATGCCGTGAGAGATTCTATAAAAGCTCGTTTTCCGGCAGATAGTTTAGTATTTAAAAAGAAATAAGCAACACTTTGATTCATTCAAAAAAAAAGGTTGCTGCTTTTTTGTTAGCTACGTATATCTTCCCATTGATATGCTTTTTAACTGTACAATTTACTTTAACAGTAAACCGTTTTGTTATTAAAGAATCTCTCGAAAAATCAATTCTACAAAAAGTAGTAATTGCACCTACTCAAATTCATTGGGTAGAAGAGGGGCATGAATTAGTATTAAACGGAGAAATGTTCGACGTGCATTCTATTCATTCACTTAACAATGGGCTAATTGAGATATGGGGCCTGTCTGACAAAAAAGAAGATCAATTGAATCAACAAGTTGATTATTTATTGAATCATCAAAAGGGTGTACAATCTATTGTAACTAAATTGATTCAATTACAGTCAATATGTGCAGCATTATCTATACCCTCTTTTCAGTTCCATGTTAATCTACCCCAACAAATTAATTACTTTACTTTAATTGCTATTGAATCATCATTTATTGAAGTGATTAAACCTCCACCACAACGATTACTTATTTGCTAATGAATATTTTATTTGTTTAAAAAGTAATCGCAGGTGAATATTTTTTTGCCTGTGGATTCATAATATTGCTTCAATGAGAAAAAAATATATAACCGTATTTTTTTGCTTGGTTGCTGCTAATTTGTTGCAAGCACAAGAACAAAAAGATACTATGATAAATGCCGCCAATTCATTAAATGAAGTGGTAGTGTATGTAAACAAATTTGCTGAAAAATATAAACGAGTTTCTCAAACGGTTGATGTTCTTCAAACTAAAGTACAATTAGTTAATCAACCCAATACAGCAGATGCTTTAATTAATTCCGGAAAAATATATGTACAGAAAAGTCAACAAGGTGGTGGAAGCCCAATAATTAGAGGGTTTGAAGCAAGTAGAGTGTTGTTGATGGTAGATGGTGTTCGATTAAATAATGCCATATATAGGGCAGGCCATTTGCAAAATATTATTTCAGTTGATAATATGGTATTAGAAAAAGTAGAAGTTGCATATGGACCATCTTCTACTTTATATGGAAGTGACGCATTAGGCGGGGTGGTAAATATGTATACCATTAACCCTATTCTTTCCAACAATGGCAAAACCCAAACAACTGGTAATGTTACGCTTAGATATGCCAACGCAATTCATGAAAATAGAGGAAATTTTCAATTAAATATTGGCGGTAAAAAATGGGCTGCTATTACTGCACTTACGTATGGTTCTTTTGGAGAAGTGATTCAAGGAAAAAACAGAATGGATGCATATCCTGATTTCGGCAAAAAGGATTTCATTGTTCAACGTTCTGGGAATACTGATCTGGTATTGACTAATCCTGATCCGAATAGCCAATCTCCTACTGGATATCATCAAACCGACTTCTTACAAAAAGTCTTGTTCAAGCCCAATGAAAAAATCGAACACCTATTAAATATTCAATTGTCTTCCACCAATGATATACCGCGTTACGATCGTTTAACGGAAAAAGATGCAAATGGGAAACCTGTTTATGCCGAATGGTATTATGGCCCTCAGAATAGAAGCATGGCTGCTTATCATTTTACAGCGCAACAACAACAAGGATTTTTCCAAGACATTAAAGTTGTTGCCAATGTACAACAAGTAGAGGAAAGCAGAATAAGTCGAAAATTACAAAATAATAACAAGGATTTTCGTTGGGAAAAAGTAAACATCTTTGGTATAAATGCCGATGCTAAGCATACTAGCGGAAATAACGATTTTCATATTGGATGGGAGAGTTATATTAATTTTGTTAGATCTACTGCCGAACGACTAAATATTGCTACCAATATTAATTCAAGAATTACTACCCGTTATGCAGATGGGCCAACCAGCATGTCTTCTAATGCGTTATATGCACAACATGTATATAAAATCAACAATCACTGGACCCTCAATGAAGGTATCCGCTTTAATTTAGTTAAAATGGATGCCCGTTTTGTAGATACTGTTCTTACTAAATTTCCTTTTACAAAAGCTACGCAAAATAACTTTGCTGTAACAGGTAATTGGGGAATAGTTTATGCGACTCCATCTAATTTTAAAGCTGCTTTAATAATAAGTAGTGGATTTAGATCTCCTAATGTAGATGATTTGTCAAAAGTGTTCGATTCAAGAACTGGAATGGTAGTAGTGCCCAATACTACATTAAAACCCGAATACACTTATAATGCCGAATTTAACATCCAACAGTCTGGCGACGGTTTTAATTATGGGTGTACACTTTTTTATACATTATTTAAAAATGCACTGGTTTTAGACAAATCTACATTTAATGGCCAAGACAGTATTAATTATAGTGGAGTGAAAAGTGCAGTTTATTCGATGCAAAACAAGGCAAAAGCGAATATTTTGGGCTTTAGTGTTAATGCAGCTTATCATTTCACCAAAACAATGTTTTTAGAGGGCGTAGTTACTTATACCAAAGGGAAATTTACCGATCCATTAAATGGAAATATACCGCTAGATCATGTGCCGCCATTGTATGGAAAAGTTTCATTTAAGCAAAATGCCGGAAAATGGCATACCGAATTATACACTTTGTTTAATGGTTGGAAACGATTGGCTGATTATAATCCAAATGGAGAGGATAATTTGCCTTATGCAACTATAGATGGAATGCCATCTTGGATTACATTGAATGCAAGAATTGGATTTCAATTCAACAAAAAGGTAAGTGCACAAGTACTTCTAGAGAACATTTTCGATAAAAATTATCGCTATTTTGCCAGTGGAATGTCGGCCTCTGGAAGAAATATTGCGATTACATTGCGAAGTTCTTTTTAAAAAAAATGATGGTTTTTTCTTTTAGCGCCCACAGGAAATTGCACCTGTGGGCGCTTTTGTTTACTTTGCAGTATGGAAATCAAAAAAGCAGTATACCTGATTTCAAATGCCGACCAAGCCCAATGCCCAAAAGCAGATAGACCCGAGTTTGCATTTATTGGAAGAAGTAATGTAGGAAAGTCTTCGTTAATTAATATGATTTGCCGAAACAATAAGCTGGCTAAAACCTCTTCTGCGCCCGGTAAAACACAATTAATTAACCATTTTGATATTGAAAGTACAGTCCCCAATAACAAAGGATTGGCTAAATGGTATTTGGTAGATTTGCCTGGATATGGCTTTGCAAAAGTATCGCAATCTAGTAGAAGGCGGTGGGAGCAAATGATTGAAAATTATCTCCGCAAAAGAGAGAATTTAATCAATGTATTTGTATTGATCGACAGCAGACATAAGCCCCAAAAAATTGATATAGAGTTCATTAGTCAACTAGATCAATGGGAAATACCATTTTCTTTAGTGTTTACTAAAACAGACAAAGAAAAACCTGCAGTTGTTGATGCTAATATTAAAGCCTTTTTTGAGAAATTGCGTGAAACATGGCAGTTCTTGCCTCAACATTTTGTAACCAGTGCCGAAAAACAACAAGGCAGAGAGGAAATATTGCATTTTATTCAACAAAAAAACGAGTCTGTAGCTGGTTAATAACTTTTTTTTTGTTGATTAAAGTTTTTAGTAGGACACCGATCAAAATAAAACAGCAGCAGTATTGTTAATGCAACACTGCTGCTGTTTTGGTAAATAATGTTGACTGGTTTTAATTCCAGGGGCGATGAAAACACATCAACAATTTAAAAATCGTCGTCGTCATCGTCGTCAAATCCACCATCCTTATCATTGAAAAGATCGAATTCTTTAAAATCGTCATCAATTTTAAAATCATCTTCTTCTTTCTTCTTACCGCCAGTAGCAGCTTTTCCTTTACTCTTCGGAATATCAAATTCGTCAAAGTCTGGATCCCAGCTATCTTCATCATCGCCGGAAGCTTCCCAGTCGTCATCTACATCAACATCATCATCATCATCGTCGTCATCATCATCAGACTTTTTAGATGTTGCTTTACTACTACTTTTTTTAGATGGAGTTTCTTCAAACTCATCATCAAAATCGTCTTCCTCATCATCAAGCGACTTTTTGCTTTTAGATGAAGGCTTTACATCGGCATTCTTTGCCGGAACTTTTGGTGAGGATTTTTTATCCTTATCAGACTTCGCTGCCATATTTCTTAAAGGATTTGAGATGTAAAATTTGCACTCAAAATTGTATTAACCAAAAATATTTTTCTAAAATAAAAAATACACTAAAATTACAGTGGAACTATCTGATCTCTACCAGGCCCGTTCGATACAAATTTCACAGGAGCGCCAATGTAATTATTGATAAATTCAATATAGGTATTCATATCTGCTGGTAATTCTGCAGCTTGTTTCATCTGTGTTGTATCCATATTCCATCCCTTAAAACCTTGTAAAACAGGATCTATTTTAGTTCTCGACATTTGAAACGGCACTTCTTTTGTTTCTTTACCATCAATGTTGTAAGCCGTACAAACTTGTAGGTCTTTAAAAGCATCTAACACATCAGCCTTTGTCATAATTACCTGTGTAACACCATTAATCATGCAAGAGTATTTCAAAGCAACTAAATCAATCCATCCGCAACGACGAGGTCTACCAGTAGTTGCACCAAATTCGCTACCAATTTTTCTCAACTCTTCTCCGGTTGCATCATCTAACTCAGTTGGGAACGGACCACTTCCTACACGTGTACAGTAAGCTTTGGTTACACCCATTACTTCATTTATTTGCTTAGGAGAAACACCTAATCCGGTGCAAACTCCTGCTGAAATAGTGTTAGAAGAAGTTACGAATGGAAATGTTCCAAAATCAATATCTAACATACTTCCCTGTGCGCCTTCTGCTAATACTTTTTTGCCCTTGCTGATCGAATCATTAATATAATACTCACAGTTGATTACGTTCAAGGTTTTCAAAAACTCCAATGCTTCAAAAAACTCGTCTTCCCAAGCGGAAATATCTTCAATAAAATGAAAATTATCTAATAATTTCTGGTGTTTTAATCGAAGTTTAATATACTGACTGGTAAAGTTCTTGTCTAACAGATCTCCAACTCTTAATGCATTTCTGCCGGTTTTGTCCATATAAGCAGGTCCAATACCTTTAAGTGTTGATCCGATTTTACTTTCTCCTTTTGATAATTCCGAGGCTTTATCTAATGCACGGTGGGTAGGTACAATAATATTGGTTCTTTGTGAAATGAAAAGATTTTTTCGAACATCAATACCATGTGCTGCAACTGCATCACATTCCCTTTTTAAAGTTACCGGATCTAAAACTACTCCATTTCCAATAATGTTTACTTTATCTTGGTGAAAAATGCCAGAAGGTATTTGGTGCAATACCATTTTCTTTCCATCTACATACAGAGTATGTCCTGCATTTGGGCCTCCCTGAAAACGAGCAACAACATCGTAATTGGGGGCAAAGTAATCAACAATTTTGCCTTTACCTTCATCTCCCCATTGTAAACCAAGTATTACATCTACCATATTAGTTTTTCTAGGTCGCAAAAATAAGGCAAGGGAATGGAATGCGAAAACCTAATTCTCAGTTTCAAATCGATCAACCGTTTGAATTCCTGACAAAGATTTTAATCGGTACACCAATTCTTCCAATTCTTCTTTATCGTGAACAAAAACCTTGATGGTTCCTTCAAATAAGCCCTCTTTAGAGTCGATACTTAAGCCTGCAATATTTATGCGTAAATCGCCACTAATGATATTCGTAATTTTATTAATCACACCTACATCATCTATGCCAATAATACTTAAGCCCGTTAAGAAGGAAATTTCTTTATTTTTAGCCCACTTGGTTTTTACCACTCTATGCCCATAATTAGCCAATAATTGAGTAGCATTGGGGCAACTAGTGCGGTGAATAATTAATCCTTTGCCGGTACTTACAAATCCAAATACATCATCTCCCGGAATCGGGTGACAGCATTTTGCTAGATTGTACATGATTTTGTCGCTGCTCTCCCCAAAAATAATCAGCTCCGACTCTTTTTTATCAAATTTTTGAACAGGCGGCTGGTCTGTAGGATGTTCAATAAATAAGGGTTTTGGCTTGGGTATTTCAATTTTATCACCTAAAACCTGAAATTCTTTTAATTCTTTTAAGTCGATGAATTTGGTGGCAATCCTATAATGTAGGTCTAAGGAAGAGGTTAATTTATAGTAATGCACCAGTTCTTCAATATTATGGTGACTGTAAGCAGCCCCCATGCCCTCTAAGCGACGTTGCAATATATATTTGCCGTCTTCTGCAATTTTTCTCTTTTCTTCTCTTAACGAATCTTTGATTTTATTTTTTGCCTTTGCGGTAACTACCAAATTCAACCAATCTTCAGTTGGCTTTTGCTTATTACTGGTAATAATCTCAATTTGATCGCCACTTTTTAATTTATGACCAATTGGCACCAATTTATGGTGCACTTTAGCGCCAATGCATTTTGTGCCGATGGCAGAATGAATGGCAAAGGCAAAATCTAATGCAGTACTTCCAGTGGGCAGCATTTTTACCTCACCTTTAGGAGTGTACACATAAATCTCTTCTGCTAAAAAAGAAGTTTTAAAATCTTGTAAAAAATCTACCCCATCTGCATCAGGTGAGCCAAGAACCTCTCTTATTTGGCCAAACCACTTATCAAAACGGTCTTCACTATTGGTTTCTTCTTTATACTTATAATGTGCTGCTAAACCTTTTTCTGCAATTTCATTCATTCTCTTGGTGCGAATTTGCACTTCTACCCACTTTCCCTGTGGCCCCATTACAGTGGTGTGCAAAGCTTCATAACCATTACTTTTTGGATTGCTAAGCCAATCACGTAAGCGCTCGGGAGAGGGGTTGTATTCATCAGTAACCATTGAGTATACTTTCCAGCAATCTTCTTTTTCTTTTTCAGGTGGCGAGATTAAAATTACCCGAATAGCAAAGAGGTCATACACTTCTTCAAAAGCAACAGCTTTCTTTTTAATTTTATTCCAGATAGAGTGAATGCTCTTAGGGCGACCATAAATTTCAAAATCAAAATTTCCTCCTAATAATTTTTCTTTTAAAGGTCTTATAAACTCATTAATGTAGCGAGTTCTCTCTCGCTTCGTTTCGGCCAGTTTTTTGGCAATGTCCTTATAAGCTTCCGGTTCCATGTATTTCATGGAAAGGTCTTCTAACTCTGTTTTAATATTATACAATCCCATTCTATGTGCTAGGGGAGCGTAAACCCAAACAGTTTCAGAAGCTATTTTTAACTGTTTCTCGCGCTTCATATGTTCTAATGTGCGCATATTGTGTAA
This sequence comes from Sphingobacteriia bacterium, assembly GCA_947452295.1. Lineage (GTDB taxonomy): Bacteria > Bacteroidota > Bacteroidia > Chitinophagales > Chitinophagaceae > Sediminibacterium. Next base: position 49,602 of record CANGCK010000007.1, read on the forward strand.
ACGATCGGCTAGTTTTATTAGTATTACGCGCGGATCATCAGTGAGGGTAAGTAAAATTTTCTTGAAGTTTTCGGCTTGCTGGCTTGTATTGGTGTCTATCACCCCCGAAATTTTGGTAAGGCCGTCTACAATTTTGGCAATTTCAATGCCAAACTCCATTTCCACATCTTCTAATGTAATATCGGTATCTTCTACTGTATCGTGTAAAAGCGCACAAATGGTACTTCTTACCCCTAAGCCAATTTCTTCAACACAAATCATAGCCACTGCAATAGGGTGTATAATATAAGGCTCGCCGCTTTTACGCCGCATGGTTTTATGGGCATTGGCAGCCATCTCAAATGCAGTTCTCATTAATTCTTTATCGCCCTTTTTTAGTTTAGGCCTGAGACTTTTTAAAAGGGCACGGTAATGCCTAATGATGTCTTTTTTCTCTTGTTCTTCATTCAGCATATATTTTGCCGCCGCCGGTTCCATATTCGATGCTTGCACTTCGTCCATACAATACGAATATAAATTAAAAAATTGTAGCGGATGGGAGAGAATTCGAATTTTTAATTCCTCATTACTCAACTACCTTTGTAATTATAATTATGACAACAACTCCAAAAAAGAAAGTAGTTGACTTTAGGTTGCTAAAAAGAATATTTTACTTTGTTAATCCTTATAAAATCTATTTTTTTGTTAGCCTACTACTGGCCATCTTAATGGCAATGGCATCACCTGTAAGGCCCTATTTAATTCAGCTAACTGTAAATACGGCCATTGGTAAAAACAATTCGTTACCCAATTGGGTACAATGGGTATTATTTGGTACAGACCTCTCTGATGTGAGTAAATTTATCATTGCCATCACCCTTTTTCAAATAGCTTTTTTAGTAATTGAAACCATTATCCGATTCCTCTTTTCTTTTATCACCGCTTGGATGGGACAAAATGTAGTAAAAGATTTACGCGTAGCAGTCTATAAAAAAATATTGGGATTAAATCTCCGCCAGTTCGATCAAACACCTATTGGAACCCTTACTACTCGAACAATTAACGACATAGAAAGCATTAATGATATTTTCTCTGACGGGTTAATTCCAATAATTTCAGACTTACTTACCATAATTATTACATTGGGTACCATGTTTTGGATGGATTGGCGCTTAACGTTTATTAGTTTAATTCCATTCCCCATCATGTTAATTGCTACTTACTACTTTAAAGAAAGCGTTAATAAAAGTTTCACACAAGTACGCAATGCAGTAGCCGCATTAAATGCTTTTGTGCAAGAACATATTACAGGAATGCAAGTGGTACAAGCATTTGCGGCAGAGGAAAAAGAAATGAATGCGTTCAAAAAAATCAATGAAAAGCACCGTGATGCCAACATAAATGCAATTTTTGCTTATTCAGTTTTCTTTCCTATTGTAGAAATAGTATTAGCAGTAAGTACCGGCTTATTGGTTTGGTGGATAGCCGATCGTTCTCTAAATGCAGGTATGTTGGTTGCATTTATTTTGTTTCTCAATCAAATTTTTAGACCACTTAGAGTGATAGCCGACAAGTTTAATGTATTACAAATGGGTATGATAGCAGCCGAAAGGGTATTTAAGGTATTAGAAAATACCGATGAATTACCCAAGAACACTGAAAACGCGTTTAGCCCTGCTCATTTAAAGGGCGAAGTAGTATTCAACAATGTATCATTTGCCTACCAAGCCAATAATTATGTTTTAAAACACCTCAATTTCCATGTAAAAGCAGGAGAAACTGTTGCGCTTGTAGGACATACAGGCAGCGGAAAAACATCCATCATTAGTTTGTTGAATCGCTTATATCAAATACAAGAAGGTATTATAAGTGTTGATGGTATTTCAATTGATCAATATGATATAAATAGGCTTCGCCGAGGTATTGGTGTGGTATTACAAGATGTATTTCTTTTTTCAGGTTCCGTTTTCGATAATATAACCCTGCATGATCCCGAAATAACAATGCAACAAGTAGAAGAAGCAGCTAAAATGATTGGCGTGCACAACTTTATTATGCAATTACCCGGAGGCTATCAGTACAAAGTAATGGAGAGAGGAAGTACCCTTAGCCTAGGACAGCGGCAATTATTGTCATTTATTAGAGCTTTACTGTTTAACCCTGCTATCTTAATTCTAGACGAAGCAACTTCATCTATCGATACCGAAAGTGAACAGTTAATTGAAAAAGCAATCGACACATTAATTGCTGGCAGAACATCTATCATTATTGCACATCGATTAAGTACAATTCGTAAAGCAGATAAGATTATTGTATTAGATAAAGGTGAAATAAAAGAAATGGGTAATCATGAATCGCTCTTGCAATTAGGAGGCTTTTATGCTCAATTGCACGAAAAACAGTTTAGAGAAAAAAACGCTGCCAATCAATAAATAAATACCATGAACCCTAAAGTAGATGAACTATTAAGTAAAGCAAAAAACTGGCCCAATGAACTGGCATTGCTGAGAAAAATATTGCTTCAAAGTCAACTAACCGAAGAAATTAAATGGGGTAGTCCTTGTTATACATTTCAAGGTAATAACATCTTGATGTTACATGGTTTTAAAGCATTTTGTGCAGTAAGCTTTTTTAAAGGTGCATTATTAAAAGACAGTGAAAGCTTATTGGTTAAACCAGGTGAAAATACGCAATTGGGCAGGCAAATTCAATTTACCCAATTACAAGAAATAAAAAAAATGTCAGCCGTTATACAAGCGTATATTAAAGAAGCCATTGAAGTTGAGCAAAAAGGAATAAAACAAGCACCAGCAAATAGTTCAGAAAACACTATACCAATTGAATTTCAGGAAATATTAAATAAAAATACAATACTTAGAAAAGCTTTCGAAAAATTAACACCAGGTAGACAAAGGGCTTATTTGCTATATTTTTCTGCACCCAAACAATCTGGAACAAAAATTACGCGAATTGAAAAATATACCCAGCAAATCATAAATGGCAAAGGCATTAATGATTGCACTTGTGGATTGTCTAAAAAAATGCCCGGTTGTGATGGATCACATAAACTACTCCACACAATTAAAACACCACATTGATATTTAACTTTATTTTAATGTTTTGTTAATTAAGCTAAAGTGGTAATAAACAACTAGTATTCTATAATACTTTCATTGCTGAAAAAATCTATTGAATGATCAATAAAATTTGCATCCTAGTTGCCGTAGTAGTTTTAAGTATGAACATGTTAAATGCTCAAACACTCCAACAAGTTCCATTTAAATTGGCCAAACATTATTTTGTAAAAAACAATGTAAAAACCGACCAACTGAAGCAATATAAAATTACTTCGCAAAAGGAGTTTGATAAATTATTTGGCGCTGCTGTGGTGATGGGTAAAGATGGCGCACCTACAAAGATTGATTTTAAGAAAGAGATTGTAATAGCGGTTGTAGGGGCTGAAACTTCAATTGCAACTGAATTCATACCAGAAAACATATTAGCCAATTTTGTGGCAACAGGCAAATCAACCCTGGTATTTCAATACAAAACGCAATTGGGTAAAACCAATAGTTTCACCGTGGTACCAAATGTTATTGTTGTGGTAGACAGAAAGTATATTGGTTATGCAGTAAAATTAAAAGGGCAATAATTGAAGATATTAGCTAATAAATAATATCAGTAAAATTATTGATTTGACGTAAATTGTAATTTTAATCAAGATAAAGAGAATGGGAAAGCAACAACATATTAATGATGGTAGAACTCAAATAGTATTGGAAGAGCGTAATCAGGCCCAATATGGATTTAGATTTCGTTCAGAAGATGAAAAACTTCTTGAGGATATTTTCAGGTCAGATAAAGAAAAATTATCACTTTTCACTGATATGTTGTGCCGGGAGAAGATGTTTAACGAAATAAGAGTTAATACTAGAACTTTTTAATAAGTATTATGGATATTTTAAATAAAGATTTATTAAAATTTTGGGAGGAACTTCGTACACAAAATGTAAAATATATTATGATTGGTGGCTTTGCTACTCGTTTTCATGGTTATAATCGATCAACTGATGATTTAGATATTTGGTTAGAAGACACGCTGATTAATAGACAAAAATTACGAACAGCCTTTAAAAATCTAGGATATGGCGATTATGCTTCAATAGAAACAATGCAGTTTGTTCCTGGATGGACTAGTTTTTATGCAGCAGGTATCGAATTAGATATTTTAACTTTTATGAAGGGGTTAGAACACTTATCATTTGAGGATTGTTATCAGCATGCTTTTATTGCAACAATTGAAAATATTGATATTCCATTTTTGCATATTGACCATTTAATTTTAAATAAAAAAGCTGCAAACCGCCCAAAAGACCAATTGGATGTTATTTATTTAGAAAAAATCAAAGAAATCCGCGATAAAGGGCAATAAATTATCCAATAACTTTTCCTGTTTTTCATCAATTTGTATTCCTTTTTCCTGCCTTACCCTTATCTTTGCCGCAAATTTCGAGAAGGGTATGGCATCAAAAAGCGTTAAATCATTACTGATAGCTGTTTTTAGCATTTTATCACTGTTGTTTTCCACAGTAAGTTTTGCCAATGAAACACCTGAAAAAGAAGGTGAAGTAGCAGGGCATCATGAAGAAAGCGCTTTTGATCCGGCTAAATTAATCATGGAACATATTATGGATGCCCATGAATTCCATTTCTTCTCCCTTGGTGAAACCCATATCAGTATTCCTTTACCTGTTATTTTATATGCTCCCGAAAGAGGAGGTATTTCAGTTTTTTCTTACGGAAATTTCCATCATGGGCACGAAGTTTATAATGGCTTCAAGTCAGAAGAAGGCAAGATTGTAGCAGTAAATGAGGCTGGTGAGGTTGACGAAACCGTTAAAGTTTATGATTTCAGCTTAACCAGAAACGTAGTACAAATGTTTTTGGCACTTACTTTATTGGTGGTATTAATGATTGGAGTGGCCAATAAATATAAGAAGAATGGAGCCAAAGTAGCACCAAGTGGTTTTCAAAATGCTGTTGAACCTGTAATTACTTTTGTAAGGGACGAGGTAGGTAAACCTAATTTAGGACATGCCTACGAGAAATACATGCCTTATTTATTGACTGTATTTTTCTTTATTTTAATCAACAACTTAGTTGGGTTAATACCTGGTTCTGCCAATGTAACGGGTAATATAGCTTTTACACTGGTACTAGGCGTTATCAGCTTTTTTGTGATATTATTCAGTACCAATCGCCATTTCTGGGCACATATCTTTAATCCGCCAGTGCCTGGTTTTGTAAAGCCTATATTAGTGCCGGTTGAATTTTTAGGTATTTTCACAAAACCATTTGCATTGATTGTCCGTTTGTTTGCCAATATGGTTGCTGGACATATCGTTATTACCTGCTTTGTGATGTTGATTTTTATATTTGGGGCAATGAGTAAAGTTGCAGGATGGGGTTTTGCTCCGGTATCATTGGTGTTTACAATTTTCATTTATTTTATCGAGATATTGGTTGCGTTTATTCAGGCATTCATCTTCACTAATTTAACTGCCGTATTTATTGGTCAGTCGATGGAAGGTGCTCACCATGATGAAGCGCATCATTAATTTTTTCATTTATTAAAACAAACAATATGTCAATTATCAACACTTTGTTGGATGCAAGTTTAAGCCACTTAGGTGGTGCTATTGGTGCAGGTTTAGCTGCTATTGGTGCCGGTATCGGTATCGGTCAAATTGGTAAAGGTGCTGTAGAAAGCATTGCTCGCCAACCAGAAGCGTCTAACGACATCCGTGCGAACATGATCTTAACTGCTGCTTTCGTAGAGGGTGTTGCCCTTTTTGCGGTAATTGCAGGTATCTTGGCTGTATTAAAAGCCTAGTAGTACAACCTTTTTACTGCACCATGCGCAAAGGGCAAATGGTGCAGTAATATTTTTCTAATTTAGTAGATTTAAATATTTAATATGGAACTGTTATTACCCGGCTTAGGATTGTTGTTTTGGACTTTTGTTGCATTCCTAATTGTATTTTTTATTTTAAAAGCTTTTGCTTGGGGTACAATACTTACTTCATTAAAAGAAAGAGAAACTGGTATCGCTGATGCTATTGCTTCTGCCGATAAGGTAAAGGCTGAAATGGCTACATTGAAAAATGAGAACGAAGCAATGATGGCTAAAGCTCGTGAAGAAAGAGCAGTGATGATAAAGGAAGCCAAAGAAACAGCAGATAAAATGGTAGCAGACGCTAAAGAAAAAGCAAAGTCTGAATACGATAAAATTGTTGCTGATGCGCAAGTTGCTATTCTTCAACAAAAAAATGCTGCACTTACCGATGTTAAAAATCAAGTGGGCGCCTTGGTAATTCAAGTTGCTGAAAAAGTGTTGAGCAGAGAATTATCTAATAAAGGAGAACAAGAAAACTATATCAAACAATTAACCGAAGGTGTTAAATTGAATTAATCCATGCCAAATCCAAGATTAGCAGACAGATACGCCAAAAGCTTGATTGACCTTGCATCTGAAAAAAATATTTTAGAGGCAGTTTGTGAAGATATGCGTTATATACAGGCCTTGTGTAAGCAAAGTCGCGATTTTTTAAACTTACTACGTAGCCCAATTATTAAACCCGATCAAAAAGGAAAATTAATAGATGCGGTTACTAATGATAAAGTAAATGCGCTAACAGCTGCTTTTAATAATCTATTAGTGAAGAAGGGGAGAGAAAGTGATTTACCTGAAATTGCAACTGCATTTATTAGCCAGTTTAACACATTGAAAGGAATTCATCAGGTTAAATTAACCACTGCCGTAGCAGTTTCTGAAGAGTTGAAAAAATCAATTCAAAACAAAGTTCAATCTGCTAATAACTTTGGAACTGTTGAATTAGAAACTGTAACAGACGAATCATTAATTGGTGGTTTTGTTTTAGAGTTTAATAATAAATTGGTTGATGCAAGTGTGGCGCATGATTTACGTGAAATCAAAAAGCAATTCTCTCAAAATTTATATATAGCGGATTTATAATCATTATTACAAAAATTACTTAAACAATACAAAATGGTAGACATTAAACCAGATGAAATATCAGCGATACTGAGACAACAACTCAGTAATTTCAACGCTTCTGCAGAACTTGAGGAAGTAGGTACCGTATTGCAAGTGGGTGATGGTATTGCCCGTGTATATGGATTAAACGGTGTAAGAAGTGGTGAGTTGGTTGTTTTTGAAAATGGCGTAAAAGCTATTGCATTGAACCTTGAAGAAGATAATGTGGGTGTGGTAATGATGGGCGAAAGTGGTTCTATTAAAGAAGGTGCAAAAGTTAAAAGAACCGGTCAAATTGCCTCCATTAAAGTTGGTGAAGGAGTAGTTGGGCGTGTTATTAATACATTGGGAGAACCAATAGATGGTAAAGGCCCAATTACCGGCGAATTATATGAAATGCCTTTAGAGCGTAAAGCACCAGGGGTAATTTATCGTGAGCCAGTAAAAGAACCATTACAAACTGGGATTAAAGCAATTGATGCAATGATTCCTGTAGGTCGTGGACAACGTGAGTTGGTTATTGGCGACCGTCAAACTGGCAAAACAGCTATTTGTATTGATACCATCATCAATCAGAAAGAATTCTATGATGAAGGTAAACCAGTATATTGTATTTATGTAGCTGTTGGCCAAAAAGCTTCTACAGTTGCAGGGGTAATGAAAACATTGGCCGACAATGGCGCGATGGCTTACACAACTATTGTTGCTGCTTCTGCTTCCGATCCTGCTCCATTACAATTCTACGCTCCATTTGCGGGTGCTGCAATTGGTGAATTCTTCCGTGATACAGGTCGCCCTGCCCTGATTATTTATGATGATTTATCTAAACAAGCAGTAGCTTATCGTGAAGTTTCTTTGTTGTTAAGAAGACCACCAGGACGTGAAGCATATCCAGGTGACGTATTCTATTTACATAGCCGTTTATTGGAAAGAGCTGCCAAAGTTATTGCCAATGATGATGTTGCTAAGAACATGAATGATCTTCCAGCTTCTATTAAACATTTGGTAAAAGGTGGTGGTTCTTTAACTGCATTGCCAATTATTGAAACACAAGCGGGCGACGTATCTGCATACATTCCTACCAACGTAATTTCTATTACCGACGGACAAATTTTCTTAGAAGGTAACTTGTTTAATGCGGGTATACGTCCGGCAATTAACGTAGGTATCTCTGTAAGTCGTGTGGGTGGTAATGCACAGATTAAATCCATGAAGAAAGTGGCAGGTACTTTAAAATTAGACCAGGCTTTATACCGTGAGTTAGAAGCGTTTTCTAAATTTGGTGGTGACCTAGATGCTGCAACTAAGTCTGTAATCGACAAAGGTGCCAGAAACGTAGAAATTCTTAAGCAAGCTCAATACACTCCATTCTCTGTTGAGAAACAAGTAGCGATCATATACTTAGGAACGCAAGGTTTATTGCGTGAAGTAGCTGTAAGAAAAGTTAAAGAATTTGAAGCACATTTCTTAATGGAAATGGAAAACAAATTACCTGATGTATTAGCTGAATTCAAGAAAGGTAATTTAACAGACGAAAGTTTAAAGAAAATGACCGATTTAGCTGCAACTTTGGTTCCGCAGTATAAATAGTAAGTTAATAATACATATTATAATCCCGTAACAATTAATTTTGCTACGGGATTTTTTAATTATTTCAACTCCTCTTTATAAATTCAAAATAATTTAGCTTTAATAGCGTTTTATATTCTACCAATAATTTCCTAAAACCAAAACCCAATGAAAAAAGCTTTCTTTTTCATCTCTCTCCTTTTTTTCGGAATTGTAAATGCCCAAACTCCTTATGAAGACAGCATGGCTATTGGCTTGGAAAAATATAAGGCTGCAGGAACCGCAGATGATATGCTTGCCGCAGCTACCTTTTTTGAATCATTGGGTGATACTACAAAAGACAAGTGGTTGCCATATTATTATGCTGCACATGCAACGCTTTTAGCCTCTAAAATGACTAGTAAAACAAGTAAAGATAAAGTTGCAGAAAGAGTGAACGAATTAATAGCCAAAGCAGATGCTATTGAAGCAGATATTTCTGAACTGTTTTGTTTAAAACAGATGGTTGCAGTAATGCAAATTTTTGTTAATCCGATGAGTAGATTTCAAACTTATGGAGAAATTGCTGCTGAGGCATTTGCCAATGCTAAAACAACAGACCCTACAAATCCAAGGCCTTATTTGATAGAAGGAATGTATCTTATGAATATGCCAGAGGGTATTGGAGGGGGGAAAGTACCTGCAAAAAAACTATTGCAAAAAGCTATTGTGCTATTTGATTCTTTCGAGCCAGCTTCTCCATTACACCCAAATTGGGGGAAAGAACAAGCAGAAAAAGCACTTGCTGCTTGCCAATAAAATATATTACTTTATTCTTTTACCCCGCCAATAATTGTCGGGGTTCTTTTGCCATTAACCGAACATCTTTCCTTAATGCTTGTTAATAGAATTGATGCAGCATATTTTAAAAGTATCGAATTTAACCAAATATTTTGGCAATCTTACAGCAGTGAACGATTTGTCGTTTAATGTAGGAGCAGGTGATGTTTATGGATTTTTAGGACAAAATGGAGCGGGAAAAAGTACTACCATTCGGATGCTGCTTACGCTAATCACTCCTACTGATGGAGATATTGAACTTTTTGGCTACTCCTTAAAAACACATAGAAAAGAGATACTTCGACAGGTTGGAGCAGTGATAGAAAAACCGGATGTATATAAATACCTTTCTGCTTACGAAAATCTTAAACTCTTTGCTAAACTGAGTGGTATAAAACCCGACCACGCACTTTTAATGAATCAATTAGAAATGGTAGGGCTGGCAAACCGTGCAAATGATACTGTGAAAACCTTTTCACAAGGGATGAAACAACGATTGGGCATTGCCATTGCCTTGGTTCACAATCCTCCATTAATTGTGTTGGATGAGCCTACCAATGGCCTCGATCCACAAGGTATTGCAGATATCAGAAACCTTATTTTACAATTAAGTAGAGCACAAAAGAAAACCATCATCGTTTCTTCTCATTTATTAAATGAAATTGAACAAATTGCTACACGTATATTAATCATCGACAAGGGAAAGAAGCTGGTAGAGGACAGTGCCGCTGCATTATTCGATAGCACTCAAACCATTCTACAGGTTCATACTACTAATAATGCAGAAGCCTTGGAAAAACTGAGCCAATCGACCTGGGCTAACCACCTTAAACCAATGCGCGATGGATTACTGATTTTTCAGTTATCACAAGAACAAATCCCTCAACTAAATATAGATCTGGTAAAGCTGGGAATTGAATTGTTATCGCTTCAGCCAAGAAATAGCTTAGAAGATTATTTCTTACAAATAACAGCAGGAAAACAATATGTGGACACATTTACAAATTGAGTTGTATAAAATATTTAAGCGTCCCAGAACTTATCTGGCTTTTGCTGCAATTACTGCACTAATTGGTGTTATTCAATTAGGGTTGAAAGTGGATGGCAAAGAATACACTGAATTTGTTATGGCAGATTTTGCTACCTCTTTTTCAGTGGATGGCAATATCTTAAATGGATATTTTATTTGTTATGTTATTCTTCAGCTATTATTGGTTCATGTGCCATTGCTAATTGCTTTAATTGCTGCCGATATGATATCGGGCGAAGCAAATATGGGTACACTGAGATTATTATTAACTAAACCTCAGTCGAGAACTGCAATACTTCTTGCTAAATTTTTTGCAGCGGTGGTGTACACTTTGTTGCTGCTTATATGGATTGCTATTATGGGTTTATTATGTAGCATGCTTATTTTCGGTACAGATGATTTGTTTTTAATGAAGAGTAGCTATGTAGTGATTGTAAAGGAGTCGGATGTTTTTTGGAGATATGCAGGTGCATTTTGTTTCGCAGCCCTAGCTATGGTTACTGTTGCAGCCCTTGGCTTTTTTTTGTCGTTCTTTGCCGAAAACTCTATTGGGCCTATTGTTGCAACAATGAGTGTTATTGTAGTTTGCACTATTTTAAGTACCATGAATATTCCTTTGTTTAATACCATCAAACCCTTTTTATTTACTTCTCACATGAATAATTGGAAAGAATTTTTTGATTTTAAAGTAAACGATGCCAATGAAGCAATTATTGGATCCATTCAAAATCCACAAAAAATCATTCAATCTTCCTGTATACTATTTGCACATATTATTGGGTTTGTTGGTTCAGCAATTATTTTATTTAGAAAGAAAGATATACTTAGTTAAATATTGGTAGGCGGGTGATTCGGAAAATAAAAAAAACATGAGCGGAATTAAATTGAAAGTATTGATTGGATTATTGTGGATCTTTGTTGTACAACATTCCAATGCGCAAGATGTAAATGAACTGGTAAGAAAGGTAAAAGCCAAATTAGATTTGGTGAACGACTATACTGCCGTGGGTAAAATGAAAACAGATGTGGCATTTATTAAAGCACCGGTAGGCGCTGTAAAAATGTTTTTTAAAAAACCCGACCGGTTTAAGTTGCAACGTAATGGGGGCATTTCTGTACTTCCAAAGGGTGGGGTTAGTTTTAATATGGGAAATTTATTGGCTGCTTCCGGATTTACTGCCATTGATGCAGGTACTGGCGAAGTAGCTAAAACAAAAACCAGAATAGTGAAATTATTACCCAATGGAGATAACAACGATGTGATATTATCTACTTTGTATATTGATGAAAGCAATTTGTTGATTATAAAGTCGGTGACTACCACTCGTGAAAATGGTACGTTTGAAATGGAAATGAGCTATGGCAAATATGCTACTTACGGATTGCCAGACAAGGTGTATTTTAGTTTCAATGCGAAAGATTATAAGCTCCCTAAAGGGATAACCTTGGAGTTTGATGACGCTGATAAAGCCATTAAAGAAAAGATGAAAGGAAAGAAGGGAAGAGTGGAGATCATTTATAGCGGGTATGAAATAAATAAAGGAATTGCCGACCAACTATTTAAATAAGTTAAAACAATTCTACACTCCAAGTTCGACTCATTAACTCGCCCGGCACCAATAAGTTGATGCCTTCTTTTTGCTTCAGGTCTCCGGTAGCATTTTCATTGTCGGCTATACCACACCAGGGTTCTATACAAACAAAGTCGGCATGCTTTGCACTCCAAATACCCATATATGGGAAATCGTTGTAATTGAATTTTAAACCATGTTTACTTTTATCCGTAACTAATGAAATATAATTCGATTGAAGATCTTTAAAAACAATTGCATCTCCATAGAAAAGTGATTTACTTAAATCAATGCGGTTAGTTGTATCAAAGAAGGGTATGGGTGCCGATTTAATCAATCCATCAGGTGTTAATGGCCATTGTCCCGCTGTTTCATTTTTTTCGAAAAGCAAATAATAGTCATCAAATGAGGTTCCTTCTACCAAGGGTACTTTAAAAGCCGGATGAGCACCCACTGAAAAAAACATCGGTTTAATATCTACATTGAAAATCTGATAATTACAATGCAAGTAATTTTTTTCGAGGGAATAAGTAATCGTGAAACTAAATAAAAACGGATATTGCTTTAGAGATGCTTCATTGGCTTTCAGCTGAAGGCTGATACGTTCATTACTTTGAGCTACAACTTTAAATTCCATGTCGCGTGCAAAACCATGTCGGCTCATGTGATAGCTGGTACCATTGTATTGGTAGGTATTGTCCTTCAATCCACCGACAATAGGAAACAGTACCGGGCTTTTTTTGCCCCAAAAAGTGGGGTCCGCACTCCATAAATATTCCAGCTCCAATTCTTTGTGGTAAATGCTTTGCAGTTCAGCACCTTTGGCACTAATTAATACGCGTAGGTATTGATTTTCAAGTGGTAACATGATGCAATTATCCTTCGTTTTCTTCAATTCTTTCATCTACAGCATTGGCCAACATCCTTGCGCTCATTTTCTTAAGTGGATTTAAGCGCATATTAGCATATCCTAGTCTGTGTTGAATGATTTCCAAACAGCCAAAAGTTGCAGCTAAAAAGGAGGAATGGTCGGCTTTTCCTTTGCCGGCAATATCAAATGCGGTACCATGATCGGGGCTAGTTCTCACCACCGGTAGACCAGCGGTGTAGTTAACACCTTCACCAATCGCCATTGATTTAAAAGGAATTAAACCCTGATCGTGGTACATGGCCAATACAGCATCAAATTTTTCATGTTGTCCCCTTGCAAAAAAAGCATCGGCACTATATGGTCCAAAAGCCAGCATAGTATTTTTAGCTTCTTTAATAGCAGGCTTAATAATGTCTTCTTCCTGCTTTCCAATAAGTCCTTCATCACCTGCATGTGGATTTAAACCCAGCACAGCAATTTTAGGTTTATCAATGCCAAAATCTTTCTGCAAACTGTTGTGCATGATTTTAAGTTTACTCAAGATATTGGCTTGTGTAATATGTTGCGCAATATCATTTACCGACACGTGTTCAGTAACCAAGCCAACCCGCATATTATCGGCCACTAAAAACATCAAAACATCTGAAACGTTGAAGTAATCCTTAAAATAAGGGGTATGTCCGCTATAATTGAATGCGGCTGATTGTATATTCTTTTTGTGAATGGGGGCAGTTACAAGACCCTGAATATGACCTTCTTTTAAAGCTTTGGTAGCTTCTTGTAAAGAAAGCAGGGCATATTTACCGCCGATTTCATTTAATTGTCCGGGCGTAATCACCACTTCTTCTTCCCAAACGTTAAAAATATTTACTTGTTTAGGGTTAACGCGGGTAAAATCTTTGATGCTGGAATAATTAAAATTTGCATCCGGCAAACTTTTTCTGTAAAAATTCATGGTCTTATTGCTTGCAAATACAATAGGGGTAATGAAATCCAGTAATCTTTGGTCGGAAAGCGTTTTTATGATCAGTTCTAATCCAATACCATTTAGGTCACCACAACTGAATCCGATTACCGGTTTTTGCATTTCATTGCTCATGGGGTATAATTTAGAATGCTAAAATACTACTTTTGCAGTGATGCAATATACGCTCAAAAAATCGCTAGGTCAGCATTTCCTTACAGATGAATCAATTTGTAAGAAAATACTGACGTCTATACAAGAAAATCCCTTCGAACAATTACTCGAAGTTGGTCCCGGTGGAGGTGCCCTTACCAAGTATTTATTGCCCTTAAAGGGAATAAAATTCAAAGCAGTGGAGTTAGACAACGAAAAAGTGTTGTATTTACAGCATACTTATCCAATACTGTACGATAAAATTATTGAGGGGAGTATTTTAGAAATACCTGTTCCATTTGAAGGGGATTTTGTGCTGGTGGGTAATTTCCCCTATAATATTTCCACACAAATTGTTTTTAGGGTGTTAGAGTGGAAAACCCAAGTGCCGGTTATGATTGGAATGTTTCAAAAAGAAGTGGCAGAAAGAATTGTTTCTAAGCCGCATACAAAAGTGTATGGAATTTTAAGTGTGTTAGTACAGGCTTTCTATGAAGTTGAATATTTATTTGATGTTCCGCCAGGTAGCTTTAATCCACCCCCAAAGGTAACCAGTGGTGTAATAAGGCTTCGGCGGAAAACAAACCCGGTTGTAATGAAAAGTGAGAAAGCTTTTTTTACATTGGTAAAAGCCGCATTCAACCAAAGAAGGAAAATGTTGCGCAACCCACTAAAACCATTTTTTGATGCTATTGTTTTGCAAGAAGAAATCTTCACTAAACGGCCAGAACAGTTGTCTGTAGAAGATTTTGCTGCACTAACATTTAGAATGGGATAAGTGAATTGTTACTAAAAACATACAGTATATTTTACAACAATCTGAATACTAAGTTATGTTGGGAAAAGTGATCATTACAGCTAAAACACATACTTGGCTAAATGAATATTTATCGGATAAAGGGTATGAAGTAGCCTATCTGCCAGATATTTCTTACCAAGAATTACATTCCGAAATTACCGATGCAGTTGGCTTAGTAGTTACTACTCGCTTAAGAATTGATGCGGCAATAATTGATGCAGCAAAAAAATTAAAATGGATTGGCAGGTTGGGCAGCGGAATGGAATTAATAGATGTACCGTATGCAATCTCAAAGAATATACAATGTGAGAGTAGCCCTGAAGGAAATAGGAACGCAGTAGCAGAACATGCTTTAGGATTATTGTTGAATTTAATGAATCGAATATGTATTAGTTATGACGAAGTTCGGCATGCACAATGGTTAAGAGATCAAAATAGGGCAGATGAATTGAGTGGTAAAACGGTAGGTATAATAGGGTATGGTAATACAGGCAGTGCATTTGCGAAATTGTTGCGATCATTTGAAGTGAACATTTTCGTATATGATAAATACAAAACGGGATTTTCCAAGGGTAACATCATAGAAACAGGTTTAACTGAAATTTACGAAAAGGCAGATGTGATTAGTTTACATCTGCCTTTAACAAAAGAAACACATCATTTCGCCGATGAAGTTTTTTTTAATTCTTTAATTAAACAGCCTTATTTTATCAATACATGTAGGGGAAAAGTAGTATTTACGGAGGCATTGATTGGAGCGCTTCAAAATAAAAAAATTAAAGGAGCAGGTATTGATGTGCTGGAAAATGAAAAATTAAATTCCTATTCCGATGAAGATTGGCGGCAGTTGCATCGCTTAACTTCCTATCCGCAAGTAATTATAACGCCTCATATTGCAGGATATAGCCATGAAGCATTTTTGAGAATGGCAGAGGTAATGGTTAAAAAATTAGGAATTTAGCGGCGTTATTTCCTTAAATGTCTTAAATTTGTGTATATGCAACGCTGCAGTAAAATGTGGCGTTGTATTTTTTTTTACTATTATAAAGCCATTGTATGAGTGAGAATACCATGTATGTAACCAAGGAAACATTTGAAAAAATGCGTGAAGATCTTCATCGTATGAAGTCGGTAGATAGGCCTTCTGCTTCCAGGGCTATTGCAGAAGCCAGAGAAAAAGGCGATCTCAAAGAAAATGCCGAATATGATGCAGCTAAAGAGGCACAGGGTATGTTAGAGGCTAAAATTAAACAACTAGAAGGTGCCATCGCTAATGCAAAAATTGTAGATACCGCATCAATAGATACTAGTAAAGTAACTATCCTTACAAAGGTTACCATTACCAATATGGCATCTAAAAAAACAGTTACCTATCAAATTGTAGGAGAAAAAGAAGCCGATTTAAAAGCCGGAAAAATTTCTGCTGGATCACCAATCGGGAAAGGTTTAATGGGAAAAATTAAAGGTGATGTTGCTGAAGTGCAGGCGCCAACAGGTACGCTTAAATTTAAAATTGAAGACATAACTGTGTAAGCGTATGACCATTTTTTCTAAGATAATTGCAGGGGAAATACCATCATATAAAATAGCTGAAAATGATTCTTTTTATGCGTTCCTAGATATTTACCCATTAGTGAAAGGACACGTATTGGTAGTCCCTAAAATCGAAACTGATTGCTTTTTTGATTTAGACAACAATTATTTAGCTCAAATATTGCTATTTGCCCAACCGATTGCCAAAGCTATTGAAAAAGCTTTTCAATGTAATCGATGTGGTATTAGTGTTATAGGATTGGAAGTGCCGCATGCTCACATGCATTTGGTGCCAATTAATAGTGCGGATGATTTGAATTTTAATCGACCAAAATTAAACCTGTCAACTGAAGAATTAAAGCAGGTGCAGGCAGCTATTTTAGCTAAAATTGAATAATACCCGTAACACCCGTCAGACCATGGTCTGACGGTGGTCTGACGGGTTAAGCCTTATTTCTTAAGCCTTTCCGGGTTTTTTGCTAAAAAATCCCCCCATCCACTTGCTGATTTTTTCTTTATTGTACTTCCAGATGAAGGCTTGGTAGCCAGTATTTTTTGTTGATAAAAATGACACAGCGCAACCGAAAGGGCATCTGTAGCATCAAAATACTGAGGTTTCTCTTCAATATGTAAAATTATTTGTAACATTTTCCATACCTGATCCTTATCTGCATTGCCATTTCCAGTAATTGATTGTTTAACTTTTTTGGGTGCATACTCTGTAACCAATAATTTCGACTGCATAGCAGCGGCAATAGCAACGCCTTGTGCCCTGCCTAGCTTCAACATACTCTGCACATTCTTTCCGAAAAAAGGAGCCTCAATGGCAAAAGTCGAAGGCTTGTATTGGGTAATTAAAGCGCAAATCTTTGTATGTATCATTTCTAACCGCGCATAAATATCTTTTTCTTTTGTAAGCTTTAATACATCCATCACCAATAATTGAGGGCTACCTTTTTGTATACCAATTACTGCATACCCCATTAATTGACTGCCCGGATCAACACCCATAATAACACTATCGTATTTCATGTGCTTATCTATATTGTTTTTTAATGGTCACATGTTATTCGCTAAATATACATTTTTAGCTGTTTTGCATACTTTGATGATGGCTCATTTCATGTGCTTATTTATATTGTTTTTTAATGGTCATATGTAATTTGCAAAATATACATTTTCTACTGTTTTGTATACTTTATTGATGGTTCATTGCATGTACGCATGTTTTAGTTTATCTTATTTGTTTTGTTGATCGATTTGTCGAAATTAAGTCATTATATATACAATGCTTAACAGTTATAGATTATTGTATACTGTATCTTTGTAAAAAGATACTTACTTGACAAAACAGCAAAAAAACATTTTAAATTACATCATCGGTCCTGTCCTTTTTGTTTGGTTATCGTATTCTATTTACGAACAAATTCAACATCAAAAAGATGTTCAGCAATCCTGGGGTATAATTAAAGATGCATTACATCAATCTAATGCCTGGATTTTTGTTGCTGTAATTGGCTTGATGCTGGTAAACTGGGGAATAGAAGCCCGTAAATGGCAATTGCAAATACGGGGGGTAGAAAAAATATCGTTTATCAGCGCATTTAGGGCCATTTTAGCTGGTCAGGCATTGGGTTTCAATACAATTAATAGAGTAGGAGAATCAGCTGGCAGAGCAGCTTTTTTAGAAGATGGCAATCGAATGAGAGGGGTTGTACTTTCATTTGTAGGGAGTATGGCACAAATTATTGTAACGTTTGTGATGGGGGCTTTGTCACTACTTTATATGCGATTGTTTATTCTAGATATCCATCAACAATTAGATGTATTGTCTATATTTTGGCTAGATGGATTAATCTATGTAATTACTGTTGGCGTCATTTTATTTACACTGGCCTATTTTAAACTAGCCGGATTAATTGAGCTATTAGAAAAAATACCATTTGTAGCTAGGCATCGTTTTTTTGTAGAGAAGCTGGAAGATTTTCATTGGAAAGAATTAATTAGGATCCTTTCCCTTTCATTTGCACGATACTTTGTTTTTTTATTTCAATATTATTTGTTACTCAGTGTTTTTCATGTAAATGTATTTTGGCTCGATGGATTTGCTTTGGTTGGTGTGATGTTTTTGGTTTTGGCCATAGTGCCTACTATTGCATTAGCTGAATTAGGTTTTAGAGGAAAAGTGAGTTTATTATTATTTAGCATATTAAGCAGTAATAATATAGGCATTATTGCAACTGCAGCAGGAATTTGGATTATTAACTTAATATTACCAGCAATTGCCGGCAGTTTATTTATATTAGGTCTACGGTTTTTCAGAAATAAATAATTGTACCATGAAGCCTTTTTTAATATTACTGATATCGGTAATACTTTTCTCCTCTTTTTTTG
This sequence comes from Sphingobacteriia bacterium, assembly GCA_947452295.1. GTDB lineage: Bacteria > Bacteroidota > Bacteroidia > Chitinophagales > Chitinophagaceae > Sediminibacterium. Next base: position 68,341 of record CANGCK010000007.1, read on the forward strand.
TAGGGGACGATTTTTGCAGTGCTAAAAACAGCGCTTTTCAGGCGGGTGAAAGTATCGACTTTAATATTTTTTACTCTGTTATTGGTTTGTATGTAAATGCAGGCACCGCTAACTTTTCGGTAGGGTTAGAAAAAATGGGGTCAAAACCTGTTTACCACGTCATAGGAAATGGCACTTCTAATTCTCGTTACGATTGGATTTTTAAAGTGCGCGATACTTACGAATCATATATAGATACTGCAACATTACAACCTTTAAAATTTTTGAGAAATGTTGAAGAAGGTGGCTATAAAATAAATGAAAACGTAACATTTAACAAAGTAGTAAATACTGCAATTTCTAATAAAGGTGTAGTGAAGATACCAGCTTGTATACAAGATGTATTGAGTGCTATTTATTACGCCCGTAATATAGATTATTCTAAGTATCAAATAGACGATAAAATACCATTTAGTATGTTTTTAGACAATGAGGTATACAATCTTTACATTAAATATTTAGGGAAAGAAGAAGTAAAAACTCGCTATGGAAAATTCCATGCAATTAAATTCAGTCCGTTACTTGTTAAAGGAACCATCTTTTCTGGTGGAGAAAAAATGACTGTTTGGGTATCCGATGATGCCAATCATATTCCATTACGAATTGAAAGTCCTATATCTGTGGGTAGTGTTAAAGTAGATATGATGGGTTATCATAACTTGCGTTATCCACTTAGCTCAATGATTTCATTTCGTTAATATTTCCTGCCATCTATTATAAGTTCGCTAACGAAAAGGTTTCTTTAACCCTAATTCCCTTGTTGGTGTGCTGTAATGTGCAACATTCATTAACAGGATCATGTTCAAAAAATAATATATAGTTATTATCTACGGCTTCTTGAAGAAAAGATTTTTTTTCTTTAAGTGTGGTTAAAGGAAACATGTCATACCCCATAATATATGGAAGAGGTATATGGGCAACCGATGGCAATAAATCTGCCATATACACGATGGTTTTTCCCTTATATTGAACTTGAGGGAGCATCATTGCGCGGGTATGACCGTTTACAAATCGCACTTGTACATCATGTATAAATGGGGAAGTACCTAATCGATTGTTTTCATCAAATTCAGCAATGGGTAACGCTACCATTTTTAATCGTCCTGTTGCTTCAATTGGCAATATATTTTCTTTTAAAAAGGAAGCTTTTTCTCTCTCGTTCGGCAATACTGCCCAATCCCAATGAGCAGTATTACTCCAATATGTAGCATTCGGAAAGGCATCGCTCAAAGTATTTTCATTTTTCAGTATGCTGCCACCACAATGGTCAAAGTGTAAATGGGTATGAAATACGTCGGTAATATCATTTGTTGTAAAACCATATTGGGCTAATGATGTTTGTAATGAGTCATTGCCGTTTAAGTAATAGCGGCTAAAGAATTTTTCGTCTTGCTTATTGCCCATGCCTGTATCAACTAATATGAGTCGATTGTCGGTTTCAATCAATAAACTTCTGAGTGCCCAGTTGCACATATTATTTTCATCGGCAGGGTTAAGTGAATTCCATAAGCTCTTGGGTACCACACCAAACATTGCTCCACCATCTAGCTTAAAAAATCCGGTATTAACACTATACAATTTCATTTTTTACTATTTTTTTTTGTGTAGCTGCAGCCGAAATAAGTACTATTAAACCAATAATAAAAAATATGGCCAATACCAATACTGAATTTCTTTGTGAACCCGAAAATTCGCTGATATAGCCAAAGCTGAACATGCCGATAACTATCGATATTTTTTCTGTCACATCATAAAAGCTAAAGAAAGAAGTAGTGTCTTTGGTTTCGGGCATTAATTTGGCATATGTACTTCTGCTGAGCGACTGAATGCCCCCCATTATAAAACCCACCATTATAGCTAAGCCATAAAATTCGTTAACGCCATTGCGGGGTAAATTGTATCCAACATAACAAAGTAAAACCCATAAAAATACTGTAATTAACAAAGCATTGAAGTTGCCCAGTTTTTTGGATAAAAATGCAATACAATATGCACCAGGAATAGCTATTAATTGAATCATTAAAATAGCGATAATTAATTTCTCTGTAGGTATATTTAATTCGCTTTTACCATATAATGTTGCCACCAACATCACTGTTTGCACTCCCATATTAAAAAAGAAAAAAGCCAGTAAGAATCGCTTTAAAACAGGCATTTGCTTAACTTGTTTCCATACTTTGCTAAGTTCATTGTAACCTTTGGTAAATACATGGTGTTTATCTGTTCCAATAGGAGTACTGTTGGGCAGTCTTCTAAGAGAAAACTGGCCAAATCCCCACCACCAAATCCCCACTAACAAAAAGGATACTTGCGATGCTTTACCTACTGTTATGCCAAATGTGTTGGGAGAGAGTACAAATACAAAACAGATAACTTGTAATATCATACTGCCTATATAGCCCATAGAAAAGCCTTTAGCACTTACCCTGTCTTGATCTTCGGGCGCCGCAATTTCGGGTAAAAAAGAATTATAAAATACCAGACTGCTCCAAAAGCCTACACAGGCAAATACCAAGCAAAGCAAACCATATAAAAGGTTGGTTTTATCAAAAAAGAACATTAATGAGCATGCAATACTTCCCATTGTACAGAAAAAAAATAAAAATTTCTTTTTATTACCTCTATAATCTGCAATCGACGATAGCAATGGCGATATGAGGGCTACAATAATAAAAGCTACTGAAAGGGCATAATTATACAAGGATGTATTTACATATTCTCTTCCTAAAAACTTAACGGTGTCTTGTGTTGTATTGGGATTACCATCTCCTGTAATGGCTTCGAAATAAGCCGGAAAAATGGTGGAGGTTATTACTAAATTATACACGCTATTGGCCCAGTCGTACATGGCCCAGCCGTTAATTACTTTTTTACTGGCACTTTTCATAGGGGGAAGGTTTATTGAAGTAATTATTTTAAATGACCGCTATATATTAATACAATGAGTATAATTCCTACAATTATTCGGTACCATCCAAAATAGCGAAAGCCATATTTTTGTAAGAATCCAATAAAAAATTTAATAGCTAATAAAGCTACTACAAATGCTACCAGGTTGCCAATTCCAAGAATCAACAAATTGCTTTTATTGGTAAGTAATTCAGGTGTTGTTTTAAATGCTTTCAGCAATTTATAACCTGTTGCAGCCGCCATGGTGGGCACTGCTAAGAAAAAAGAAAATTCGGCGGCTAAATTCCTGCTGAGTTTTTGTTGCATACCGCCAATAATACTTGCGGCACTCCGGCTAACTCCCGGTATCATGGCAATACATTGCCATAAGCCAATGATTATTGCTTTACGGTAGCTGATGTTTTCTTCGCTTTCTATAGTAGGTGCAGCAAATAATTTATCTACAAATAACAAAATAATACCACCAACTAATAGGGTTATAGAAACGGTTAACGGACTTTCTAATAAGGCATCAATTTTGTCGTTCAATAAGGCACCTAAAACCAGTGCCGGTACTACAGCAATCAATAGTTTTATATAAAATCCCCAACGGTTGAGCGGAAAAAATCTTTTTCTATACAATACCAATACCGAAAGTATGGCACCCAACTGGATAGCTATTTCAAATAATTTGGTAAAATCGTCTTTCGCAATACCCATAAATGAGCTGGCAATAATCATGTGACCGGTAGAAGATATAGGTAAAAATTCAGTAACTCCTTCTATAACAGCAATTACAATAGATTCAACAATTGTCATAAGGTTGGTTTATATTAATCTTTTCAATGATTAAATATATAGTTTCTGGGCTGAATAGCGCATTAAAAAAGCGGTAATCCTACCGCTTTATTTATTTATAGTTAATTTCTGTTGAAATTATGCTTCTTTTGTGCTTTTTTTGAAAATCGCAAAAACTTCTACCAATAAACCAATTACCACCAAAATAGGTGCAATGGTAATTCTGGTGGTGCCATATACCTCATTGGTATTAAACTCATTAGGATCGGCACTTTTACCACCACTCATCAAAATCATTCCCAAGGCAATAATCACACCGCCAATGATCATCCATGTATAATTGTCTTTAGCAAATAAACTATAAGGTTTACCAAGCGCTTTATTTACTGTTTTAGTGGTTGCTTTACTCATGTTTGTTGTTTTGTATTAATAAATTTATCAATTATTTATGGAATTGTAGCACATTTTGGCTGATTGCTACCTTTTTTTCTGCATGCTACTTTTTACTTTTGAATTTAATAAAGTTCATCTAATTTCATTTTCAAGTATTTCAGTACGCTTCTATAGGTGCTAACAACCGAAATGCCTACTCCTAATACAATTAATCCGCCAAACAAAAGCAGGGTATGTTGCATATCCCTAATGGCTTTTAATTGCGGAAATTGACTTTCAGCCCATCCAATTAAAGTAAAAAGTAGCGTAATTGCAATTGCCGAGCTAATCAAGCCATTTATTAAAGCCCTTATATTCAGCGGCGTAGAAATAAAGCCCCTCGTTGCTCCCACCATTTGCATAGTTTTAATTAAAAAACGATTGCTAAACATAGCTAAACGTATAGTATTGTCAATACTAACTATCACAATTAAACTCAAAAATATGGCTACTACTAAAAAAATAAGGCCAATTTTAGCGCTTCTCTCATTAAGGTTATTGACCAAAGTTTGCGGATATTGCAAATCGGTAATTTGTGTGCCATAAGCTTGCATCAGCTCATTGCCTATTTGAGCTAAACTGTCTTTATTTACATAGGCAGCTTTTGCATAAAAATCAATGCTTTCAGGCAATGGATTTACATCTAAAATTTTAGCCCAGTCTTCATTGTTTTCTTTATTCCAAATTTCTTTTGCAGAATTTTTATCTACATAAAGCACATCTTTTGCATAAGGTTTAGAAGCAATAAATTGTTGGATTTGATTGATTGTATCCTTATTAAGTGTTCGTAAATAAGCACTTAATCGGATATCTTCTTTAAAGGCATTACCTACCGAATGGAGGTTCAGGAAGAACCAGCCCATGATACCCATAATAAAAAGCACAATCGATACTCCAACGATAGTATATAAATAGTTGGGCTTACTTCTTTTTAATGATGATTTTGCGTTAACTGCCATGGATTTGTCTGCTATTTTTTTATTTGTGGGTTAATCAAACCATTGTAATAAACCAACAAGCACAAATGTACGGTTTTGATGGCTAATGACTTACATTTGCAGCCACTAAAACACTATTTTGTTAGATGAATTAAGCTGTTTTAGCATGGTATTACGTTAAAGAAATGTAAATAAACGAATCCCTTCATGGAGTATCAATTTAGAGCCATAGAACAAAAATGGCAAGAAAGCTGGAAAAAAAGCAAGGCATATCAGGTAAATAATAATAGTGATAAGCCAAAATTTTATGTATTAGATATGTTTCCTTATCCAAGTGGTGCAGGTTTACATGTAGGACATCCACTTGGGTATATCGCTTCTGATATTTATAGTCGATTTAAACGACTTAAAGGTTTTAATGTGTTACATCCAATGGGTTATGATGCGTTTGGATTGCCGGCCGAACAATATGCAATTGAGCATGGTGTTCATCCTGCTATTAGTACAGTTAACAATATCAATACGTTTAGAAAACAGTTAGATAATATTGGGTTTTCTTATGATTGGGATAGAGAAGTAAGAACTTGTGATGCTGGCTATTACAAATGGACTCAATGGATTTTCTTGCAATTATTTGGGTCCTTTTTTAATCGTCTTACCCAAAAAGCAGAAAATATTGAAAGTGTTTTAGTTAAGTCGTTTGAAGAAGTAGGTAATACGCTGCATGTTTGTCCAGCAAATGATAAACTTACATTTACTGCATCCGAATGGAAAGCTTTTTCCCAAAAAGAGCAACAAGATATTTTAATGCATTACCGACTTGCTTTTTGCGGTCATGGAGAAGTAAATTGGTGCGAAGCATTGGGTACTGTATTAGCTAATGATGAAGTAGTGAATGGTGTAAGCGAAAGAGGCGGACATCCTGTAATTAAGAAAAAACTGCGGCAATGGTATTTGCGTATTACCGAATATGCCGATAGATTGGTAACCGGTCTCGAGCAGATAGAATTTAGTGATGCAATGAAAGAAATGCAAACCAACTGGATCGGCAAAAGCTATGGCGCCGAAATTGATTTTGCTATTCAAACTACCGATGCGCAAATAGATATCCCATTAACTGTTTATACTACTAGGCCGGATACGATTTTCGGAGTTGACTTTATGGTAATCGCTCCAGAACATTCATTGATTGAACAAATAACCTCAGCAGAGCAAAAATCTTCTGTGGAAGATTATATTGCGTATGTTAACAGCAGAAGCGACAGAGAGCGCCAAGCGGAGAAAAAAATAACAGGTTGCTTTACCGGTGCTTTTGCAATCAATCCATTTAATGGAGTAAAAATTCCTATTTGGATTTCGGAATATGTATTAGCTGGCTATGGTACAGGCGCAATTATGGCGGTACCTTGTGGTGATGAACGCGATTTTAAATTTGCGCAACACTTTAACATCCCAATCACCAATATTTTAGGCGATTTGTTTGATGGAAAGGAAGCTAATAACACGAAGGATGCCAAGCTTACTAATAGCGATTTTTTGAATGGTATAATTATGCGCGATGCGATAGAAATAGTTATCAATAAATTGGTGGAGAAGGGTATTGGGAAAAAGAAAACCAACTTTAAAATGCGAGATGCGGCTTTTAGCAGACAACGCTATTGGGGTGAACCTTTTCCTGTCATTTGGAAAGATGGCATCGCTTTCCCACTATCAGAAAATCAACTCCCTCTACTATTACCAGAAGTAGATAGCTATAGTCCCGGACCTGAAGGCGAAGGTCCTCTAGCCAATATTGCAGAATGGACCAGTCAACAATTGGAAACCAACACCATGCCTGGTTATGCTGGTAGTAGTTGGTACTTTCTTCGTTATATGGATCCACACAATAACCAAACATTTTGCGATAGAAAAGTAAGCGATTATTGGAACCAGGTAGATTTATACATTGGCGGTACCGAGCACGCTGTTGGTCATTTGTTGTACAGCAGAATGTGGACCAAAGCGCTGTTCGACTTAGGACATATAGGTTTTGACGAACCATTTAGGAAACTATTGAATCAGGGAATGATTCAGGGAAGTAGTCGATTTGTTTATCGCGATAAAAACAATACTAACCAGTTTATTTCTGCTGGGTTAATCGACAAATACGATACACATCCAATTCATGTAGATGTTAATATGGTAGACGGGATTGAGTTAGATGTTGACGCCTTTAAAAAATGGCGCAATGGAGAATATGCCAACGCTTCGTTTGTATTAGAAGCTGGTAAATACAACTGCGGCACAGAAGTAGAGAAAATGTCGAAATCTAAATTCAATACAGTAAACCCAGATGTGTTGGTAGAAAAATATGGTGCCGATACATTTAGGATGTATGAAATGTTTTTAGGACCAGTAGACCAAAGTAAACCTTGGGATACCAAAGGAATAGAGGGGGTTCATCGCTTCCTGAAAAAATGCTGGCGTTTATTTTTTGATGAGATGAAAGGCAAAGTGTGGAATGATGAAAAAGCCACAGCCGATGAATTAAAAGTGTTGCATAAAACCATCAAAAAAATAGAAGATGATACAGAGCGCTATAGTTTTAATACTGCAGTAAGTACTTTTATGATTTGTGTGAATGAATTGAGCGACTTAAAATGTTTCAAAAAAGAAATCCTATCTCAATTACTCATTTTGCTTACACCATATGCACCTCATATTAGCGAAGAATTGTGGTCTGCATTAGGCAATGAAGGATCTATATTAAACGCATCCTACCCTGTGTTCGATGCGCAATACGTTACCGAGTCTTCTAAAGAATATCCGGTTAGTATTAATGGAAGAGTAAGAACAAACATTAATATTGCATTAGATGCTACTCCAGCACAAGTAGAAGAAATAGTAATGGCCAATGAATTGGTGCGGAAATGGATGGAAGGAAAGCCATCAAAGAAATTTATTTTTGTAAAAGGAAAGATGATCAATGTTGTTATTTAAATCGCTTTTTAAATGCATGTTGGTTATACTGGCATGCTTTTTTATTTTACCCTTAACGGCTCAAGTGTTCGAGAAACCAGCACCACGCAAAACAATTCGTAATTTCTTGAACCCCGATTCTTTGGTATTAATCAATTTAAAAATTGTTCCGGTTCCTATATTTACTTCTACACCCGAAACAGGCGTAAGAATTGGCGGCGCACTTGAATATTTTTTTAATGCAAAAGAAAAAAAGTCAGAAGCAAGAGGTTCATATGTTCACGGCCAAATTACTTATAGTGCTCAAAAGCAATTAGACATTAGCAGCAGTTGGCAAATATTTGGTAGAGGCGAAAGGTATGTATTTAGAGGTTCTGCAGGGTATATAAATTACAATGAAAAATTATGGGGAATAGGTAATAATACTGTGGCTGAAGATGCATATAACAAGCAATTTTACAATAGAGTTTATATAGAAAGCAAAGTGTATAAACTACTTAAAAACCACCAATATTTGGGGCTATCGTTTAATTTTAGCAATACGTATAATGTTAGCTACGAAAAACCCTTGAATGTAGCAGATGCTCTTATTAAAGGTGTAAATGGCAGTAAGGTTTTTGGCGTAGGTCCTGCTTTTCTTTATGATGGAAGAGATTATCCGTTTAGTGCGCACAATGGTGCTTTTGCAGAATTGTATTACCAATATTATCCGAGCTGGTTTAATACTGGATTTACTTTCAGTGAATGGGCTGTAGACTTACGAAAGTATTTTCCAATTACAGACAGAAGCACTTTGGCTTTGCAATTAATGAGTAAAAATACAAATGGGGATGTTCCATTAAGAGAAATACCCAGGTTAGGCAGTTCTAATTTAATGCGTGGCTTTTTTACCGGTCGTTATAGAGATCTATCCTTCACTGCAGCACAAGCAGAAGTTAGACTCCCTATTTGGCGGTTCATTTATGGGGCTGTTTTTGGTTCGGCAGGTATAGTAAATGAATCTATAGATAAATATCAATTTAGTGAAACCCGTTATGCTGGTGGCGCAGGACTGCGATTTTTGGTGAATAAAAAAAATCGAATGTTTTTACGGGTAGATTATGCCCGAAATTCATTAGAAGGTAGTGCCTTTTACATTCGTTTGCATGAGGCTTTTTAGCATTCATCCATATTTTACAACCACTCATCTAAAAGACAGCAACTACTGTATTAGTTAGTGGGTAATTTATTATATTCATACCTCAAAATGTTGATTATGCATAAAATACTGTTTAGCTTTTCATTACTGTTAATAGCTGCTGGTTTGCAAGCGCAATTAAAGCAAATTTCAATGGCAGATCTGCAGTCAAATAAACTACCCGCTTATTTTAAAAACTCATTGCCTACTGTTGCAAAGTGGCTAGATGACGACCGTGTGATACTCTTCCAAAAAGCACATCCCGACTCAGCTGCTAATTATTTTGTAATGGAAGTGAAATCAGGAAAACTAACATTGGCCACAGCAGATCAGTTAAAGGGAGCCGTTCCGCCTACAAAAACAGTTGCTGTAAAAAACAATGATTTGTTTTATAAAAATGGGGACCAAGAACGACAAATCACCTTCGATAAAGCCGAAGAAAAAAATCCTATTTTTTCGCCCGATAGCATGTACATCGCCTATACCAAAAACAACGACTTGTATACCTACAATCTTACTACCAATAAAGAAAACAGACTCACTTCCGACGGTACAAGCACTACATTAAATGGCTTTGCCAGTTGGGTTTATTGGGAAGAAATATTTGGTCGCCCTACCAAATACCGAGCATTTTGGTGGAGCCCCAATAGCAAACAGTTGGCATATATGCATTTTGATGAAAGCATGATTCCCATGTTTCCAATATACAATAGCGATGGCCAACATGGATTTGTAGAAGAAACACGCTATCCAAAAGCTGGCGATAAAAACCCTGAAGTAAAAGTAGGCTTTGTATCACCAGATGGAGGAAATACAGTATGGGCAGATTTTAATGAAAAAGATGACCAATACTTTGGTTGGCCAATTTGGCGAGAAGATGGAAGTACCTTATTGGTTCAATGGATTAATAGAGGTCAAGATAATTTAAAAATATTTGATGTAAATCCATCAAACGGCAATAAAAAAATAATGTACCAAGAACAGCAAAAAACTTGGGTTGATTTAGAAGACAATGCAGGTGGAAGAATTGTTTTCCTAAAATCAAAGCCGGCTTTTATCATTGAAAGCGATAAAACCGGATGGAAGCATTTGTATTTGCATAATAACGATGGAACCCTTATTAATGCTATCACTTCGGGTAATTTTACTGTGTTAAGTACAGAGCTAATTGACGAGAAAAATGGATTGGTGTATTTTACTGCAAGAGGTAAAGAAAATACTGCTAGGATTGATTTATATAGTGTGAAATTAAATGGTTCAGAATTAAAACGCTTAACTTTTGGTGACTATAATCACGCATCAGTTAGCTTATCGCCCAATGGCAAAAATTTCATCACTACATATAGTAATACAACTACACCTTACAAAGTCAGTTTATTGGATAACAAAGGAAAACTGATAAGAGAATTGGGTGATATGAGAGGAGCTAGTATGGCTGAATATGAAATGGCTAAAACTGAATTGATTCATATAAAGAGTGCCGATGGATTATTTGAATTACCTGCTGTAGTTACATGGCCAACCAACATGGATCCTTCAAAAAAATACCCAATATTGGTAAGTATTTACGGTGGCCCTAACGCAGGTACTGTAATGGATAGCTGGAATTGGAGCGCAAACAGACAAATTTATGCACAAGAAGGTCTGATACAAGTCGCATTTGATCACAGAGCAAGCGGTCATTTCGGAAAAGCTGGCGTAAACTACATGCACCGTAATTTGGGTTATTGGGAAATGCAAGATTATATGACTATGGCAAAATGGTTTATAGAGAAAGGCTATGCCGATCCTACTAAAATTGCTATTACTGGTTTTAGCTATGGGGGTTATATGACTTGTTATGCATTAACTTATGGCACATCGGTCTTTACACACGGAATGGCAGGTGGTAGTGTAGTAGATTGGCATTTATACGATAGTCATTATACTGAAAAATTCATGGATACACCCGGCGAAAATCCTGATGGATATAAGTCTGGAAGTGTACTTACACATGTAAATAAATTAGCCGGAAAATTACAAATTGTACATGGCACCATGGACGACAATGTTCACATGCAGAACAGCATTCAATTAATTGGTGCTTTAGAAGATGCCGGCAAAGACTTTGAGTTCATGTTATATCCTGGTGGCCGCCATGGATGGAGAAATTTGAAGGAAAGAAACAATCATTTCGAGAATTTAAAAACAAAATTCATCTATAAAAACTTATTGGAGAAGCAAGTGCCAAAAGGAATGTTGAGGTAGAAGATATAGATTAATTCCCTTCATAAAATATAGATATTAACTTGTAGAGACGCCATACTGGCGTCTCTTTTTTGCACCATCTATTTTAGCCATCAAATGATGTGAATTAGGTGAACTATACTGCTAAATGGTTTTTATTAGATCTCTTTTCATATCTCACCCGACAAAATCACTTGTACTCCTTTTGAATTTTCATTCGCACGTTTTAACATGCCAGCAGCAATGGCACTTGCTTTGATCGCGCCATAATTTTTTAATGGCCCAATGAAAAAAGGATTGATCAACATAAAAATCCATTGTCCTATCTGCTCACCCAATCGCTTTACTTTGCGATTCCCTAATATAAGCGCGGGCCTAAATATGGTTAATGACGGATAGGGTAAGTTTTTTAACGCATCCTCCACCAATCCCTTTGTTCTATTATAAAAGATCGCAGAACGACTATCGGCGCCCATAGCGCTGATCACTAAAAAATGGGTGCTTCCTGCTAATAATTGAAGTTGTGCAATTTTTACCGGGTAATGTAAGTCAACCTCTTCAAATGCTTCTTTAGTCTTGGCAACTTTAATAGTTGTGCCCAAACAACAAAATACATCATCTGCCTCTACAGCAGTATTAATATTGTTATACTCTCCAATGATTTCAATTAGTTTCGGATGTTCAATAGTTAATGACTTTCTAACATAAACTGTAACCTGGCTGTAATCTTCAGATTCGAGCAGTAATCTCAATAAATATCCGCCCGTCAACCCGGTGGAGCCTAGTAATAATGCTTTTTTATTGGGCATAGCAAAAATTTATATAAAGATAGGCAAGCATTTTTTGTAATTTCGATGAGTTATGCCAAACGAAATACCGAATAGTGAATTAAGCCACCTCAATCCTGCAGATAAGGAATTTGAGAATAGTATAAGGCCCAAAGAAATAGAGGATTTTTCCGGACAGCCTCAACTAATAGAAAACCTAACCATATTTATTAAAGCCGCTAAGTTAAGGGGAGAGCCACTTGATCATATCTTATTTCATGGACCACCCGGATTGGGTAAAACCACCTTAAGCAGAATTGTGGCCAATGAAATGGGTGTAAGTATCAAAGAAACATCTGGTCCAGTAATAGAAAAGCCGGGCGATCTCGCGGGGTTGTTAACCAATCTTCAACCCAATGATGTATTGTTTATTGATGAAATACATCGATTAAGCACTGTTGTAGAAGAATATTTATATGCTGCAATGGAAGACTTTAAGATTGATATTATGATCGATAGTGGTCCGAATGCCCGAAGTATTCAAATCACTTTAAATCCGTTTACCTTGGTGGGGGCTACCACACGCAGTGGATTGCTTACTGCACCATTGCTTTCTCGCTTTGGAATAAAATCTCGTTTAGAGTATTATAATGCAGCAGTACTAAAGAAAATCATTGAAAGAAGTGCCGCAATTCTACAAACCCATATTAACGAAGATGCCGCCAAAGAAATTGCAGGGAGAAGTAGAGGCACGCCAAGGATTGCCAATGGACTCTTGAGAAGGGTGCGTGATTTTGCACAGGTATTGAACGATGGAAAAATTGATATTGGCATTACGCAACATGCGCTAAAGGCATTGAATGTAGACGCTCATGGATTAGATGAAATGGATAATCGCATTTTATCGGCTATTATCAATAAATTTAAAGGAGGCCCTGTAGGTATCACTACCATTGCAACTGCAGTAGGCGAAGAGCCAGGTACCATTGAAGAAGTCTATGAACCTTTTTTAATTCAAGAAGGCTTTTTACAGAGAACACCTAGAGGAAGAGAGGCAACTATGAAAGCCTACCAACATTTAGGAGTAGCTTTTAAAAGAGGCGGAACGGATGGAGTGCTTTTTTAAAAGTCAAAATTTAAAAGTCAAAAGTCAAAATAGTATGGGCAAAAAAAATATTTTTACAGCTACCATAGCCGGTCTGTTTTTTGCCTATTCTTTTACTATAACTCCACCAATTAAAACAAAGGCAGACCTAGGTAAACAATTGTTTAATGAAAAAATATTGTCGAAAGACTCTTCTGTGAGCTGTGCTAGTTGCCATATTCCGGCTTTGGGATTTTCCGATTCTGTTGCTTTTAGTAAGGGTATTTACGGTAGGCCTACTGTAAGAAATACCCCATCGGTATTGAACATGAAAAACCGGCCTTATTTTTTCTGGGATGGAAGAGCTGCAACATTAGAAGCACAATCACTGATGCCAATTGCCCATAAAAATGAAATGGGATTGCCTATATCTGAAGCCCTAGAGCGGCTCCGTAATAATAAACTGTATAAATATTTATTCTTAAAAATATTTGGCTCATTACCCAATGCAAAAAATCTTTCAGCAGCTCTTGCAGAATTCGAAAAAACATTAGAAACAGAAAATAGCAAATTCGATTTTTCTGTTGATGATGAAATCCCTTTAACTGCATCAGAAGAAAGAGGTCGACAATTATTTATTGGCAATAAAGGCAAATGCTTTGATTGCCATATGGGACCCGATTTTACGGGCGACGATTTTAAAAATATAGGCTTATTTGATGCCCGTACGCTCAACGATAGTGGCCGATTTATCATCACTAAAATCAATAATGATTTGGGGAAGTTTAAAACACCCGGATTGCGAAATATTGCAATTACAGCCCCATATATGCACAATGGAATGTTTAAAACATTGGAAGAAGTAGTAGATTATTACAATAATCCATATTCTGTCGTACAAAAACCAATAAACATAGACACTTTATTACAACAACCCCTTGGATTAACAATTGAAGAGAAAGCCGATTTGGTCCATTTTTTACAAACACTAACCGATAAACGCTTTTTAAAGTCGCCTTTTAAGGATTTTAACAAATAGTTGGAAAGCCTTCTTCGTAAATTGTAATATGTTTATCTTTATATAACAAAACACTCAAATAATGGAAGACAAAAAAAACTATAAAGTTTTGCTCTGCGAAGATGATACCAACCTTGGGATGGTATTAAAAAACTATTTAGAGCTGAATGATTATGATATTACCCTCGAAAGAGATGGCAAATTGGGTTTGGCTGCTTTTCAACGAGAAAAGTTCGATATATGTTTGTTAGATGTAATGATGCCCAATATGGACGGATTTACTTTGGCTGAAGAAATTAGAGACATAGACCCCGATGTGCCTTTGTTTTTTTTGAGTGCAAAAACCATGAAAGAAGACATCATTCAAGGGTATAAGTTAGGTGCCGATGATTATATTACCAAACCATTTGATAGTGAAGTTTTATTGCTTAAAATAAAAGCTATCCTTAAAAGGAATGAAGAGGAAAATAAAATCAACGAAAATATTGAGTTCGATTTAGGCACTTATCATTTCAATCCTAAATTACGTGAATTAAAAAATGCAGATACAACACAAACACTTTCTCCAAAAGAAAACGAATTGTTGAAAATGCTTGCCGAACATAAAAATGATTTATTGCCTCGTGAACGAGCTTTGAAGAAAATTTGGGGAAGCGACACTTATTTTAATGGAAGAAGTATGGATGTATATATTGCAAAACTCAGAAAATACCTTAAAGAAGACACTGCAATTGAAATTGTAAATATTCATGGCAATGGCTTTAGATTAGTAGCACCTTAGTAGCAATAAAACTTTTCTTTAAAAGGGGCAAATTGTTTCAAAAAACTGTTTGCCCCTTTTTGATTTATTGAGCCAGTAATTTAGTTTCTCAAACTAGTTTTTCACCTCATCTCATAAATTATTTCCTATTTTGCATGCATTAAATGTTTAAATCATGCCTACACTGCCTTCATTTATAGATGCTGTAAAAAACGGATATACCTTTAAAGGAGAATACGCTAAAATTGGAGTAGGAATGCTCAATAGTGAAGTTGTTTCTGGCGCAGATGTTTTTCTACCACTGAAAACCATGAATAGACATGGATTAATTGCAGGCGCAACCGGTACAGGTAAAACAAAAACATTACAAATGTTGAGTGAAATCCTAAGCGACAACAGTGTTCCTGTATTGTTGATGGATATTAAAGGTGATTTGAGTGGCATTGCTGCTGAAGGCACAGCAAATGATAAAATAAATGAACGCGCCAACAAGCTTGGTGTACAATGGAAAGCCGCCGCTTATCCTGTTGAGTTAATGACATTAAATGATGGTAATGGTGTAAAACTTAGAGCTACTGTTAGCGAATTTGGCCCCGTTTTGTTGAGTAAAATATTGGGACTAAATGATACACAAGGCGGACTTGTAGCAATGATATTTAAATATTGCGATGACAATACTATGCCTTTACTCGATTTAAAAGATTTCATCAAAGTATTGCAATATATAGGCGATGAGGGTAAGGTAGAAATGGAGAAATCTTATGGTAAAATTTCAACTACATCAACCGGAACAATTCTTCGAAAAGTTGTTGAATTGCAGCAACAAGGTGCTGATGTTTTTTTTGGAGAGAAGAGCTTTGAAATAGATGATTTGTTGCGTATTAGCGATGATGGAAGAGGAATGATCAACATTTTGCGTGTTACTGATATGCAAGATAAACCAAAATTATTCTCCACTTTTATGTTACAACTTCTGGCTGAATTATATGCAA
>CANGCK010000008.1 GCA_947452295.1 Sphingobacteriia bacterium
AATCTGATATCTTTGTACCAAACTAAGTTGAGTGTAATTTTTTGTCATAGTAACCAAAAGGTCGCACTACTTGGTCAAAAGGCAAAAAGCTATCAAAAGCTTTTTTGCCTTTTGTTTAAAAATTGCACTTATCAGTTGAACTCAGCAATTATATTATTTTCACTATTAAATTATAATTAAAACCCTTAAACTTAAAGCACTTATATAATATATAAAATAAAGGATAATTATACATTATGTATTTTCGGGTAGTCGCAATAACAAAATTTAGATTAGCGCAAATAATAGTTAAAAATTGATTAACTGTAATATCATAATCTATAAATATTCATCAATTTATTTATAGCGTTTTATGAAAGGAAAGGAACTGTAACTGCTTATTTTACAAAACAAAAATACTTATCATAATTGATTGATTATTTTCTTCTACCGTTTGTTCTACAACTCGTTTAGTAAATGGTTTAATTGCTAAAACAAATGGAGTAGCAGAAACTCGATGCGGTGTAGCTATTATTACTGTACTTCCTTTAGTTAATATAAATTGAATTAGTTGCATTAATGCATTGAATTGATCCGGCTCATAATTAATATCACTTAATAGTACTGTATCTGCAAATAAATTGTCAGGGTAATTATTCCAATTAATTCGCATTGCCTTTACTTGATTTAACTGTAAATATTCACTATTTAAATGAATCAACTTAACTGCTTCATCAGCATAATCACTTACAATTATTTCTTTTGTAAATTTTGCAATTGTAAAAGAAGGCAGTCCAATTCCTGCACCAATTTCTATTACATTTTTTTGGGTAACCAAGTGGGGCTCCGCTTTTAAAAATGCTGCCATTGCTTTTGAAGAAGCCCATATTTTAGCCCAATATGGGAAAACTGTATCACTATTATTAGCTAGTAAATTTTCATATGTTGCTTTTACTTTTTCCTGAACAGGTATATGCAGCAACAAATCATCCTGAACATTTACCAAACTAATTGGATATAACATAACCTTATATAGATAGGTAATATAGTAATTGAAAATATGTTGAATTAACAGTTATACTGGTATTGAATCATATACTATTACTTTACTCCACAAATGACTACAGTTTTGTACAAAAGCCAAATGAATGGGATCTTGCTGATAAATTGCTTCTTGTGTTTTATCCTTGAAAATAGTTAACCAAGAAAAAACATAGGTATTATCAATAACACCACGATCAGTATCTGCTGATATGCCTAAATGATATGATTGAATGGAGGGAATTTCAATAAGTGTTTTAATTCCGTTTAACAACATTTGACGGTCTTCTTGATTTGCTGGATTTTTTAACCAGAAATAAACATGGTGTATAAACGACTGTTGCATTTTTTATTGTTTTATTAAAAATAAGTATTTATTATATAAGTAAGGTGGTATTTTTTGGATGAGCTAGCTTTTGATATAATTATTCAATATGCATTTTTGTAGACTGCACATTGAACAATTTTTACAATTTAAGTTTTTCAAAAAAATATTCACTACTTACTTCTTGAACTTCTCCAGGTTGTAAATTACCTAAATGAATATCTTCAATTGCAATTCGTATCAAACGTATACATTTGTGATGAACTGCTGCCACCATTTTTCTTACTTGATGAAACCTTCCTTCTGTTAAAGTGATTTCTAACCATGAGTGTAAAGAATTTGGATGCAACGTTTGCAAGGGATCGGCAATATAATCTGGTTTTTGAACAATACAAACTTTACAAGGACTGGTTACAAATTGAGATCCCTGCGGTGCACTAATAGCAATACCTCTGGCAAGTTGATCTATGGTTTCATGCTTTATAATATTCTTTACTTGCACTAAATATTTTCTGCTATGTGGCTGTTTTCCTTGAAATAATAAACGTGTAATTTTTTTATCAGTAGTAAGTAATAATAAACCTTCTGAGTTTTGGTCTAACCTGCCAATAGCATGCGTTCCTTCCGGAAAATTGTATTTAAGTGCTCCAAGCAGTTGCACATTGTGAGAACTCACAAATTGCGATACCATATTAACTGGCTTATTAATTAAAAAATATCGATGTGAGTTCATATCGGCAAATTACTAAATTTTGCCACTATCTTTGGTATCAACTCAATTTCATGTCGAAACTTAATTCTGACAACATTTTTATCGATTTTTCGGATTATGGCAGACCAGTAGCAAATTTTATTGCTGAACACCTTAAATCTACAAAAATAACAGCCATACATATTACAATGATGTTTGGAATTTCGGGCATATTGGCTATATATAGTATTTTTATTCATAGCTTTTGGGCAGCTGGCGTCTTTTTAATTGTGAAATCTATTTTAGATGCTGCTGATGGTCAATTAGCTAGAGCTAAAGCTAAACCCTCATTTACTGGACGATATTTAGATTCAATTTTTGATTGGGTACTAAACTTTGCTTTTTTATATTCAATCGGATTGCAGACAAACACATCTATCGGGTTGATTTTAATTGGATTCTTTTGCATGCAAACACAGTGTACACTCTATAATTATTATCATGTAATCTTAAGACATAGCACGCTGGGTGAAATGACTAGCAAAATTTTTGAAACAAAAATTCCAATAGCTTACCCTGAAGAAAATCAAAAGACTGTTAACTTTTTATTTAAATGTTACCGATTGCTTTATTATGTTTTTGATGAACTCATTTACCAATTAGACCCTTTAGCCTATAAAACAATTAGGTTTCCAAAATGGTTTATGTCTATTGTTTCTTTATATGGATTGGGATTTCAACTTTTGCTGATAGCAGCATTCTTAGTACTTGGCTGGATCGGAAATATTATCCCATTTATTATTGGCTATACTGTTTTACTGCCTTTGTTGGTATTAATTAGACGATACTGTTTCATTCATAATAACGAAATTTGATTTAGGATTATTTGATGATTGAATAATGACATGTATAAGTCTTACTATTTCAACAAAAAATCTTACCTTCATTATTTGATTAAATCAATCGAGAATAGCCCCTTTATCCCCCCAAATATGAAAAAGTTTCATCTTTATTTCTTTAGGTATCGTTTTTTATTGTTTTATATCATTATTGGAGGTTTCTCATTAATCATAGAATTAATCATTTCTAGAACCCTTATTTCTTATGGAACTCCTTATTTTATTGCCATTACCATTGGTTTTATCATTGGTTTGTTAACTGCTTTTTCATTAAATGTTCGATTCAATTTTCATATTGCTCCTGGAAAAAGAAAAAAGGCATTGATATATTTTTTCTTTATTTCCGTAGTATCTTTTTTCACACAATTTTTTCTTAGGAAGCAATTATTAACTGTTGGCGTTAATATGGAGGCCTCTCGTTTTATTATTGCAGGTTTATTTTCAGTTATTTCATATTTTTTACATCGGCACTTTTCTTTTAGGGAGTTTAAAAAAGTAGGTGTAGCAATATATGCAGATGGTGTAGAAGACATTCAATTGATTTATAATAAAATTGCTGATGTTTCTGATTTCATTCATATTGATATTGTTGACACTACATTTAATGCCAATTGCAAAGAAGTTAAAGCATATAGAGCAGAAGTTGTAAGAGCTTACTGGCAAAACAAAAAGATAGAAGTGCATATAATGTCTAAAAATCCTTCCATTTGGTTAAACGATCTTTTGCCTTATGTTGATGTGATTTACATTCATTTATCTATTAATGAAGATATTGAAGAAGTAATTAATCGTATAAATACAAAAGGCGTAAATGCAGGTATTGCTGTTGGTATAAATGACGACTTATCATTGGTAGCAAATTATTTAAACAAGAAATTGATTAACCATATACTGTTGCTTTCGATTCCGCAACCTGGATTTTCAGGGCAAAAATTCGACTCATCAGCGCTCACAATTTTAGAAGAATTAAACAATCATAAAGAACGAGCTAATTTTGACATTTGTGTAGACGGAGGTGTAAATATTTCTACAGTAAAATACTTGAATGTAGAATCTGTTGTTTCAGGATCGTATATCTTAAGTGCAGCCAATCCTATTTTAAATATTATGCATTTGCAAACTTCTGGAGAATATGCTAAATATTAATCAAATAAAAAATAAGATTAAACATAGTATAGTTGAAAAACTATCGCCTATCAATAATATTGTTTCATTAACATTTGTTGGATCTTTTGAAACTTCAACCGATTTAGCATTAATTAGCGACATTGATATAATTGTTATTGTTGATCAATTAACAGAACCTATTTTTAACAAAATTAAAAACGAAACAAATAAAATTCAAGGAGATGATATTGGGTTAAATGGATATCAAATAAAGTTGAACATGAGCTTTGGTCCCCTGAAGTTTAATGAAGAAAAAATTGTTGTTTTTCATTTAATGGTATATGATGTAGCAGGACACAGAAAACACGTAATTGAAAGTCCGTTTACCTGTTTAGATTGGGAATGTTTTTCGGCAACATTAGGGAAAAACCTTGGTGAAATTTATACTGCTAAAGGAGTTCAGCTAAGCGATTTAATTGGTTCTAGACGTGGCCTTGAAGCCTATTTAGATGATTTAAAAAAACAAACTATTTCTTTCAGAGAATACGATTTTTCAACAGTTCCAATAACTGAAAAGAAGTTGTTTTACTCGATGGATGTTCGTCATCAAAAAGAATATGCCTACCATATCATCAAATTTTTACAATTAAATTTGTTGAAAATTTTACATCAAACAAATGAGCGTTTTGCTGTTTCAGAAATAGCAGATTCATTTGAAAAACTACATCCATCTTTTTTTAATCATGCTATTTTACTTAAAGAATTGCATGCATGGAAATACGATAAGGGAATCGAACCATCCGCTATTTTTAAACGGTTAGATCAATTTATCAATGATTTATCTATATGGTTACAATCCTTGAATTTATCAACAACAACATTTTTTCGACATGGGAAAACTGCCCTTAACGATGGAAGCTTTTTAGGTAAAAGAAGAAATCCAAGTATCATAACTCCTTTGATTATTGAAGATAATAAGCTTTACAACAAGGTATTTACAGGAACATTAATGCGTACAATAGAAACAGGACAACTATTAAACAGCAACCAATATTTTAAAGACCCTAATTTAGATGAAATTGATTATGGTGATGTTGAAGGCTTAACCATTGATGACTTAAAAAATCAATTTCCAAATTTATTAGCGGCATGGGAAAGAAAAGAAGATCCAAGATTTCCTAATGGTGAAAACCAAGAAGATGTAGCTAATAGATTAAATTTCTTTTTAGATCAAGGGTTTAATGAAATGAATTCTGCGGTGGTAACGCACAATGTTGTAATTAGGGCATTGTTAGGACAAACATATAAATTGCCCGTGCATGAATGGTATAAGCTTAATCCTGCCCATACCATACCACATAATTACCATGTGTATGAAAAAACGTTAATCCCTGATTTTCCTAAAGATTTACAGATTCAATACAAAGATCAAATAGTAGATTACCAAGAATCACTGACACAATATGGTATTTTTTGGATTCCAGGTAAAGCTCTTTTAGAGTATACACAACAGGCAAAATCGGTATTTGCTTTAATTGAACCAAATGCCCCATATTTACATCATCCTGTACATCTAACAATTTTTTTATTTACAACTCAACCAAATAATGAGTTGGCCATCACTCGAACAATCAATCCCCCCAAAATTAATATGGAGGTTGGTAATTGGTTTGTTTTTGAAAAAGATGCTGCTACCGGAGGGGATACTTTATCTATAGCAATTAAAAAAACAACTTCATTAGCTAACTTTCAAATTGAAATAGCCAATCAACTAAAAACTTTTAGCACAAAACCTGTTTTCTATAAAAACCAATGGTCTGGTGTGTTTCAAGAATCATACAAACAATATGGATTTCCATTCGTTGGTGAACATTGGATTCCGCACATTACAATAGCTTCAGCATTAAGTAATGGTAAAGAATTAATTGATACTTTAAGTAGAAAAAAAATTGGTATAGCTGATTCAAACGATGGCTATTGGGCTTTGTATGAAATAAATAAAGATCAGCATATATGTAAACATATATGGGAAATAAATAAATAAAATGCGCATAAACTTAATACCAATGGCTGGTGAAGGCCAACGCTTTATTGATGCAGGATATACAACTCCTAAGCCATTTATTGATGTAAATGGTTTACCAATGGTTGTTTGTGCTTGCAAAGCATTACCAAAAGCAGATAAAAATATTTTTGTTTGCAGAAAAAATCATCTGGAGCGTTTTCCAATAGAAGCGGTATTAAAAAAACATTTGCCTAATGTAATTATTATAGAAATTAATGAGCCAACTGCTGGTCAAGCAATAACGTGTCTTGCCGCTAAAGAACATATTCCGGATGATGCTATTTTAACAATTGGTGCATCAGACAATGATATGACCTATAATGACAGTGAGGTACATAAAATGTTTGATGACCCTTCTGTTGATGGTTGGATTTGGACTTTTAGAAACAATAATGCAGTATTGCAAAATCCTAACATGTATGGATGGGCCGAAACACCACTGTCCAATACATTGGTTAAACGAGTTAGTTGTAAAGTGCCATTGAGTAATACTCCATTAAATGATCATGCAATAATTGGCGCATTTACTTTTAAAAAGGCAAAATATTTTTTTGATGCTGTTGAGAAAATGGTTGCAGAAAATAGTAGAGTTAACAATGAATTTTATGTAGATGTTGCGGTGGATTTTGCTATTCAAGCAGGTCAAAGAATTCATGCATTTGAAGTTAATCAATATATTTGTTGGGGTACACCAAGAGATTTTGAAACCTATGCTTATTGGTTGGCTTATTTTAAAACCCGTTTGGCATTATGATCAATCTATCTATTATCGTTCCATGTTACAACGAAGCTGATTCTTTAGAACGTTTGTTTAATTGCTGTAAAGAATCGTGCAATAATCGAACAGATATTGAATTTGTTTTTGTGAACAATGGCTCAACCGATTCTACACAAGAAATTATGGATGGATTATTAACAAATAAAGAATATTCTTTTGGAAAATCTGTTCATGTAAAAATAAATAAAGGGTATGGATATGGAATTTTACAAGGATTGGCAATAGCTAATGGAGAAATATTGTCTTGGACACATGCCGATTTACAAACAGACCCTAAAGATGTAATTAGGGGGTATGATTTGTTTAAAAAACAATTATGTAGCAACACTTGTATTGTTAAAGGGGCAAGAAAAGGAAGAAACTTATTTGATGTGTTTTTTACTGCAGGTATGTCAATTATAGCGAGTATTTTATTAGGTACAAAATTAAACGACATCAATGCGCAACCTAAAATGTTTCATAAAGAATTTATGAAACTATTAAAAAATGCACCACATGATTTTTCACTAGATTTGTATGTATTATATACTGCAGCTCGTTCAGGCATTACATGCCAGGAAATGTCTGTTTATTTTAATAAAAGAGAATTTGGTACAGCTAAGGGCGGTGGTACTTTAAAAGGTAAGTTTAATTTAATAAAACGCACATTTTCATATATTTTTGAATTACGACAAGCAATTACAAAAGGTATTCGTTAATATGGAAATTGTACTACATCGAATAAATACAGTGGCAGCATTAGCCAATATTCCTTCAAAGTATGGTTGTGAAATAGATATACGTACAAAAGGTAGTGAATTAATACTCCATCACGAACCCTATCAAAACGGTGATTTATTGTCTGATTATTTAGACAATTATCAACATGGTTTATTGATTTTAAATACCAAGGAAGCCGGTATTGAAAATGATATACTTACTGCTGTAAGGAAGCGTGGTAATATCAATCATTTTTTATTAGATGTTGAATTTCCTTATCTATATAAAGCTGCTAGGCTGGGTGAAAAATCAATTGCAATTCGCTATTCGGAAGATGAGCCAATTGAATTGGTAAAAAAATATACCGACAAAGTGAATTGGGTATGGATAGATACTATTTCTCAATTACCATTAAATGATGCTATTGTAAATGAACTGAATGGTTTTAATACTTGCCTGGTTTGTCCTGAAAGATGGGGTAGACCACAAGATATTTTAAGTTACCGTTCACTTATGAAAGCACTTGATTTTTGTCCAACAGCAGTCATGACCAATATTAAATATGTACCACTATGGGAAAAGGAAATTTAAATGAACTAAAAAGAGAAGCATTCGAAGTGAACATACGGTTAGTTCAAGAAAAATTAGTTGTATTAACCTGGGGAAACGCTTCTGCAATAGATAGGTCTGCAGGCATTATGGCGATTAAACCCAGTGGTATACCCTATGCATCATTAACCTGGAAGGACATGGTATTGGTAGATATTTTAGGGGAAACGATTGATTCGAAATTAAAACCATCTTCTGATACGCTCACGCATTTAGAAATTTATAAAGGATTTAAACATATTGGTGGAATTGTGCATACGCATGCTCCATGGAGTACTATTTGGGCTCAATCTGGTAAAAGTATACCTGCATTAGGCACCACGCATGCAGATCATTTTTTTGGAGAAGTACCTTGTTTAAAATGCTTAACGCCCAAACAAGTAAATGCCGGATATGAAAAGGAAACGGGTATTCAATTGGTAAATCACTTTCATAAAAACAAAATAAACCCATTACACATACCCGCTTGTTTATTAGCCGGGCATGCTTCCTTTGTTTGGGGATTAGATATTAATAAAGCCCTTGAAAATGCAATTGCTTTAGAATCATGTGCTCATATGGCATACCATACAGTTATACTCAATAATTCTGCAAAACTGCCAAAGCATATTCTAGATAAACATTTTGAAAGAAAGCATGGTAAAAATGCATACTATGGTCAATAGTTATTGAATTAAAATAATGAATATTTTAATTCAATATCAGTTCCTTCTACAGCTTCTTTAATGATGATGTTGCTTTGATATTTTTCAATATGAACGCTTTTCCCATCAACATAACATTGTATATTTTTATTGTAGTTTGTTTTTAATTCAAAATCATACAAGCTTGTTTTTTTGGCTAGTACAAACTTTGCTGAATTATATGCTAAATCAATTTTACTAAATTTTTCGCTATAACTTTTGTCATTAAGTGCATACAAATCAACATTCCCAATTTGTTTTATTAATGTCCCTTCTGCCTGAATTTTTCTCTTTACAAAATCATAGTCATTAAGATATCTCCATTTGTCTTTTGTGGTGTCGTTGTAAAAAATAAAATGGGTAATTCCATATGATGTAAAATCATAATTAATTAAATGATTATTTACCATAGGTTCATAACCATCGTATGAATTTATATTGAAAATACGCGCGAAATTATGTGTTAAGGAACTGCTGTAATCAATACCGGATGATCTTTCTGGTGCAAATGAAGCGATTTTTGCATTGGCGGTTAATTGAGAATGTATACTATCTACTAGATGCTTATTATAAGGATCTTTATAATTATATGAAAAATGAAAGAAGGAAATGTCTGTAAGAAATACCATCATTAAAATTTGTACACTCGACAAAATATATACGATAACTTTTAACTTCTTTTTTAAGTGATAGTTTACATAAATAAATCCATATATCTGTGAAGCAATAATAAAAATATAATAAAACTTAAGTGCTATTTTAAATTTATTAAATATTGGAATGTATTTAAAAATATAATAAAAATTAGTTGTCAGTAATAATACAACTAAAATAAGCACCGAAAAAAATGAACTATTGTTTATAGATAATTTACGAGATTTAACAGTATTGAATAACCATTTAAAAGAAGCCAGCAATCCAATAACTGAAAATATATTTAAATAAAAATACAACCAGTTATAATAAATTTCTGAAGAATACGTCCACATAACATTGTTCTTTACAAAGGGTATAACCATGTTTATAATACCCCGAATATGCAACCCTTCCACATTAAAAAACCTAGGCGCCTGATTATCTACTTTGTGATATAAATAAAGTATTGGCAATGAAACCATAAGAAAAATACTACCTGTTAATGAAATTTTTTTCAAAAGCAATAATAAGTTGGTGTAATTTTTAATTAAGGTAAAGGATATAAATAGAAAGAAAATGATAAAGTTGTATATAAAAAATTGTGGGTTCCCAAAATAAATAAAGAAGCTTAATACAAGTGTATCTATATACAGCGTAGTATATTTTTTTTCATAATAAAATGTTTGCAATACTCTATAGATAATAATTATTAACATAAGCACATATGGTGCTAAATAATACCAAGAGCGTATGGTTATTAATAGATGTCCGGAAAATAAACATGCCGCTAATAATATATTCGATAATTTATATTGCGGAAAAAGTTTAATGATTAAATACGTTCCTATTTGATAATAAATAAATACATAGATATCCAACAAGGCATAGGGGCAATTGAATGCCATAGTAAGCAAATATGAGCTATTTAAAATTGGATCCAATATTCCGTATTGAGTTAACCCCAACACTTCTACCCCATTCATATGTTTAAAATCATACAAAGGCAAACTTCCAGTTTTATAAATAAAATCAAGTGCAGATTTCAATATTGGAAAGAACTGACTATAATTGTCGTCTTGCAAAAAGAAATATGGCACACGAATTTCTAATAAAACAAACAATATACTTACTACAAAAAAACCATATAAGTGATTTTTTATTCGAGCACGATTTATTTTACTTTGATCAAAAAGCATATTGTTAGTTTTGTTTATACAAAGTTCATTAATCTTCAATTCTCACTTATTTAGCTTTTAATGAAGACATATCTATTACAAAACGATAACGAACATCGCTTTTTAGCATACGCTCATACGCTTCATTAATTTCTTGCATTTGTATAATTTCTATATCAGAAACAATATTGTGTTTTCCACAAAAATCTAATAATTCCTGTGTTTCTACTATGCCACCTATAACCGAACCGGCAATCGATTTTCTGCCTAATATCATTGGAACCGTATTCAACATTGGTGTTAAATTTCCCAAATATCCAACTAATACCAATGTTCCGCTAATATTAAGCGTTGCAACATATGGATTTACATCATGTACATATGGTACAGTATCTATAATCAAATCGAATTGCCCTTTTACTGAACTCATTTGTTGTGGGTTGGTAGAAACAATTACCTTGTCTGCACCTAATGCAAGCGCGTCTTTTTCTTTATCTGCAGTTCTTGTAAAAAGAGTTACGTGTGCGCCTAAACCTTTTGCCAATTTGATTGCCATATGACCTAATCCTCCCAATCCAACAACCGCTACGTTACTATGGCTTCCTACATTCCAATGTTTTAATGGTGACCAAGTAGTTATACCTGCACACAACAATGGAGCAACAGCAGGTAAATCTAAATGATGGGGAACTTTCAATACAAAGTGTTCATCTACAACAACTTTTTCTGAATAACCGCCAAATGTCTGTATGCCCAAATGCTTGTCTTTTCCATTATAAGTACCTGTAAAACCAGTTAAACAGTATTGTTCTAAATCTTGTTTACAACTAGCACATTGTTTGCAAGAATCTACTAAACAGCCTACAGCAGCTATATCACCCACTTTAAACTTCGTAACATTACTTCCTACATTAGTAACTCTTCCGATAATTTCATGGCCGGGTACAGCTGGATAAACAGTGCCACCCCAATCATTACGAGCAGTATGTAAATCAGAGTGGCATACGCCACAATATAAAATATCTATTTCAACATCATTTACAGTAACATCTCTACGAAGAATATTTAATTGTTGCAAAGGTGCATCAATCGCTTCTGTGCCATATGCTTTAACTTGTTGTGTATTCATTTTTAATTATTTAATTAATGATGGTGTTTTATTCTTTTAGTTATTTTTATATTCAACAAAGTTCAATAGAAAAATTTACATTCATATAAGTTTTTTCTATCTGCAATATAAATTAGTTATATGTAATGAGTTATAATACTTATATGAACAACTATGATTTACAGAGACATACTATGTGACCAAAATCAATATATTTACACTCATGCAAGCACTTATTTGTACCAAACCGCAGCAATTCGACTATGCCAATATTCCTGAACCAATTATGGGTAACGGAGAAACAATTCTTAAAATAGAAAGAGTAGGAATTTGTGGCACCGACCTTCATGCTTTTGAAGGCACCCAACCATATTTTAATTATCCGAGAATTTTAGGGCATGAAATAGCAGCAACTATTGTAAAAACAACTGCTGTTGATTTTACAGTAGGCGAAGCTGTTACATGTATTCCTTATTTTAATTGTAATAATTGTATTGCATGTAAAATGAATAAACCTAACTGCTGCACCAACATTAATGTATGTGGGGTGCACATAAATGGAGCAATGTGTACATATTTGTCTGTACCTTCTTATAGTTTGGTAAAGGGAAATAATTTAAGTTTTGATGAATTAGCATTGGTAGAACCGCTGGCAATAGGTGCACATGGTGTTCGCCGCGCGAATATACTACCTGATGAATTTGTATTAGTAGTTGGCGCCGGACCAATCGGATTAGGTATAATAGAATTTGCAAGAATAGCAGGCGCTAAAGTAATTGCAATGGATGTTAATGATAATCGGTTGGAGTTTTGTAAAAATAATTTAGGTGTAGTTGCAACCATCAATCCTAGCTCAGAAAATATTGTTGAAAAGCTTCAAGCAATTACCAATCATAATATGCCTACCGTGGTAATAGATGCAACCGGAAATTTAAATGCCATTAATAATGCGTTTAATTTATTGGCACATGGTGGAAGGTATGTTTTGGTGGGGCTCCAAAAAGGGGAAATTAGTTTTAGTCATCCAGAATTTCACAAAAGAGAAGCAAGTGTGATGAGTAGTAGAAATGCAACTCGTGAAGATTTTGAACAAGTCATTTTTGCAATGAAAAACAAACTAGTTGATCCAACTACCTACATTACCCACCGAGTAAAGTTTGATGAGGTGAAAGATCAGTTCAGCAGTTGGTTAAACCCTTCTACAGGAGTAATAAAAGCAATGATTGAAATGTAGTAATTTTTAAAATCTAAATAACCGCTTTTTCTAAATCTGCAATGATAAACTTCGACATTTGCAAAAAGGCATACGTTGCTTTAGGTGCAGTTGCTGGATTGGTCATTAACTTTCCTAATATACTTGGAACAATTTGCCAACTTACTCCATATTTATCTTTTAACCAGCCACATCTTGCTGCAGCGCCATTAATTATTAATTGATCCCAGTAATAATCAATCTCATCTTGTGTATCAACGGTTACTACAAAAGAAACGCCTTCATTAAACGTAAATTGATGAGGTGCTGAACTATCCATTGCACCAAATGGGAGCTGATTAAGTTCAAATTGAGCATATTTTATATTTCCTTCAGTATCAGCCTCCCCTTTTTCATAAGTATTTATTGCAATTATATTAGATGGATTAAATATTCCACAATAAAAATCAATTGCTTCTTTTGCTTTTCCATTATTTGGGCCTGTAAATAACAAACTTGGCATCACTTTACAACTACTTTCATGCCCCAACATTAATTGCCAATTTACACCATATTTATCTGCGCACCATCCATACTTAGCACTCCATGGGTATGTATTAAGTGGCATCAAAATTTGTCCATTTTCAATTAATTTTTCCCAAATAATATTTATCTCATCTTCAGTTTGTGCGCTGATAAAAAAGGAAATCGAAGGGTTGATTGGGTAACCTGGTCCTCCATTCAACAACATAAATCGCCTACCATATAGAGTAATCATTTCAACCATTGGATTGGAAGAAATATTTTCAACTTCATTGAAAACGGCTTTATAAAAACCAGCTGCTTCTTTAGCTTTACCGTCAAACCATAAACAAGTAGTGATTGCCTGTGTCATTTTATAATGTAATTTGAATGAATATAAAATAAATATAGACAATTTAATATTGTAGAAAAAAAATAAATACATTTAATGTTTTACAATTGAAATACTCAACTAAGTATATCATGAACCTTTTTGAATAACCTATTCATTTTTACATAAACGCATCTATTATGAACTTCAACTTGATTAAATCATGTTTTGTAATTGGTTGTTGCTGTTGTTTATTTGTAACATCTATTTCAGCACAAAAAAGCAGTACACATTTAAAAAATGTATTGATTATTTATAGCGACGATCAAAGCTTTAATACCATAAGGGCATTAGGAAATCGGCAAATTTATACGCCAAATATAGATCAACTAGTAAAGCGAGGAGTTTCATTTACGCAAGCTCATGTTATGGGTGGACACCAAGGTGCGGTTTGTATACCGAGTAGGGTAATGATGTTAACCGGTAGATACATTAATCGATTACCGAAAGATGGGGGTGTAATTCCAGATAGTATAATTGGTTTGCCAGAAATTTTACAAAAAAAAGGATATACTACTTTTCATACGGGTAAATGGCATAGTGATTACTCCGCTCACAATCGATTTTTTAATTGTGGTGACAATATTTTTATGGGAGGAATGCATTTTTTAAATGATGGTGGGCAAGAACATCCAACTGTTTACCATTATGATAGTAAAGGTGTATATGAGAAAACGACTGCTTGGAAAAGTGATACTTTTAGCAGCAAACTTTATGCAGACGCTGCTATTGAATTTTTAAGTAGTACTAAAGCAAAAGAGCAACCATTTTTGTGTTATGTTGCATTTACTTCTCCTCATGATCCACGAACTCCTCCTAAAGAATTTTTAGATAAATACCCTGTTGATAAAATTAGCTTACCGCCCAATTTCTTGCCTCAACATCCATTTGACAATGGTGACCTTGCTGTTCGGGATGAAAATTTATTACCCCATCCAAGAACAGCGTTGGCAGTTAAACATGAAATTGCTGCTTACTATGGAATGATTACTGAAATGGATACGCAGGTTGGACGAATTTTAGCAGCCTTAGAAAAATCAGATTTAAGTAAAAACACCATTATAGTATTTGCTGGCGACAATGGACTAGCAGTAGGTCAACATGGTTTATTAGGTAAACAAAATTTATATGAACACAGCATTCGTGTACCCATGATTATTGCAGGTCCCGGCATCAAGCAAAATAAAATATCGAATGGATTTGTTTACCTAAGCGATATTGCCCCTACTTTGTATGATTATTTACAAATTGCTCCACCTAAAACAGTAGAAGCAAAAAGCTTAATGCAAGTTTTGCATCAACCAAATACTAAGGTGCGAAATAATATATACAATGTATATGGTAATTGGAGCAGAAGTTTAAAAACAATGGATGGTTATAAATTAATTATGTATAATGTAAAGGGGGTTCTTACTACTCAGTTATTTAATCTAAAAAATGATCCTTGGGAAATGCATGATTTATCAACTAATAAAAAGTATGCCCATAAAATAATTGCTATGCGCAAACAATTAAAAAAAGAGATGTTGTCGGCTTTTGACGACCTTAATATCGATTTGCCCGATTGGGGTAGAAAGCCATCTCAAAAAGGATATGGGTCATAACATTTTTTATATTGCCTAATGTAGCAATTACATTAATTTAGCACTATCCCTCTTACAATCGTAATTAAAAAACATATATGAATTGCAGAATTTCGAATCAGTTAACTATTCAACATGTAGATGAGCTAAAAAAAATTAGTATACAAAGTTTTATTGAAACATTTGCTAGTACCAATAGTGCAGAAAATTTAAACAGCTATCTTGAAAATGCTTTTACGATTACTAAATTATCGAATGAGCTGAGCAATCCAAATTCATTTTTCTATTTTGCACTTGATGGAAATGACGTGATTGGCTATTTAAAATTAAATATACAGGATGCGCAAACAGAATTAATAAACAACAATGCGCTTGAAATAGAAAGAATTTATGTATTAAAAGATTTCCATGGTGCAAAAGTTGGTCAATTACTGTTTGCAAAAGCACTTGAAGTAGCCAGTCAATTAGGGGTACCTTATGTTTGGTTGGGAGTATGGGAAAAAAATGAAAAAGCTATTAATTTTTATCAAAAAAATGGACTAACCGTTTTTGACAAACATATATTTAAAATGGGGAATGAAGAACAAACCGATTATATGATGAAACTTGATTTATAAGTGTTATTCGTTTTTTAGATTGATTATTGTAATTGGTTTTATTAAACCATTTGGTATTGATTCTGTCTAATAAATTATTACTTAATCATTAACCCTACCGAATATACTGTGAAGTCTTTATTTTTTTTCATTTCTTGTTTATTTTATTTATCTATTAACTATTTACAAGCTCAAAATATTATTAAAGTCGATAGCATCAATCAAATAAACATTATCGATCAAAAATTCCATCCAACAATTCTGCCGGCCATTGGGTATTCATTGCAAACAAGTTGGGCTGTTGCTGTAAACTATAGTTTAGGGTTTAATAATAGTGATAAAGCCGATACAAATACAAGTATATCAAGCATCAACACAAGTATTACCTACACCCTTAACAAGCAAATTATTTTGCCTTTTCAGGCGAATATATGGTCAAAAAACAAAAAGTTTAATTGGATTACAGACTTGAGGTATTTACATTATCCATCTTTAACTTATGGCTTAGGTGGGAGATCTAGCATTGAAAATGAAACTACATTAAATTATAATTTTATTAAATTACACCAGATCTTATTGCGAGAATTAGCCCCTCATTTTTATGGTGGTGCTGGTTTTTATTATGATTTGTATTGGAATATTGAAGAATTAGACAAGCCTATTTTTGGTACTACTGCTTTTGAAAAATATGGTTTTTCCTCAACAGAAAAAGCAGTTGGTATTCCTGTAAAAATTTTATACGACTCCAGATTAAATTCCATCACGCCAACCAATGGCTTATTTGCTAATATCATTTATCGACCTAGTTTTACTTTTTTAGGTAGTGATAATAATTGGCATTCACTACTACTAGAAGCAAGAAAATATTTGCATTTTCCAAAAAAATCAAAAAACATTATTGCATTATGGTCCTATAATGTATTTACGCTTTCCGGAAAACCGCCTTACTTGTTTTTACCTTCAACCTCTTGGGATGATTTTTATAATACAGGTAGGGGCTATATTCAAGGTAGATATAGAGGAAAAGATATGGTATATTTTGAAACTGAATATCGATTTGGCATTACAAAAAATGGGGTTTTAGGCGGGGTTGTATTTGCCAATGCCCAATCTTTCTCTAAAGATTTAAAATCTCAGTTTAGCGTGATTGCACCTGGTTATGGAGCAGGTGTCAGACTTCGATTGAATAAACATACCGGCACCAATATTTGCATAGATTATGCTTTTGGCAAAGATGGCTCAAACGGATTGTTTGTAAATCTTGGAGAAGTATTTTAAAGTTTTATTATTATTTATTCCATTTTTTATCCAACATTTTCATAAAATAACCCCCTACTACACTTCGTGCCTGGAATCCAATTTGTTTTCCATCAACCGTTTCATGCCAATCACTTAATGGAACACGCGTAGGTGTTTGTTGGGTAAACAAATAAATAGGATGTATTAATTGTAAAAAATCATTCTCATTACTTGCCATTGTTGCTGTCCATACAATCCAGTCGCTTTTTGTATACGACTTTCTACTATCTAATGGTAAGCCAAATTTATTTTGCTTGGTTAAATAATATTTTATTTCTTTCTCATAAACTTCTTTTGGAAACAATTGAAGATTCAATAATTTATCCCATACCAAATTGTATTTTTGACTCCATGTGTTTTTATTGTCGAATGTTAATGAATAATGATCTGTAGTATTTGCCAATACTTGCCAATCTGCAGCATATTTTTTTGCTATTGCTTTATATTTAACTGCTATTGTCTCTAAGTTTAATTGCTGTGCCATTTGTGCATAAGCACCAATACCTGTTATCGCCTTCAATGATAGGTTTGCATTGCGAAATAAGTGACCGGCAAAATCATCTGTACATAATTGATTAGCCGGATCAAATCCATCTTTTACTAAAAATTCTACCCATTGTGTTAACGTTGTCCAATGAGCTTTTGCAAATGCTGTTGTGTTTTCAGCTTTACAAATTGCAGCAGTTAGTAAAATCATATTTCCTGCCTCTTCTACCGGCATATCTTCTGGATATGTTTGTCCATTTGCAATAGGATATGTGCCTAAATCATGAGCAGGAAAGGGTTTCGTCCATCTGCCACTTTCGCTGTAATTGATAATTGGTTCAACCATTCCCTTCAACAAGTCAGCATTATACAATAAACTTAATGGCGCTGATGGATAGGTTACATCTACCGTCCAGATAGAACCATTGCTAAAATTTTCTTTTTGTGGAAATAATAATTCATTGTTTTTTCCCCTCACTAATTTATGCGCTGCTAATGATTGCCGGTATGCAGCAACACAAATAGTAGCATATTCTTTCCCACCAGCAGTTAAAGCATCATTATATAATTGCTCATCAAATTTTTTACAAATCAATTTAATTTTTTGTTCGTTTGTTGCAGAAGTATATAATAAATTTTCGGCTGTTCGGTCAATTTTTTTCCACCAAGCATTTAGATTTTCTCCAAAATATTGAATGGCATATTCATCGTCATAAGCCAACATCAAGGTTTTTTGAGCTGATTGATTGGCTATGTTTTTCATATTTAATTTTGCCGTCATTATTGATGCGCCATTCATTCTGTTTTTTATCATACCTGGTTGAAGTGAAATAACTTCTTGCATTATTTCTTCTTCTGTTTTAACAGAAAGTATATTTTCTTTTTCTTTGGAGGCCAAATAAGCATAACCCCAATCAATTCTAAGATCATCGCCTTTTTTTCCCAAAACAACTGGATTTGTTAGACCTGTTTTTAAAAATTGTATGTTGTTAAATTTTCCGGCAACTGTGGTTTCTTTTTGTGATACAACATCTTTTGCTATTACTGTGCTTACGCCAAAAAGTATGTTTGATTGATGATTTTTATGGTCAGTAGATTTTGTAGTGAATGTAATAAAAGACAAGGGTTTTGACAATAAACTAATATCATTTGCCACTAATGGTGATAAAAATTCAACTGTAAGGTCAACGCCACCACAAGCGAATTTATAGGTAGTTTTAGTTGCTGTAACTTCAACACTTTTTTGAACCGCCGGCACTATTGTATTTACTGTTTTTTGATGATAGAGACCTGCATCTATCCATGCATAGCCAACGCTATTCATACAATGCATGGCCAATATATTTTTCCCTTTTTTAAGCGCTGTTTTTATTTCATTACTTAATTTAAATGACTTTACGCTAGATAGATAACAATTGTTACAAGCATATATTTTAGTTCCATTTAAATATATTTCTACATCTTCATCATTTCTTAATTTTAAGAGAAGGTTCTCTATCGATTCATCTGTAAAATCAAACTCTCTTCTAACCCAAATATTTTTGGTTTTCCAACTAGTAGCTGCATCATTATTCCAACCGTCACCAAAAGGAAGTTTGCCGTTTTTCCAATCAGCAGCAACATATTCTGGTTGCATCCAATTAGCTGCAGGTTCAACTTCAGTATAAATACAATTTGCCGGCTGTCCTTCACCAATAGCCACAATAGGCTCTGCCGGATAATTCATCTCTCCTACAAAATTATATAATTTGCCATCTACATCAATTATTCCCATCAATGGCTGATCGGTTCCTGTCCAATGACGCGTAGTAGATGCATTTAATTGATCGCTAAAAGACCAAATACTAAAGTATGGGTCATGTGTAATTAGTGGATATGCAGGCATTTTATTTACTTGGGCCTGGGTGTTAATAGCACCAACTAATAGAACGAATAACGAAATGATTTTTTTCATGTCCTTATATTTAATGATTTTATTTATCACGTGGAACTTGATTATTAGACAATCATGATTTATGGCAATTTCATAATTTATTATTGACTGATTTTATCATTGAATGTACTCATTTATTTCTACCTAAAACATTTTCAGAGACTCTTTTACACAGGATACATCTTATTTTTAAACAAATGGGGATATAATAATAATAATTGATTCTATACATAGTTTAAAAGATTATCATTTTTATTACTCTTCAGTTGACCATATATCTTTACTTTTGTTATTATTCTTATACTTAATTATTAATGCGGCCAGATTATCCTTCTAAACTCTTCAACGACAAAGGCGACACATTTTGTTGTCTTATTCGCGCGCTGGCTATTTTACATTAATATTTACAGCATTACTTTTTACGCTAAAATTTTTTTGGTATTGTAAACGACCAATTACAACCACTAGTGAACTTTTGTCTTTTAATGATTATTAACCTTATAAATTTTATATTTTATGGAACAACTCACCAACTTTCTACATAAAATACAATCTCGCTCACAAAACTTTATTGGATATCCTTCAGCAACAGATTATAATTACAAAGAACTATATCCATTTTTAGATTATTGCTTAAACAATGTAGGAGATCCTTATGTAGAATCCAACGACATGCACGCTAAAGCTTTTGAAAGAGAAGTAGTTGAATTTTTTTCTGAATTGTTTAATGCGCCACCCGATAACCATTGGGGATATGTAACCAATGGAGGTTCAGAAGGGAATTTATATGGACTTTATTTAGCAAGAGAATTGTATCCAAATGGAATGGTGTATTATGCAGAATCTACCCATTATAGTGTTCAAAAAAACATTCATTTGCTGAATATGGAAAGTATTGTAATAAGATCTCAGCCCAATGGGGAAATGGATTATAATGATTTGGAGGCCACTTTACAAATGAACAGACATCGTCCGGTAATTATTTTAGCAAATATTGGCACTACCATGACAGAAGCAAAAGATGCTGTATCTACCATTAAAGCTTGCTTAAACAAATATGCTATTAAAAGCTCCTATATTCATTCTGATGCCGCTTTGGCTGGTGTATATTTGTCTTTACTCGATTACAATGATTTTGACTTTGCACACGGGGCCGATAGTATTGCCATTAGCGGTCACAAATTTTTAGGATCGCCCATTACTTGCGGTGTAGTATTGGTGAAAAAATCATATAAAGATAGAATTGGAAAATCTATTCCTTATATAGGCACATTAGATACAACTATTACTGGTTCTAGAAGTGGTATTAATGCATTGATTCTTTGGTATGCCATTAAAAAATTGGGGAAAGAAGGTTTATTAAAGCGTGCAAAAGATTGCATTGAAAATGCCAATTATTTAAGAGACCAACTGAATAAACTAAATATCAAAGCATGGAGCAATCCACATTCTTTTACGGTTGTATTTCCTAAACCAAGCAGTGAAATTTGCAAAAAATGGCAATTAGCTACCGATGCCGAAATTGCTCACGTAATTTGCATGCCGGGCATTACCAAAGAAAAGCTAGATGAATTTATAATTGATATTCAACAATATTTATAACAATATATTTACTCTTTTTCCTTATTGTATTTTCTGGTGATTGATTGTATTCAATTATATATTAAAAACAGAAAATACAATAAGGCCTGTCATTAAAAATGCCATCAATAAAATTGATAGAAAATTGAGCAATATAAATTTAACTATTGTTTTTAACCGCGATTGAAAAAATTGATTTCGCAATGATTTATATAGATAAAAACAAAGCAATAAAAATGTAATAAAGTTTACATAAGGAATTGTATACTTAAAAATCAGCTGTCCGGCATTTTCAATTATACTTCTAGTAAATAAAATAATAAAAAAGGCACAATATGTGTGAATGCTAAATATTAAATGATCAACAAAATAAATATTTTTAT
Source organism: Sphingobacteriia bacterium (assembly GCA_947452295.1). Lineage (GTDB taxonomy): Bacteria > Bacteroidota > Bacteroidia > Chitinophagales > Chitinophagaceae > Sediminibacterium. Next base: position 21,762 of record CANGCK010000008.1, read on the forward strand.
TGCGTTTGTATAATAACCATAAAAAGAATGCAAATAATGGCAATGACAAATAGAGAATTTTAGAAAACTGGTGCTGAAACTGTTCTGCAATAGCTTTAATTATGTTATTGTTATTTCCGTTGTATTTCTGCTTTATACCTATAATTTTTTTATTGATTGTTTTTGTTAACCAATTATCTTGTTGCGCTGCAGGCAATTTTAACTGCATAGTATCATACGCTTCAATTGAATCGTATTTAAGTGAATCTATTCCTAAATTAATTATAAATTGATCGTCTGTTTTTTCAACTGAATCAATTGCTGGTGATTTTTTTACAGATGAATGATTTGCTGCTTGAGTGTTTTCTTCATCAATCAATACACTATTATTGTGGTTTCCTGAAAAAGCAAATAAAAAGAATACCGCAGATATAAAAACATACATTTTAATAGGATGCAAATAAGTAGCACGTTTTCCTATCATGTATTGCTTCGTTAAAAAAGCAGGCTTAAAAAGTAAATATTTTAATGTAACCCATAGTTTTCCATCAAAATGTGTAATGTCTTCAATAAGATGTATTATCAAATGCCAAAAACTTTCTTTTACTACCACATTTTCCTGACCACAATCTTGACAATATCTGCCTGTTACATGCGTACCACAATTCAAACAGTTTTTTTCATTTCTTTCTTTAAAATGCGACATGTTGATGGTTTAAATTATTTACTAAGGTACACTCGACAAAGGAAGAAAAAAAATTAGCTTTGTTGCTGGGTTTTAAGCTTTAACTTGGAAAACATATACTCATTAAAATAAATTATTTTTGATCAATGAATCTTACTATATACCAAATAGATGCTTTTGCAAGTGAGCTGTTCAAGGGTAACCCTGCAGCTGTTTGTCCCTTAGATTATTGGGTTGAAGATGAACTTATGCAAAACATTGCTGCCGAAAACAATTTAGCAGAAACTGCATTTTTTGTAAAAAAGAATGACCGGTTTGAAATAAGGTGGTTTACACCCAATGTAGAAGTAGATTTATGCGGTCATGCAACATTAGCCAGTGCTTATGTTATTTTCAACGAAATTTTAGCAGACAGCAGTGAAATTATTTTTTATTCACCTAGAAGTGGAGAATTAATTGTAACCAAGAATGATGAATTATATACACTAGATTTTCCAGCTGATCGTATTGTAGAAGTTTCTTTATCGCCATCTATATATAGTGGATTAAATATTATACCACAACAAGCTTATAAAGGAAAAACAGATGTGCTTTTGATTTATAATAATGAAGCAGAAATTTTACATTTAAACCCCAATTTTTCTCAATTAAACACAATAAAAGCACGTGGCATCATTGTAACTGCAAAAGGCAACACGGTAGATTTTGTATCCAGGTTTTTTGCACCGCAATGTGGCGTTAATGAAGATCCGGTAACCGGTTCAGCTCATACAACGCTTACCCCCTATTGGGCTAATTTGTTGAATAAAAATTATTTAACAGCAAAACAATTGTCTACAAGAAGTGGTGAATTAACATGTCATTTAAAAGGAGATCGAGTATTGATTGCAGGAAAATGTGTAAAATATTTAAAAGGAGAGATTTATTTATAAAATATCGTGTATAAAATGATTGACTCAATTATAGCTGTTCGGTAGAGTTAGCTGTCTTTTTCGTTTAAAACAGTAACTTTAATCAATTTTCAAATAAATTTCATTTACATGTTAAAACTTATTTTAAAAACATTTTTTAGTGTTTTGCTGATTTTAATGATTGTGCTTGTTTTTAATACATTAACGAACAACAAACCCATACCTGTATTTAAAACTGAAAAAATAACGGGTTCATCAGATTCTGCAGTCTTACATTTAAGTAAAGCAATTCAAATCAAAACTATTTCGTTTGGTGACACTTTACCTATTGATACGAGTGAATTTAAAAAATTTAAACACTTTCTTGAAAGCACTTATCCTACAGTTCATGCAAAACTTGCCAAACAAACTTTTAATGAATTTAGTTATGTGTATAAATGGGTAGGCAAAGACAGTTCCCTTCAGCCAATTGTATTAATGGCACATATGGATGTTGTACCAGTTGAAGCAATTGCCGAAAGCAAATGGAGCGTTCCTTCTTTTAGTGGAGCCATTAAAAATGATACCATTTGGGGTAGAGGAGCCGTTGATGATAAAGTAGCTGTAATTGCAATTTTAGAGTCAGTTGAACAGCTATTAAAAGAAAACTTTACTCCTTCAAGAACCATTTACTTATGTTTTGGACACGATGAAGAAGTTTCTGGCAAAAGAGGTGCGAAAGTATTCAGCAATTGGTTTAAAGAGCAAAACATAAAACCTGCATTGGTTTTAGATGAAGGTGGACAAATAGATTTACAGCATTTTAAACGATTAAATAAACCGGTAGCAGTTATCGGCACCAGTGAAAAAGGTTATGTAAATTTAGATTTATCAGTTGAAATACCAGGAGGACATTCGTCAATGCCCAATCCAGAAACGGCTATTGATGTATTGAATAAAGCCATTTTAAAAATTAGAGCCCATCAAATGCCGGCTGCCATAGTACCTACATTGCACGAATTATTAAATCGTACAAAGCCTGCTGAAAGTTTCTCCAAACGATTAGTGTTGAGTAATTTATGGTTATTTGAAGGATTGGTAATAAGCCAATTAGAAAAAACAAAGGAAACCAACGCGATGATTCATACTACTTTAGTACCTACCATATTTAAATCTGGTATTAAAGATAATGTAATACCTTCTATTGCTAAAGCAACCATCAACAGTAGAATACTACCCGGTGAAACGAGTGATGATGTATTGAATTTTGCCATTAAAGCAATTAATGATGAACGCGTAAGTGTTAAAAAACAAACCATCTCATTAATGGAACCTTCCCCAATTACATCTTTTGAACACCCTTCCTTTAAAATAATTGAAAAAATTATACAAAAGTCGGTTCCCGATGTAATTGTTTCTCCCTATTTAATGGTAGGTGCCACTGATTCTAGGTATTTCCGTGGATTTAGTGATGCTGTATTAAATTTTTCGGCGGTGCAAGATGTAAAAGGGTTTCATGGAATTGATGAACGTATTGGTAAAACAGATTTAAACCGCATGATTTTCTTTTATAGAAAATTAATCAAAGAATAATGAATTAGGCTTAAAAGAGGTTTACTAAAAGGGCATATATATGATAAGTATATGCCCTTTTTTCATTTCTAAAAATATCTTTATTGTTTAATTATTGACATTTTAAATCATCCCTAAAAAAATTATCTTTTTTTTCTTTAGCTTTCCAAATATTTAATTAATATTCTATTATGAAAAAACAGCTTTGCTTACTTTTTATTGTCCTTTCTATTACACTTTTTAGCATTGCACAAAAATCTAAACAGCATAAAATAAATATTAGCCCAGCGATTCTTAAAGATAAAATAGCCGGAGGCTGGGCGGGAAAAATGATTGGTGTAACCTATGGTGCCCCAACAGAATTTCATGCATTAGGCAAAACATTTGAAGACAGTATTTACTGGAAACCTGCTGATATAATTGGCAGTATGTGGCAAGATGATATTTATGTGCAGTTAACTTTTATGATGACGATGGACGAATACGGCATAAATGCACCTGCGAAAAAATTTCAAGAAAAGTTTGCTAAAGCCGGATATATGCTTTGGCATGCCAATGTACAAGCAAGAAAAAATTATTACGATAGTATTTTTCCGCCAGCTTCCGGAAACCCTGAATTTAATTCACATGCAGATGATATTGATTTTCAAATTGAAGCAGATTACTTAGGTTTTATGTGTCCGGGAATGCCTGTTACGCTATCTAAAATGGCCAACAAAATTGGGCATATTATGAATTATGGTGATGGCGTATATGGAGGAATATTTTTATCGGCCTTGTATACGCAGGCTTTCTTTAGCAACAATATTCCCGTTATCATCAATCAATCACTCCAAACAATTCCAGCTAAAAGCAACTATGCTAAAATGATTAAAGATGTTATTCAATTACACCAACAATTCCCCAACAATTGGCGAACAAGTTGGAAGTTGATTCAAGAAAAATGGGGAAATAATCACTTTTGTACAGCTGGTGATCCATTTAATATAGATGCAAAATTAAATGGAGCTTATATAGTATTAGGACTATTATATGGAAATGGCGATATCATGAAAACCTTGGAAATAACCACAAGATGTGGTCAGGATTCAGATTGCAACCCATGCAATGCAATGGCAGTACTTGGCGTAATTTATGGGTTTAATAATTTACCCTTTGCAATGAAAAACGGTATAAATAATGTTGCAGATTCACTATTTATTAATACCAATTATTCTTTTAACAAAGCTGTTGAAAATACCTACAACTACGCACTAGATATTATTAAAAACAATGGAGGTACAATTAACAACAACAACATTGCTATAGCAATTCAAGATCCAATACCTGCTGCATTTGAAGCGTCGTTCCCCAATGTTTTTTTCGATAAAACCATTCCGTTCAACGATACTACCAATTGGCATTTTAACGGGAATTGGAATACCAGAAGAAGAAATGTAGAACAAAATAAAATAATTGAACAAGCAATTTTTTCAGGAAACAAAAATGATGTTGCTGAAATTGGTTTTATTGGAACCGGCATAAATATTGAAGGTAATTGGTTAAAAGATGGTGGCAAATTTGATGTGTATTTAGATAATCAATTTATTAGAACGGTAGACACTTATTATTTTTATAATAAACAAGAACACGAAAACATTACATTATGGCATAAAACTGGATTATCGAATAAAAAACATATCGTTAAAATTATTGTAAGAGGAGACAAAAAACCGGAATCTTTAGGCAGCAATATTTATATTACAAAAGCTGTTGTATTACGCTCAAAATAAAAATAATATACAGTAAATTTAAATTTTAAATTCGTACATCATGTCTCTTCTTTATAGTCCTTTACAACTTAAATCTATAGAATTAAAAAATAGGATTGTAATGTCTCCCATGTGTCAGTATTCTGCAACAGATGGTCTGGCAAACAATTGGCATCTTGTACATTATGGAACAAGAGCAGTTGGAGGAGCCGGTTTAATTATTGTTGAAGCTTGTGCAGTTTCACCCGAAGGAAGAATTACATCTCACGATTTAGGTATATGGGATGACGAACATATTGCGCCTTTAAGTGCTATCACCAATTTTATAACACTACAAGGATCTGTTGCTGCTATACAATTAGCACATGCTGGTAGAAAAGCCAGTTGTTCTACTCCTTGGAATGGCGGTCACCAATTACCAGAAAATAGCACCGGATGGAAAACTGTTGCCCCAAGCTGTTTACCCTTCAGAGATACCGATTGTATACCCCATGCCTTAAGTATTGAAGAAATTAAAATAATTGTTGATCATTTTAAATTTGCTGCACAAAGGGCATTAAAAGCTGGTTTTAAAATAATTGAAATTCATGCAGCACATGGATATTTAATACACCAGTTTTTGTCGCCCATTAGTAATCAAAGAACAGATGAATATGGCGGAAGTTTTATCAATAGAACTCGTTTTTTGTTAGAAGTGATTGACGCAATTAATACAGTTTGGCCAAATACATTACCTGTTTTTGTTAGAATATCTGCAACAGAATGGATTGAAAATGGATGGGATATTAACGATTCTATTGCACTTGCTTTGCAATTAAAAAGTGTTGGAATAGAATTGATTGATTGCTCATCAGGTGGTAATATTGGAAATGCAAAAATTCCATTATCCCCTGGTTACCAAGTTCAACTATCTAAACAAATAAAAGAATCTAGTTCCATAAAAACTGGCACTGTTGGATTAATTACTTCTGCGGAACATGCAGAAGTAATATTGCAAAATAATGAAGCGGATTTAATTTTATTTGGAAGAGAATTACTTCGTAATCCATATTTTGGATTAACTGCCGCCAGTAATTTGGCGGAAAATAATGAATGGCCATTACAATACCAACGGGCTAAACAATAAACATGTTTTTGATTTAATTATTTATTATAGATGTCGCAATTTTTGAGTTGTAGTAAAATCGCTTTATTGTTTTTGATTTCAATATTTTTTAGAAATAATTTAATCGCACAAAATAATCAAACCGGCTCTTGGTTAAGTTTATTTAATCAAACAAGAATCAGCAATAAATGGAGTGCCGAACTGGAAGTTCAACTTTGGGATTTTGATATTGCAAAAAATGAAGAGCAGGTGTTTATTAGATCAGGTATTAATTATCATGTTAATAATCAATTGATTATTAGTAGCGGATATGCGCATATCAATAATTTTTCATTTGAAAAGATTTATTTTTCGGGTATACAAAGTGCTGAAAACAGATTTTGGCAACAATTACTAGTAAAACAAAATTTTGGAAGATTGTATTTAGATCATCGTTTTCGATTAGAGGAACGTTGGATGAAAATTAAAAACGGTACAGATTACTTTAATCGATTACGATATTTTGTTAAACTTACTATTCCTATAAACCATCTAGTTATTACTAAAAATACTTTTTTTGTATCCGCATTTAATGAAGCATTTATCAATATTACAGACAAACAATTTGATAGAAATAGATTGTGTGGATCTTTAGGTTATCAATTTAATGCAACTACTGGTTTGCAACTTGGTTTTTTATCTCAAACAACTAATTTTTTTAGCAAAAATTATATTCAAGCATTGTTCACCTATAACTTAGATGTCAGGAAAAAAAGTTAGCTATTTAATATCCATCTCCTCTCCATTAAAATTAAATGCTATTTCATTTCTTTTAATGCTAATCTATAATCATCTCCATTTATCCATGTTATTTCATCGATACTTTGTTCATTAACAATAGCAGCTGATTTTTAAAATAACTGTTGTTTGTACTTATTCAAAACAGGCCAATTTACAAAATAATGTTGCTTATATTTTGGTGTTAAGTCAACAGAATTTGTTATGCAAAAATTACCAATAGTTGCTGCACGCATTTGCTATTGTATTTCATTTTTGGGAACATCAATGTAAATAATTGGTGCTTCTACATTTGCTAAAGAAGCTCCTGTACCATATATTATACATAAATTAAATGCTTTGTCGGGCTGTAAAGCAAGTATTTTTTCTTTGTCAAAATAATCATCAATTGTTTCTACATAATTTTTGCCAAATTTCGGATCATCACCATTCAGCGATGCTGCCATCTGATTACGTAATTGTATTTCTTCTTTTAAACAAGAATCCATGCAATACCAATGCGTTTCAATACCCAACTCGTTAAAAGCTAATTCCAGTTTTTTTCTAACCTCCTCCCATAACACGCCAAAATATCCATCCATTTTTACAATCGAATGACTGCTTATTTTTTTGGCAAGCGAAATAAATCCATTTTCAAGGATGCCTCCTTTAACCTTGTTTACAGGAAATATTGTATGCGAAACATTTGGAAGAGCTTCAAATGGAAATAATGATTGATTGTTTTTTTTTGCAAATGTTAACTGCTGGTCAAAAAATGAAGCGGAAAATTGATTGGTAGGAAAATTATTCGAATAGCTTTCTTCGTCTGCCATACAAGCCGCTCCTACCATAATCATATTTTCTGTTTCGCTAACAAAAACAACTTTCGTTTGAAGTCCATTTTTTTGTAAGGTTTGATTTAATTGTGCAGAAAACAAGTTATTTGCTTTAGCAATATTGCCTCCAATGATTAATTGCTCACAGTTAAATTCTTTTAACCAAGGCATCATAAAATCGGTAAAATTATTACAGAATTTTGCAAACAATATTTCCGCTAATTCTGTATGATTCATTACTATGTCTTTAACAGAATCAAATGACTGATTTTTACTGTTAATAGCTTCCTGAAGAAACCACCTGGTAGAAAAATATTCATCGGCAATACCCTTAGCAAATGGTATATAATAAAAGGCGCCTCCATCTGGTATGCGCTCATCTGCATGAATCAAGTGCCCATTTTCCATAAAAGCCGATCCAAAACCTGTTCCCAATGTTATATAAATTGCTCTTTCATTTTTTAATTGCAGGTTTTGATGACATCCTAGGGCAAAACAATGCGCATCGTTGGCAAAATATATAGAAAGATTCGGCCAAAGCTTTTGTTGCAAAGCAGCTTTTAAATTTAGTCCAAACAAATTACTGAATTTACCACCTACACCATATATCTGACAAATACCATCTGCATAATTAAAGGGGCCAGGAAATGCTATTCCTATTGAATCTAATTCACAATCATCTTGTTTGGCTTCATTTATGAATTGAGTAAATGATTGTACAAAAGAAGATGCTGATTGTTTACTATCTATGCCCTGTGTTGCAGATGATATGATATTGGGAGTTTGTGCATCATACGCTATAACAGATGCCGAAAAATGTGAGCCTCCTACATCAATACCAATTCTATAATTTGAATTCATTTTATGGGTCGTTTTATTTCTACACTATAACTAAAAAAATCGCTTCGATAATAACAGATATTAAACTCTATTGGTTTTCTTCCCGAATCGAGTACTGTTCTTCTTCGCTCTAGAACAGCTTTACCAGATTGTATTTTTAAATAGTCTGCAATTTTTTTATTGGCTTCTATAGCCCTGATTTCTTCTTGAGAATACAATGGAACAATATGAAAATGTTCATCGAGCATTTCATACAAGGGCTGATCAAATTTTTCTTTTCCTGTTAATCCGATACGCGGATGAAAATATGACTCGAAATATACCATCGGAATTTTTCTTGTACTTCTAATTCTTTTTAAACATACCAATTTTGTACCCTTTATAATTCCCAGCTTGTTAGCAATTTCATCATCCGCTTTTATCAATGAAACTATTTGCAATAAATTTTTAAAAGGAATACCTTTGTCTTCCATTTTATGGGTAAAACTCATCCAATTAGAAAGATTTGTAGTAATTTTTCTTTTGGTAACCCTTGTACCTTGTCTTTTCTTTCTTTCTAATAATCCATCTCTAACCAAATTGGCAATTGCTTGTCGCAGTGTATTTCTAGATATACCCCATCTTTTTGCTAATGCTGTTTCCTTTGGAAATAAATCTCCTTCATTAAACTTTTTATCTGTTATCAGTTTTCTCAATTGATATTCAGCTTGTTGATGAAGCAAGGTTGCACTATCATGGTCTAGTAGTGGAATATTTTTTATATGTTCATACATATTCAAGTTAGGAAGAATTTTAATCACTCCCATTTTATATATGAATTTTTATTTTCAACAGTGTCTAATGATAACAAGCTAGCGTATTATTTTACATATATTATTTTTTTTCAATATGACTAATTAAGCTATTCTTTAAAATCGGCACCTTCACTAACTTCTGCCCAAGTATCAAAATCATTCTTCAATTCTGCTAATTTCAGTCGGGCTCCTTTTAATGCAGCAGCTCCCAACAATAAGCGCAATGGCGGGTTTTCTGATTCTACTACCTGAATCATTGCTTCTGCGGCTTTTACCGGATCACCTGGCTGATTGCCACTATATCCTCTTATATCGCCCATATTTTTCCATGCGGTACTTGCGTAATCCTCAATTTTAATTGCGGTATTCTTGGCAGACCTGCCGGCCCAATCTGTTCTAAATCCGCTGGGAGCAATAATCGTAACTTTAATACCCAAAGGATTTACCTCTTTGTACAATGCTTCACTTAACCCATCTACCGCATATTTGGTAGCATTGTAAAAACCTACTCCAGGAAAAGACCTTAGCCCACCTATTGATGCAATATTTAAAATATGACCACTTTTCTGATTGCGCATGTATGGCAATACTTCTTGTGTCATTCGCGATAAACCAAATACATTAATCTCAAACATCTTTCTAATTTCTTCCTCCTCACTCTCCTCTACAGCAGCAAAATACCCTATACCAGCATTATTTACCAAAACATCTATAGTACCAAATTTTGCCACTGCCTCTTTTACCGCTTGCTTAATTTGGTGATGTACTGTTACATCTAATGCTATAGCAATAGCCGTTTCAGGATATCCTGCAACAATATCTTCAACATCCGAAATTTTACGAGCAGTAACCACTACCCTATATTTTTTAGCAAGCAAAGCTGTTGCTAATGCTCTGCCAAAACCTGTTGAACAACCAGTAATAAACCAAACTTTTTTCATATTTATAATTTTACAACCTTAATGGCATTAATAACATTCAAATGGAAACATTGTTATTTAAAACGAAAAATTTCAATGAATTTCAAGAATAGTTAATTAAGTATTAAAAATATTTCAAATGAACCTATAAAAATTTAATTTGTAGTTTATTTATATGTATATATTCCTGTTATTAAAGCATTTGTGAATTATTGTACTTGTTTTTCCCTTAAAATCAAATTAATCAGCAATTTATAGACTTTATTCTATGCATAGATGATTTTATTGCTATTACCTTTGTTCACTTTATCATCAAGCAGATTGCTTACTATGATTAACCAATTTTACTTGTCTACCGCCGGATTTTGTATTTGCTTACTTCTATTGGTAAATATTAAAAAAAACACCAACAAGGTTAATATATTTCTGATTTTGTTTTTACTCTTGATTAATGTTTTTAATTTTCTCATTTATGCAACAATGTTTACAAATAACAAATATTTGGTTGCATTTGCTTCAATTCATTTTTCGCCATTAGTAGTACTTACAGGACCAATGCTTTTCTTTTATGTAAGGGGTTTATTCAATGACGATGCAAAACTTACCAAAAAAGATGCACTGCATTTTATTCCTACAATATTATATTTCATCAACAACTTCAACTACTATCTATTCCCAATTGAAAAAAAATTAGCCTTTGCAGAAAAAATTATTCTAGATAGATCTATGTTGCTTTATTTCGAACCGGTTCTTTTTTCAGGATATATTGCTCAACTGTTTCGATCTATAAGTGCCATAACCTACATAGGTATTTGTGTAATGGTGATTTATAAAAATGCTAAAAAACATTACGAAAATAAAAATCAGTTTTCACTTATTTTAAGATGGCTATTTGTTTTGTTGGTATTTAATTTGATAATGAACATTGGTGTATTGTATAATGTAGCAAGGCTTTTACTTTCATGGAACTTCCACGCATCTATTACAATTACTCCTTGGGTTACTTATTTCATTACATTACTTTCTTTAATAGTGATGAATTTAGGCATTTTTTTCTTTCCCAATATCTTATACGGTTTGCCCAAATTGTATGATAGTTTGCCTAATAAATCTTCAATACCAGATGTTACTAATAGCAATTCTGGTATTGAAACGGATTTGCATTCTTCAGATAAATATTACAGCATACAAGCTCAACTTGATGAATATTTTTCTGCAAAACCTTATTTACATGATGGTTTTTCATTGCAAGTTATGTCTAAAGAAATGGGTATTCCACAACATCATTTAAGTTTTTATTTTACTGAAGAATTAAATACAAGTTTTAATGATTGGAAAATTAACTTCCAAATTAACCACATACTTGATTTAACTAATAAAAGTATTGAGCACAATCAAAAAGAAAATTTCAATTCAAAACAATATTATTTTATAAATAATCCGGCATTTGTACAAGCGTTTAAACTTAAAACCGGCAAATGTATTGCCGAATATTTACAAACCAATTAAAATTGATAAATAACCGCTTGATAAGGTTTTAATTGAATTCTTGATTGGACTTTATTTATTTCCCTCTTTTTACATCAATTCTAAGAAATGGATTTGTTACATGATATTTTGAAGTAGTGCATGTCTTTTTTTAACTACCATTATCAAAAATCCCATTTAACATTAAATTTGCTAAATTCGTTCATCTTACACACATGCAGCTAATTTGTATTTATTTTATAACAAATTAATAAATTGCATGTATAACAGACTTTATTACAAGTAAATAACAGATTGCAATATTCAATTAATAATTACAGATGAAAAAAATTACACCAGCTAATCTATTGAACAATCCTTACTTTATTTTACTATTCTCCTTAGTAGTGTATTTAATTAATTTTTCTCATCCTTTCATGAGCAATGATGAAGGCATTTGGAGTTATATTGGAAGAGTATGGAATAGAAATAATATTTTACCCTATACTGGCGCTATAGAAAACAAAACACCTGGTATTTTTGAATTGTACTGTCTGTCAGATATGCTCTTTGGCACAAATGTTTTTTTTGTTAGAACACTTGGTTTATTAAGTATACTATTTTCTTCCTTGCTCCTTTATCATATAGGGGCAAAATTGCAGGACAAACTTTGTGGAATACTAAGTATGTTGTTATTTAATCTTACCATGAATTGGGATTTGTTGGATGGATCATATTTTGCGCATACAGAAAATTTTATGATCTTATTTATTCTTTTATCGCTTTTTTTTCTGTTGAAAATAAATAATAAAACACACCAGATATTTTGGATTTTCCTGTCTGGTTTTTCAATAGGATTCGCTATGGCGTTCAAACAAATTGCAGTTACTTCGGCAGCTGGTTTTGTTCTTTTTGGAATGTTATACTATACCAATAAATTCAAAATCAAACAATTACTAGTTGCACTTTCTGTTTTTACAGGTGGTTTGCTTTTAGCATCCTTAATAAGTGTTGTGCCGATTTTAATTAGTGGTGTTTCTTTTTCAAGCTATTTTGAAGGTGCGTGGAAAATTCTTTTAAATAGTGGCTCCAGCAATACTTCTTTGAGAGGCAGATATGTTCATTTCATGGAAATCTGGACTGAATCCAGATTAACTGTTTTTTATCCACTTTTTTTGTTGATGCTTTTCAAAAAAAAATCTGGTGAATCTATCTATATCGTCGGATTATTGATTTGGATGGGTTTGGAATTTTTAGCAACCAACTCATCCGGTAATTACTTTGGTCATCAATTAAAACAATTTATTGCACCTTTAGTATTAATTATATCTATTACAATAAGTAAGATGATTAATAATAACAATAATTCAAGTATGATAGTAAAACATAGTTTTTTTGCTATCGGTTGCTGTATATTGTTAACCTTTCCTTACAAAGAAACCATTCAAAGTATATACTTAATTGCCACGAATAAAAAACTGAATTATTATCATTCCGAAACAGGTGTTTTTTTAAAAAATAATACACAACAAAATGATTATGTTTTTTATATTGGAACAAAATACAATCAATTACTTTCAACCTCCCAACGATTGTCTGCTAGCAAATACATTAATAGTTATTTTGTAACTTCTGAAGATGCCAGAAATTGTGTGTTAAACGATTTAATAAATAAAACGCCCGGTTTTATAATTGCTGAAAATAGTTTCGATCGGAAATTAGTGTATGGAGATAAGATTGATAACTTCATTTTAACTCATTACGTTTTGTTTCAAACAATTGATGATATCACTCTATTCAAGAAAGTAAACTAATCATTTGGTATATTTTTGATTGATGTTTTTTGGGTTTGAGTAATTATAAGGTGTTTTTAATCGGCCGTTCTTAATTAGATTGTAATTTAGTTTTACATTCAGCGAAAGCTAATTGTAGGAAATAATCTCCTATTTATTATATACGAGCCTTTTTTATGCTAACTCAATAGTATGTATGCTTTGGGGATTATGATACAATATGCTTTTGTTGCATAATGTATCATCCTATGTTCAAACCATTCAACAACAAATCAACCAAAGCTGCAGTAATTATAGGTCATCCCGGACATGAATTACGGATTTATAAATTCCTTAAAGAATTTACTCCAGATGTATTCATTATTACCGATGGCTCAGGGGCAAACAATTCGTCTAGAATTGATAACAGTATTCGTTTGATTAATGCACTAGGGGCTAAATACATTGATACCATACAGCCAATTCCCGACACTTTATTATATGAGTATATAATTCAACATAACTTTACCGCTATCGTTGCATTACAAAAAAGTATCAAAGCTTTAATAATTCAAAACAATTATAATTTAATTGTTGGAGATTCACTAGAAGGTTTTAATCCCACGCACGACTTATGTAGATACCTAATTAATGGAATTGTTAAAGAAATTAATTCAGATGAAGCCAACGAACTTGTTTTCAATTATTCGTTCGATTTAGACGCAGCCCCCAATAAAATCATCAACAATCATCACAACAATGATTTTTATTTATTACTGTCTGATAAAGAACTCGATGATAAAATAACTGCTGGCCTTAATTATACTGAATTGAAATATGAAATTGAAAAGGCCTTGAATCTTTTTGGTAAAAAGGCATTTAATAAAGAAATATTTTGGTGGGTTGAGAACGATCATTCGATTAAAAACTGGAATGAATGCGCTCCGCTGTATGAAAAATATGGTAAAGAACGGGTGGGCAATGGAATTTATTCGGAAGTAATTGAGTTTGAAAAAAACATGAAGCCTCTCGCAAATTTATTGCTTAATTTATGAACATACTCATTACCAATTTAACACTTTCCCAAAATTCAGGAACCGAACTTTATGTTAAAGAATTGGCGCAAGAATTAATTAATCGAGGTCACCAAGTAGAAATATTTGTATTGACTATCGGAAAACTTGGTTGTGAATTGATTGAACAAAATATAAACGTAGTTAATAAACTTAGTCGTTTAAAAAACATTCCAAATATTATTCATGCACATCACAATTTAGTAACACTTAAAGTTGCGTACTATTTTAAACAAACTCCAATTGTTTATTTTATTCATGATAGCATTTCATCATTAGATCACCCGTTTTATCACAAAAATATTATGCAATATATTGCAGTTGACTATAATTGTAAACAGCGTTATTTGTTGAATAATTTTTTAGAGAATGAAGTTAAAGTTATTTATAATTGGTTCAATCCAAATAGATTTAAACCCAAAACACAGATAAATAACATTGCTAAAAAAGCATTAATTTTTTCAAATTACTTAGAACTTAATAGTAAAATTTATCATGAAATAAAATGTGCTTGTGATGAATTGAATATTTCACTAAATACTATTGGTTTAAGAAGCGGCAATCCATGTAATAAGCCAGAATTAGAATTGTATAAATACGATTTGGTTTTTGCAAAAGCCAAAGCTGGTATTGAATCAATGGCTTGCGGGTGCGCTTTAATTGTATGCGATTTTACCGGTTTAGGTGTAATGGTTGCTTCGGCAAATATAGAAGAATGTAGGAAATACAACTTTGGCATGAAGCTTATGGATAAGCCCGTTCTAAAAAACTTACTTCTCAATGAAATGAAGAAATACGATAAAGAAGAAATAGAAAAAGTACAACAATTTATACAACAGCAATCTAACTATTATTTTATTATAGATCAGATTGAGCAGGTATACCAATCCGCAATGGAGCAATTCAAGCAAAATAAATTTGGCAATCACTCTTTTTCAATATTAAATACCTTGTATATTTTATGCACTTCCATAAAACCACTTATTGCAACTTATTTACTAAGATATTTTCCTGCGTTATTTTATAATACCAGAATATTGTATAGAAAATTATTTAAATTATCTAAATAACAACATCCATTTTTTAATTAGCTATTTTATTATTAAAAATAATGATTGAGTATTATTCATTTATTACTCTTTTTCTTATTACAAATCTTCCTCTATTTTGAAAAGATTGGTTGTCAGATTCTACAATAAACCGAATTTTTGTTGCACTGTTAATGCTTATTTGAGCAGTTCTGTTTATATAAAACAAATCGTTTCCTTTTCTTATTAAATACGTTTGTAGTGTGTTTTGATGATCTATTTCTATAATGGCGTCTTTTACATTTGCACCTGTTACTACAACATCTTGAAGAAATTTTACTTCATATTGTCCGGGTTGTTGTATATAAAAACTCAGGTCTACATCAATAGTATCTCTACCGTTTTCAAATGTTTTTGTATCCCAATTTCCACAATTTGTCCATTGTGCCATCTCCTTTTGTGAAACCGGCAATTCGTAATTTTTTACATTATATAGCTTAAGGTATTTTATTGAGGGGGTTGCAGCAAATTTTGTGATCGTTAATTTAACTGCTGTAACTTCAGTCGTTTCAAATGGATCGATTTTTTTTCTGCCTACACTCGTTCCTTCAATTAAGGTTTTCCATTGTCCATTTATTTTACCTGCTAATTGATACGCACGTATCCTATGCCCCATTCTATAATCCTCTCCCCATACAATATGATTTATTGGAGTAGGCTTTTTCAAGTTTACTTGTACAACACTTCCTAATTTATTTAAAATTGAATCTTCTGCTTTATTGAATCTTCTATTAATTTCATCTCCCAACTTCTTATATATTAGCCGATCACCATAAGGTATTTTACCCGTAGTATCTGGTGTACTATTTAACAACATTACACTTCCATATCCTACCGACTTATAATACACTTCCATTAATTCATCCAATGATCTTCGCTTACTTTCATTTGTCGGATTCCAAAACCAATTATGGTTATATAAAGGCAAATTAGATTCTAAAGGTGCCCATGCATCTCCATTAGGATCATCGTCGTATTGTGTAGTTAATCCGGTAATTAGTTTTTCAGATGAAACTGTATTCCATGCAGGATAACTTAATTTTCCACTTTCGGTACCGGGCCATCTAATAGAAGCTTGCTTACTCTGAAATATTACCGATTTCTTAGCATACTTTTCTAATATATCATTAACATCAATCACACAATTTCCATCAAACCAAACTTCCATCATCTGTCCATAATTAGCTAATACCTCCAATAGTTGTTGTCGGTAAACCTTATTATATTCGGTTTGTAAAGATGGGTCCGCTGTTTTTCCACCACTACCAATTCCGGCTCCAAATGAAACATCACCTGGATAAATATATACACCTAAATTTAGTCCTGCTTTTTTACATGAAGTAGATATCTCTTTTAATAAATCACCCTTTCCATTTTTCCAGGGTATATTTCTAACACAATATTCGGTAGTTCTAGTTGGCCACCAACAAAATCCTCCTACGTGTTTAGCAACAAAAATAATTTCCTTAGCACCCCATAACTTGGCAGTTTCACACCATTCATCAGTATTTAAATTTGTAGGATTAATTCTTTTTAAATCAAAATTTCCTTGCTCGTCATACTCTTGACCTAACCAAGTAGCAATACCAAAATGTATAAACATAATACGCTCTTGCTCATGCCACTCAAATTGCACATTTGATGGTTTGGCCAATGCTTTTACATCACCCGATTTTTGTGCGGTCACTTTTACAGCCAATACTAGCAAACATATCAATAAGAAGTTTTTCATGAGATTTTTATTATTGTTTTTTACGTTCTTATGGAATTCGTTGGTTAAAATTTTTATTGGCAAACCATTATTTTGCTTGGTTCTTTTAAATTATGTTAATCTTTAATACACCTTACAGACATACCCAATTTACAATTTAACCGATTGGTAAAAATATTAGTATGTATTGAATATAAGTACCTAAGCATAGCATATCCTTCCCCACTTTCACTGGCTGTCCACCAACCACCATCTTGACCGGCATTAAAATAAACACCACCAAAATATCGGTACCCGCCTGGCATTGCATTAAAACCACTTAAGTTATTTCCACTACCTTTATCGGCCCAGCCAGTATCAGCCTTTAGTTTTATTCCTGCAACATCATCACCCCCTAAAAATTCAGATAGGGTATTCCATTCTTCTGTTGTAGGTATATGCCAGCCTTCGGGTGCTAACCCCCGTGGATCATTCACTGCATACCAATTATACAGTTTTCCATATTTTGTCCCTTCTGTAGAATCATTATTATACTCACACCAAGCAGCAACTCCTTCCGCCCCTGCCGTTTCCCATTGCTCTTCTGTAATAGCATGAAAAATTTCCTCCCCATTTCTAAACTTGGCAACTTCCAGGTTTTTAATCGACCAAACCTGACTACCGATAGCTACTCCTTTAATTCCATTGACTTCTGTTTTATTTTTTGAGTCGGAATTACCTAAATCTTTAAACGCTTTGCTGCGTTGATCGTTTCCGCAAGCAATAAATACAGTTAGTATAACTGAGGCTAAAAACAAGGGGGTTAGGTATTTCTTCAACATAAAAGAAAGTATTACAATTTTTTACTACGTATGTATTGGCATTAAAAAAGCAGCCATAAGCTGCTTTTTTGCAATAATTGTATGGTATAATTAACTATTTAACATTAATGGCATTACCAACATCAATAAATCTTCACCTTCGCCTTGTTCAGTTGGTTTAACCAATCCGGCTTTTGTAGATGTAGATAATTCTACTTTTACATCATCGGTATCTGCAGCATTTAACATTTCTATTAAAAAACGGGCATTGAACGCAATTTGTAAGTCTTCACCATCATATTGGCAAGACATACGCTCATTACCTTCAAAGCTAAAATCTACATCCTGTGCCGCCATTTGAAGTTCACTACCTGAAATATTCAATGCTACCTGATTGGTACTTTTATTACTAAATACATTTACGCGACGCAAAGCATTTTGGAAATCTATTTTATTTACAATCAAGCTATACGGATTGTCGGTAGGGATTACCACTTTGTAATCTGGGAATCTTGCATCAATTAATCTACAAATCATATGTGTTGAGCCATGCTGAACAAATAAATGATTGCTGTTATAGCTAATGGTTAATTCATCTGAATTATCTGGCAATGCATTCTTCAACAAATTCAAAGGTTTCTTTGGAACAATAAACGAATCTGCCTTTGAAGCATGCGTATCTACTCTTTTGTATCTCACTAAACGATGCGCATCGGTAGCAACAAACTGCACATAATCTTTATTTAATTCAAAATAAACACCCGTCATAGCTGGTCGCAAATCATCGTTACTAACTGCAAATAATGTTTTATTAATGGCTGTTAATAAAGCTGTACTTGCCATTGTAAAACTAGTTGTATCATCTGCAGATGGCTCTTTTGGAAAATTATCCGGATTTTCGCCCATTACCTTGTATTTACCATTATCACTGGTAATTTCAATTGCAAAGTTTTTATCAATTGAAAAAGTTAACGGTTGATCTGCAATATTTTTCAAAGAATCAAGCAAAATTTTAGCCGGGATACACACTTTTCCATTGTCCTTGCTTTCTACATCCATTTGCACACGCATCACTGTTTCTAGATCTGTAGCTACTACATTTAATTTTTTATCTTGTATTTCAAAAAGAAAATCTTCTAAAATAGGCAGAACCGTATTGGCATTAATAACACCACTAATTTGTTGCAGATGTTTTAACAGAGAGGATGAAGAAACAATAAATTTCATGTGTATATATTTATTTTTTTAAATGTTCAATTGAAATTCACCTAATAAACAGTTTAGTTGGTGTGCATTCTTTGTTTAAGGTGTACTTCATGAATTCAATGGTCTTTACTACAACAAACCTACTGTAATTTGTTAAGATTTGGGCATCAAAATAAAGGGTTTTTAGCAAAATTGCAAAAAATTAGTATTCTACCCCATTTCATGTGTATATATCAATTGTTTTTTTAATGGTCACATGGTATAGCCTGATATTTATTTAGGTTGGTATGCATACTTTGTTTTGGGCTATTTCATGTGTATATATCTATTGTTTTTTGACTTTTTAATTTTGACTTTTTAATTTTAATTAATATTACTACTTTAACAGAAATAAAAGAGATTGTTTCAAAGAAAAAATACCGCTACACCCCAACAAGCTTTTATGAAGCTAAAGCATTATTGTAGTTATCAAGAACGCTGCCATGCAGATGTGAAGGAAAAATTATACAGTTTAGGATTAAGAAAAATCGAAGTTGAACAATTAATAGCCCAATTAATAGATGAAAACTACTTGAACGAAGAACGATTTGCACAGTTATTTGTAGGGGGTTATTTCAGGCAAAAAAAATGGGGAATCAACAAAATTGTTTATGCCTTACGCCAAAAAAAAGTAAGTGAATACAATATCAAAAAGGGATTAAAAGAAATTAACAGGGACGAATACGAAGCTACTGCCGAAAAACTGGTTCAAACAAAATGGAGTTTATTAAAAAATGAACAAT
Organism: Sphingobacteriia bacterium; assembly: GCA_947452295.1. GTDB lineage: Bacteria > Bacteroidota > Bacteroidia > Chitinophagales > Chitinophagaceae > Sediminibacterium. The sequence goes on from CANGCK010000008.1 coordinate 41,789, forward strand.
ATTTGAACAGAGAAAATAAAACTATGTCGTACCTTTTGCAAAAAGGGTATGAACCCGACTTGATTGCTGGTATTATTAAAAAAATTAAATCCAAAACATCGCTCAAATGATGAAGCTTTTCCAAATACAACGTATCATTTTTACGGTTTTTTTTACTGGATTTTTTTGCCTTTGGACAGCAGCACAAGAAAATACCAATATACCTTTCCGCAAAGCGTTTTCTTTTAGAACAGACAATGATGCCTATTTGTTTATTTACAACGATGCTTATTATACCAATGGGTTTTCCTTAAACTATTCTTATGCAACTAATAAAGCGAAAAAAAAACAAATTCATTCGTTTGAGCTATCCCAAAAAATTTACACCCCCCTTAATAGAGTTACAAGATCACCAGCAGACATTGATAGAGCTTATTGCGGGTATTTAAATATTAATTACAGTCAAACCAAATTTTTAGACAAAGAAGCATTGGTTCAATACGCTTGGTCTCTAGGCATTGTAGGTCCGGCTTCTTGGGGGCAAGGTTTACAAGAAACCTATCATACATTATTAAATTATGCGCAGTTTTATGGATGGAATTACCAAGTTGGAAATTCACTGGGTGTTGATGCAAGTATTACATATGTAAAAACAATTGCCGAAAACAATTGGTTAAAAGTTATTCCTGTTGGTCAGGTTAACCTAGGCACCACTTTTACCAATGCCAAACTTGGAACTAATATTGTACTAGGTACATTCGAAAAAAATTCGGAAAGCGCATTATGGAATGCGCGTATATCTGATAAGACCACCCATACAAAAAAAAACTATGAGCTTTTTTGCTATTGGTACCCACAATTCATCCTTCAAGGATATAACGCTACTATACAAGGTGGCATACTCTCTTCATCGGCAACAGCAGTAACACAAAAAATTGCGCCAATGATGTTTCAAAGTACTTTGGGAATTTGTTACGCAGAAAACAGAGCATCTTGTAAATTAGAATTCATTTATCAATCTAAAGAAACTCCTTCACAATTAAAAGACCAGCGTTACGTTGGACTTCAATTAGAATACCGATTTAATTAACTTAGGTGATTAATTGAATTATCGGCAGCTTTATAGTAAATTAACCTTCCTAACTTTACTCCATGCTTTCTATCACCCTTATACAAGCCAATTTAGTTTGGGAAAATAAAGTAGCCAACCTGCAACGGTTTGAACAGAAAATCAATGAAATTAATCAACCTACTCAGGTTGTTGTTTTGCCCGAAATGTTTTCTACCGGCTTCAGTATGAACCCCTCTACACTGGCAGAATCTATGGAGGGTGAAACAGTACAATGGATGAAAAAAATAGCTGCTCATCATAAAATTATTTTAACCGGCTCTTTAATAATTGAAGAAAACAATCAATTCTTTAATCGGTTATTATGGGTTTTACCCAATGGTATGATAGGTACATACAATAAACGCCATTTATTTGCTTTTGCAGGCGAAAACAATCACTATTCCCCTGGCGATCAACGTTTTATTGGTAGTGTAAACGGATGGAAAATTAATCTGCAAATTTGTTACGACCTGCGTTTCCCTGTTTGGGCACGCCAACAAGTTACCAATGTACCCGAGTTCGATGTGCTTATTTATGTAGCCAATTGGCCCGAAAGAAGAAGCCATGCCTGGAAATCTTTACTTGTTGCCCGTGCAATAGAAAACCAATGCTATGTAATTGGTGTTAACCGAGTGGGGTGTGATGGTAATAATATTGCACACAGTGGAGATAGCATGGTAATTGACCCTTTAGGTGAAGTGCTGTATTGCAAAAATAATCTGGAAGATATTTATACCATTGCCTTCAATAAAACCAACTTACAAGAAATTCGTACCAAATTCCCTTTCTGGAAAGACGCCGATAAATTCAATATTTTGATAGATAATTAATGAACTAATTTATACAGTATCAATTGTCAATTATCAATTAATTTGTTTTTTTTATCATCTCATACACTTTTTCTAATTTCAAATCTACCCCATTTTCAATTGCTTTTGATGATGGCGGTATCAACACATCTGGCAAAATACCTCTTCCCTTTTCATAAAAAGGATTGATTACTACTCTGTATAAAGGCAAACTAATTCTTAACTTACTTTTGGGTAAAACAATTGTAGGCATTAACATCGCACTATTTCCATAACCACCTCCTCCTGTTTCTTCTCCTACAACCGTTACATTCGACTGCCCCTTTAATGCGCCTATAAACATGGTTGATGCAGAAAATGTATTTCCTCCTTGTAATAGATAAACCTGCCCCCTATACCAATTGTTGTTGGTAGGAAGGTACTCGTGTTTTTCATACCTGTTAAAATGCACTTTCCCATCCGTTGTTTTTTTCGAGAAAAAATTTAATGCAAGCCAATTTGGTAAAAATGGTCGTATATATTTTCCATATCGCAGTTTTCTACCATTGGCTACTACAGTATCTGCTACTTTAAAATAATGATTAATAATATATTGGGTTAATGCTATTGAATTTGAAACCCTACCTCCTCCATTATTTCTAAGATCTATAATTAAATACTTACTGTTGAATTGCTTGATTTGCTCAAAGCTTTTACTGAAAAATGTTTTTAATCCCCCTCCGGTAAAGGTATTCAACCGTATTGTTGCTATGCTATTAACTGTATCAAAACTAAGCTGTCTTTTAACTTGTAATTGCATAGCTCTTTTACTAATAGTGGGCTGTGTTTTTATTATTGAAGTATCTGCCCCTTTTTTATTGGGAATCTTTGTTATGGTCGTATATGGATAAATGGCGCTGGTTTGCTTTTCGCCTTTTCTATTGATATATTGAATTCGATAAACACTATCTAATCCAAATACCGAAGTGTACCAAAAGGCAAATGAATTACTTAATACTTGATTTTTATGATTGATGGAGTTGCCATCCGTAGATATATAAGGAAAAATAGAATCAATGATTTGTTGATTGTTGTATTCGTTTATACCTGTAATTATTGTACCCCTTTTAAAAACAGTGTCTTGTGCATTAAGGTTACCGTATACTACCATACTATCGGCCCATACTTTTATCAACAAAGGAAATTGTGGCGCTTTGTTTTTTTGAATTTTTTTAGCCGTTTTTTTTGAAAACCTAACTACAGTATGTCCACATTTTATTGAGTTCAACCAAAATGCCAATTTATTGCGATATTCATTTTCATTCAATCCATCGGTAAACTCTTTTTCCAATTGCACGTATACACTATCAAAATGTGCTTTACTCGTATACCAATATAAACTAGGATGATTGGCTTGTACAATGTTTTTTAATAAAGCTGCCTCTTCCTTCATTTGTGCAGCACTATACGTTTTTGTAAATATATTTTGTGCAACAACCTGCTGGGTCATCAGTACAAATATTATTCCCAAACACAATATTCTCATTCAATCTGTTATTGTTGAAAAGCGTTCCAGCCTTGTGCAGTAATATTAAATTTATTGCCGCCTTTTGTATGTAATTTAATGCCTTCTTCTATTTCAGTGGTATAGCCTATCACGCTAATTTCTTCATTCAGCGTAATTTTGTCATAATCTTCTTGTTTCAAGGTAAATATTAATTCATAATCTTCTCCTCCATTTAATGCACAAACAGTTGGGTCTAACCCAAATTTATAAGCTGCTTTTCTACTGTCATCTGCTATTGGAATTTTTTCTTCGTACACTACAGCGCCTAAATTGGCTTGCTTGCACAAATGCAAAATTTCACTACTAATGCCATCACTTACATCCATCATAGAAGTTGGCACAATATTGTTTTTCTCAAAAAATTCAATGATGTCTTTTCTGGCTTCTGGCTTCAATAACCGGCCTACTATATAACTTTCATTTTCAAGATCTGGTTGTACCTGCGGATTTTCCTGATAAATTTTCTTTTCTCTTTCCATCAATGTTAAACCCAAAAACGCTCCTCCTAATTCACCGCTCACACAAATTAAATCTCCCTTTTGAGCCGTACTTCTTTTTACAAATGCATTGGGTGCTACTTCCCCTATAGCCGTAACAGAAATTACCAATCCTTTTAATGATGAAGAAGTGTCTCCTCCAACTAAATCAACACCATATTTTTCGCATGCAAAATAAACCCCTTCATAAAACTCATTCAGGGCTTCTACACTAAACCGATTGCTTATGCCAATACTCATGGTTATATGCGTTGGAGTGGCGTTCATCGCATAAATGTCACTTAAGTTTACTACAACAGCCTTGTAGCCTAAGTGTTTTAAAGGTGAATACATCAAATCAAAATGAACACCTTCTAATAATAAATCGGTTGTTATTACTGTTTGTTTTCCAAAATGATCTATTACAGCCGCATCATCTCCTACCCCTAAAATGGTGGATGCATTTTGTAGTTCTATGTTTTTGGTAAGATGTTCTATCAATCCAAATTCGCCTAAATTGGCTATTTCTGTTCTTTCTTCCATTTGATGTTTTTATTATAAAGCAGCACCATTAATAATAGCCAACAACTCATCATGTATTTTGCCATTGGTTGCCAATAAATGCGGTTGATATGGCGAATAATTGTTTCCAGTAAAATCTGTTACCTTGCCTCCGGCCTCTTCAACCATTAAAAAACCAGCTGCACTGTCCCAGGCTTGTAATTTATGTTCATAAAATCCATCAAACCTTCCGGCTGCAACCCAGCATAAATCAATGGCCGCACTACCCAATCTTCTAACTGGTACACCTTTTCTAATTAATTTTTCGAATACCTGTATTGGGCCATTCGGCTCATCTAAATAAGTATACGGAAATCCTGTAACCAAACAACTGTTAATCACCGCTGATTTTTCACTTACGTGTATTCGCTTGTCGTTTAAGGTGGCACCAAAACCCTTTTGTGCAAAAAACAACTCGTTCATAATTGGGTTATAAACCGCTCCCATTATCATTTTACCTTCTTGCTCTAATCCAATACTTACACAACAAATAGGTATTCCGTTGGCAAAATTTACAGTGCCGTCTATCGGATCAATAATCCATTTATAAGTAGAGTCTTGCACTATTTCGCCCGATTCTTCACTCAAAATAAAATGGGTAGGATACTCGCCCTGAATAACAGCCATTATTGCTTTTTCTGCTGCATGATCGGCTTCAGTTACCAAGTTATTAATTCCCTCTTTATTACTTATTTCAAAACTACCGTTAAAAAAACGGCTTAATTCCGCTGCTCCAGCTTCGGCAGCTTTCAGTAGAGTTTGTTTAAACATGTTGCAAAAGTAACGCCGAATTAGCTCATTCCGAAAGATTTGACAACTATTCGCTTATGCCCTGTTTAAATTTTAACAGATTTTATCAGCTAAAATGCTAAACTTTATGCCTTTTGCCTACTATTTCTTTCTCTCTTAATTGCCTATATTACTAATTTATTAAATGATTAATAGCTTACCTTTGCTGCCGATTGTGTTATAACACATTTGTTTTAGTTTAGTAGCTGCTTAAAAGCCCCCTAACGATGCCTATTTTTGATATTAAACTTCCTAATTCTATTTTAAAAGCACTTCGTTTGCCCCAGCATAATTTACGCAGAGAGCAATTGAAAGTGTTAAAAAAATTGTTGAAAAAAGCACGTTTTACTGCGTTTGGTCAAGCATTTAAGTTTGATGAGATTTTACTCAGTAAACATCCGGGTAAAAAATTTCAAGAACTGGTTCCCACTTACAATTACAATAAAATTTACAACGATTGGTGGCATAAAACTTTAGAAGGTCATTCTGATATTTGTTGGCCTGGAAAAATTAAATTTTATGCGTTAAGCAGTGGCACCAGCGAATCGGCTAGTAAATACATCCCTATTACCAACGATCTATTAAAAGGTAATAAGGTAATAATGATTAAGCAATTATTTGGATTACGCGCTTACGAAAATATCCCCTTTACTTCTATTGGTAAAGGATGGCTTACCTTAGGTGGTAGCACCGAACTTCAAAAAGGTGACGGATATTTTGCTGGCGACTTAAGTGGTATTACAGCTAAAAAATCGCCTTTCTGGTTTCAGCCCTTTTATAAGCCGGGTAAAAAAATTGCAAAACAAAAAGATTGGAACAAAAAAATCAAAGAAATTGTAGAGAAAGCACCGCAATGGGATATTGGATTTTTAGTAGGTGTACCCGCATGGATTCAACTTTGTGTTGAACAAATTATTGAACGCTATCAATTAAATAATATCCACGAACTGTGGCCCAATCTTGCTTTTTTTGTACACGGTGGGGTAAGTTTTGAACCCTATAAAAAAGGATTCGAAAAATTATTGGGGAAACCCATAACATATATTGAAACCTATTTAGCCAGCGAAGGTTTTATTGCTTACCAAGACAAACAATATGCAAAAGGTATGCGCTTAGTTACCAACGAGCACATCTTTTTAGAGTTTGTTCCATTTGATGAAGCCAATTTTAATGCCGATGGCGATATGATTGAAAACCCGGAAGCCCTCATGCTACATGAGGTTGAAGAAGGTAAAGATTATGCTTTATTAATTAGCACTTCTGCCGGCACCTGGAGATATTTAATTGGAGATACTGTTAAATTTATTGATAAAGAACGAGCTGAAATTATTATTACCGGTAGAACCAAACACTTTTTAAGTTTAGTAGGCGAGCATTTAAGTGTTGATAATATGAACAAAGCTGTTCAAATGGCCAGCGAAAAATTTAACATCAGTATTCCCGAATTTACTGTTGCTGGGGTGCCATGTGGTAACTTTTTTGGACACCAATGGTATGTTGCCTGTAACGACAAAGTAAACGAAAACGAACTTTGTACTTATATAGACAACTGTTTAAATGAACTAAACGACGATTATGCCGTTGAACGCAGAAGTGCATTAAAAGAAATTCACCTAAAAGTATTAAGCGAACAACGGTTTTTAGATTTCATGAAAACAAAAGGCAAAATGGGTGGGCAACATAAATTTCCTAGAGTGCTTAAAGGTAAGATGTTGGAAGATTGGCAATTTTTTTTACAAGCCAATCTGTAACTATCAAATTTGTATTGCTTAATTATTCTTAATTGTTAATTGTATGCTCGCACCAATAATTAAAGGTTTAGTTTTGGGAATTTTTTTAAGCATCTCGGTTGGCCCGGTTATTTTTGCCATCATCAAGCAAAGTATTAATAATGGTCATAAAGCGGGCTATACATTTGTTGCAGGGGTATCGGCAAGTGATATCAGTCTTGTACTAATCTGTAATTTTTTCACTACATTATTTACATTGGCTATTAACCATAGTACAGTAATAGCAGTAGTAGGAAGTGTTTTTTTAATTATAGTGGGTATTTACACTTTGTTCTTTAAAAAAGTGAAAACAGATGAAGACAATAAAATCATCGAAAAGAAATTTAGAAAAAGAGATTTAGCAGGTATATTTTTAGCTGGTTATTTCATGAATATGCTTAATCCGGGCGTATTTATTTTTTGGTTTGCCTGGACAGCTGCCATTATTGGCGATGCTGCCGATACCGCTAACCCGGCTCAATATAAATTCATAGTATTTGTAACTTGTTTGCTATTTGTATTAATTACCGATCTATTAAAAGTATATTTTTCCGGTAAATTACGCACTAAACTTACCGCAAAAAACCTTCATTATATTAATATTATTTCCGGTTTAATTTTAATTGGCTTTGGTATTGCTTTATGTTGGGGCGTTTTAAATTTTGGCAGCTCCATTCAACATCAATCATAACATTACTTATGGCAAAAAACAATAAAAACTTTGTAGCTCAAAGCTGGTTTTATATTAAACGTACCTTTCTCGTTTTAATAGTGAGCTCTTTGCTATTTACCATTATTACAAAATGGGTAATGCCGCCAATTACAATGACGCAAATAGGAAATACTTTTTCTTATGGATTAAAACGCGATTATGTTAGTTGGGATGATATCAACGCATCCGCAAAGTTAGCAGCTATCGCCAGTGAGGATCAAGCTTTTCCTGATCATGGTGGTTTTGATTGGGATGCTATTGAAAAAAGTTTAAAGCCCAAAAAGAAAGGAAAAAAATCTAAAATACCGCTGGGTGGTGGCGCTAGCACCATTACCCAACAAACGGCTAAAAATGTGTTTTTATGGCAAGGAAGCGGAATTTCTAAATACATCAGAAAAGTGCCGGAATTGTATTTCACCAAATTAATTGAATGGATTTGGGGGAAACAAAGAATTTTAGAGGTATACCTCAATGTTATTGAAATGGGGCCCGGTATTTTTGGCATTGAAGCCGCTGCCCAACACTATTTTAATAAACCAGCAAAAAATCTTACCAGAGCCGAAGCTGCCATGATTATTGCTTGTTTACCCAACCCAAAAAAATTTAGTGTTAAACCAATGAGCAGGCGCGTTTCTTGGCGCTATCCACAAATAGTACAACAAATGCACAATATTGAAGACGATGAAGATGTGATGAAAGTAGTGAGGGGTAAATAAAAATTTTATGCTTAAAGATATAAGCGAGTGATTATTGATTTTCTTTTCTTAAAATGATTTCTTCCGCACTGGATGCTGTTGAGGATTCGTCAAACAACAACATCAACTTCATGGTAGTATTGCTCATCAAAGTATATTTTGCATACATTTTTTTGTCAAGCTCAACACCACCTATTAACGGGGTTAATATTAAGTTATACGTGGGTTCATTGCTTACAAGGGTATACTTTAATTGTAATTCAACAATAGTACCATCTCCTCTTTTTTGCGTTCCGGTTAGTGATTTTCTTTTCTTTGTTTCGGTATTATATTCAACCAAATTAAACGTATTGTCTGCATTAAATAGTACACTAAATTCTTTGTTTTGGTAAATTATTGGATTACCCACCCATTTACCAATTAATGAATTGGAAGTAGTATCAGAAAAAGAAAAATCGTTTTTATTATGTGTTAATTGATTGATTGATATAAAGTATTCCGCTTTTAAATTATCTTTCGAAAGAACCGCATTGATTGCTAAAAAAAATAGCATTAAATTTAAAATGATTTTTCGTTGCATGGATTATATTTGTGGAATAACAATAAAATTAAAACAAATGATGGAAAATTTTGGTTTTAATTTATCGCTACTCTAGATAAAACAAATCCACAATTTTATTGTTTTTAATCGCTAACGCCAATCCTCCTTAAAATGAAATCCAAAGGTTTATTTATTTGCTTCTTGATGTTTGGTTTATTTTTTACTTCTGCTACAATTCAATCACAAACTCCTGAAATATCAGCAGCTGTTGAATTTTTAAATAAAATACGTGCCAACCCCGAAGCGTTTTCCCAAACCATTGGTGTTAAACTTAATAACATTCCGGCATCTGCACCATTAAAATGGAACGATCAATTGGCCATTGCTGCCCAAAAAAAAGCAGAAGACATGGCCAGCAGAAATTATTTTAACCACATAAACCCCGAAGGATACGGAATGAATTTCTATATAAATGAAACGGGCTATACCTTAAATGCTGCTTGGTTAAAACCTAAGTCTACCAATTTTTTCGAATCGCTTAGTGCCGGTGCAAAATCACCAGTGGATGCTATTATTCAATTAATTAGTGATGGTAAAGAACGGATTCACAGCAAAGCGGGTCATAGAGTTCACTTACTAGGTATCGATGATTTTCATAAGCAATGCTACGATATAGCAATTGGTTGGGCCTATAATGAAAACAGTACGTATAAATATTATTGTTGTGTGTTAATTGCAAAGCATGATTGGTAATATTATGCTGATGAACTAATTATTATTAGCCTCGTATTTATACTCCAACACTCCCTCCACTGCTTTAATAGCATTACTCAATCGCTCTTCATAATTCCCACTAATCAATACCCAAGGTGTATTTTGATTGATCAGTATGTCTTTGTAAATGTGAAACAATTCTATACGTGGCTGCTCGTCGGGGTATTCTCTTAATTCATCTTTAACCCAAGGCAAATCAATATTACAGAGTAAATACAAATCATAATCGCGTTTAACCAATTCATCTAAAATATAAAAGTCACAAACACCAAATACATATTCACTCCAAACTTTCATTACGTACATATCCGTATCTACAAACAAAACTGGCGAGGAGGATGGCGATTTTATATGAAGTGATGCTGCCTCTTTTGTATATGTATCTTCCAATGCTAACTGCCCTTTCGCAATGGTTAACAACTCTGCTGCCGTATAATTAGTACCGTGTTCTAACAAATATTCTCGGGCATATTCTTCACACCACAATGTATTAAAATGTTGTGCCAATAGTTTGCACAAAGTGCTTTTGCCAGTAGACTCCGGTCCTATTACCACCACTTTTTTAATGTGTTGCATGTTGTGCTTTTTTATTCCATATAATTAATCCCTGAATTGCAATAAATACCAAAATAATAAATTGTAAACTTGTAAATACATATCCTTTTACAAAATACAAGTAAATAGCTGTACAGTTGGTTGCAATCCACCAATACCAACTTGCAACTTTCTTTTTGGCCATTAACCACATGGCTGTATAAGCGGTTGCACTTGCAAATGCGTCCAACCAAGGTATGGCGCCATGTGCAAATGATTGTTTAAGTTCTATAAGTGCTAAATATAAAATAACATACAACGTAGAAAAAAACAGCAACTGCTGTATCCAATCTTTTTTACCATTATACGTTATGTGTAAAATATAATTTATTTTTTGTTCGTCTTTTTTTGCCCATAATACCCAACCATAAACACTCATTATTGTATAATAAACATTTACACTTGCTTCACCCAATAAATGACCTTTTATACTTATATACACATAAATAATAGTATTAATTAATCCAATGGGGTAAACCCATATATTTTCTTTTGTACTCAACCAAACACTTATAATACCAGATACTACTCCAATAAACTCTAATAAACTAGTTTGTTGGATGCCCTCTATTAATTGATTGGTAATAAGGTTAATTTCCATTGTATATATTATAAAAATAAAAAAATCCATTACTTATACATTCTAATGCATAGCCATGGATTTTATAATTTTAGATTGAACTATATGATTACTCTGCTTCTGCAACCACTTCTTTCACTTCAGGTATCATTCGCTTCATCATTCCCTCTATACCTGCTTTCAAAGTTATCATAGAAGAAGGGCATCCACTACAGCTTCCCTGTAACATTAAGTTTACAATGCCATCATTATAACTCTTAAACTGAATAGCACCACCATCCATCTCTACAGCCGGTTTCACATAATTCTCTAATAATTCTTTTACTCGCTTCACGATATCGTCGTCATCGGCGCTTACAGTATTGGTAGCTTCTTGCTTTACTTTTGCTACCTCATCTTCATTTACTACTACACCGCCATTCTCTAAATATTGCTTTAGAAATTCTTTAATTGTAGGAATTACGTCTTGCCAATCATCTGTATCGCCTGTTTTAGTTAATGTAATAAAATTACTAGCTATAAACACGCTTTTTATAAATGGAAAACTAAATAGTTCTTTTGCTAAAGGAGAAGGACCGGCCAATGTTTCATCTGCAAAATCAATACTCTTGCCTGGATACAACAATTTATTGGCTACAAATTTCATTGTTTCCGGGTTCGGCGTCATTTCCGTATAAATACTAATTACCTGATTTCCTGTCTGAATCATATTATATTTTTATGGAATTAATTCTAAATTACAAAATTATAACAAAAGCGGGGGTATTCTGTTCAAAATTCCCTACTTAGTACTATAATGTTTTTATTTTTCGGATATCGAAAGCATAATATTGCTTTTTGCTAAACACAATTTCTCTAGTCTACTATTCTTAATTTAGCATAATTGAGCATTATTTTCTTCTCTCCGTTTTTATCGAACTGTATGGTTGCCACCGGATTATGAGCCGATCCCTCTACATTGATTACTTTTCCATAACCAAATTTTTGGTGTTCTACTGTTTTACCTGCTTCTAAGGCCGAAGTGTCGCTTGCAACAAAGTCTACCGATGGCACATGTGCGGTAACTTTCGGGGCCAGAGGCTTTGCCGGCATATATGCCGGTTTTACACTTTCCGGTTTTTTAGAAGGGGGGGGGCCATATTTTTTTGCTGCGTTAGATGCCTCATTATTACCACCTATACCTCTGTTTATCCGTTGAAATGCATTACCCCAATCGGTTGTTGAATTATTTCTTGCGCCGCCTCCTGCATATGTTTTATCAACATACTCTTCCGGCATTTCTTCTATAAAACGGCTTGGCTCATTTTGTACTAACTGACCAAAACGATAGCGCGAATTGGCATAAGTTAACCAAAGCCTTTCCTTTGCTCTTGTTACTGCCACATAAAACAATCGGCGCTCCTCCTCTAATTCCTCTCTGGTATTGATACTCATGCCGCTCGGAAACAATGATTCTTCTACACCACCCACAAATACACAACCAAACTCCAAACCCTTAGCTGCATGTATTGTCATCAATTTTACCACATCGGTATTTTGCTTATCATCATCAGCATCAGTTAGTAAAGTGATTTGTTGTAAATATGATCCAAGCGACTTGTCGCCTAATTCACCATCTTCATTACTTGGACTTTCGGTCCACTCTTTTACCGAGTTCAACAATTCTTGCACGTTTTCATATCTGGCTAGTCCTTCTGTTGTTTTATCGGAAAAAAGTTCTTTCACCAAATTAGTATGCTTACCCACCTGAACGGCAACATCATATGCATTTTTATCGTTCAACATACTTTGGAAATACTTTATCATGGTGGCAAAGTTCTGCAACGATTCAAGTGTACCGGCTTTAAATCCAAATTCACCCGCCCTATTTACCACATCAAACATCGATATATTGTGTTCATTGGCAAAAATCACACACTTTTCTAATGTGGTTTTTCCAATTCCCCTTACTGGATAGTTAATAATGCGTTTCAACGATTCCTCATCTCGTGTATTAACAATTACACGCAGATACGCTAGCATGTCTTTTACCTCTTTACGCTGATAGAAACTTACCCCACCATATATTCTATATGCAATACCCATTCTTCTTAAGCTTTCTTCAAAAGATCGGCTTTGTGCATTGGTACGATATAGTATGGCAAAATCTTTATTTAAATAATGATTCCGTAACCTTTGTTCTTGAATGGTGTCCGATACAAATTTACCCTCCTCATTATCTGTCATGGTTCTTACCAACGTAATTTTTTCACCTGCCGGATTTTCTGTCCATAAATTTTTGGGGATTTGACCTTTATTGTTTTTTATCACTTCATTGGCAACATGTATAATTTGTTGACTACTTCTATAATTCTGTTCAAGCTTTACAACTTTTACATCATCATAATCTTTTTGGAATTGCAAAATGTTTTCGATGGTGGCTCCTCTAAAACTATAAATACTTTGTGCATCATCTCCTACCACACAAATATTTTCATTTACAGCAGCTAATAATTTAGTGATTTGATATTGTACCGGGTTGGTATCTTGGTACTCATCTATTAAAATATATTTAAACTTATGCTGATACTTGTGAAGCACTTCTGGAAAGTTCTTCAATAAATCGTGCATTTTAAATAATAAATCATCAAAATCCATTGCACCGTTTTTAAAACAACGGTTGGCATACGATACATAAATTTGGCCAATAGCTTGTCTGTTGGCACGCATATCTTCTTGTTGTAAATAATAATCGGTTAAGTATTCAGCTGGTCCAATCAATGCATTTTTAGCAGATGAAATCCGATTGGCTACCACATTGGGTTTGTAGTGCTTATCATCTAAATTCATTTCATTTATTACTGTACGTATTACCGACTTACTATCGTCACTATCATAAATGGTAAAATTATTTGGATAACCCAACCGATGTGCTTCTGCCCTTAATATTCTTGCAAAAACGCTGTGGAAAGTACCTATATATAAATTTCTTGCTTCGGAATTACCCAATATTTTTTCGATCCTTTCTTTCATTTCGGCTGCTGCCTTATTAGTAAAGGTGAGCGCCAATATATTAAATGCATCTACCCCTTTGTTCATTAAATGCGCAATGCGGGTGGTTAACACTTTTGTTTTACCACTACCTGCACCCGCTACTATCATTATTGGGCCATTTATATGAGTTACCGCTTCGGCTTGCGGCTCATTCAATCCTTTCAAATAATCCTGCATACTTGTTTCTTTCATTCGCAAGATACAGCCTTTTCCGCTCTTGTTAAATTCCAATCACTTCTAAACAACTCGGCTTATTGGGCAAGCGCTTAACTAAACTTTTTGAATGGCTAGGTATCCAATAAATAGAGAAGGCAACCGATTATTCATCAGTTGCCTTCTTTATTTTCGATCTTTCGCAATTGATTGCGATCGAGTTTTTTTTATTTCTTGGTTTCCAATAATTTAAAGAATTGGTCTAATTGAGGCAAGATTACAATTCTTGTTCTTCTATTGGCAGCTCTACCTTCTGCAGTGCTGTTATCGGCAATAGGTAAATATTGACCTCTACCAGCTGCTGTCATTCTTTTAGGTTCTAAACCATACGTATCTTGTAATATTCTCACAACTGTTGTAGCACGCTTTACACTTAAATCCCAGTTGTCTGATACATTTACACTTTTAATTGGAATAGAGTCGGTATGACCTTCAACTAAAAATTCAATTTCAGGTTGGTTATTCAATACTTTAGCTACTTTACCCAATACTTCTTTAGCTCTATCTGTTACATCATAGCTTCCGCTTTTAAACAATAATTTGTCGGATATATCTACATAAACAACACCTTTATCAACTTTAATGTTAATGTCTTTATCATCTAAATTACCAATTGCACCTTTTAAGTTCATCACCAATGCCATGTTTAATGAATCTTTACGAGCAATAGAGCCTTGTAAATCTTTGATATAGATGTCTTTTGCACCAATATTTTCTAACGATTTTTTAATGCTTTCTGCCTGAGCACCAGAAATAACAGATAAGTCTTTTAACTGATCCATTACAGTATTATTGTTTTTCTTTAGATAAGCCAACTGATCATTTAGACCAGCTATTTGTGCTTCTAATCCAGTTCTTTGCGAGCCTAAAAGATCTTTATCGTTTTTACACTTATTTAATTCATCATTTAAGGCTTTGTACTTGTCTTGTAATTCTAAATGAGAACCTTTTAGTTGTGCATAGCTTTGCTCTGCTTGTCTTAGCTTGGCAGGGCTAACACAAGAGAAAAGTGCAACCGAAGTGATTGCAGCAAAAACCAGTAAATTTCTACTCATATTTTTAAGTTTTATAGGGGTTTAAAATTGTACTACATAAAATTAAATAAATTGTAGCAAAAGCCCTACACTATCATTAAAAACTTTGGATTAAGTTGTAGGATTCTTTTAGACAAACGTTACCACAGATTGTAAATTTAACCATGCCATATAATATTGTTGAAACAACTCGTCTATCATCTTACGTTTTATTTTAAGAGTTGGCGTTAATATGCCATTTTCTATTGTCCATTCATCTTGCACAATGATTAGTTTAGCAATTTTTTCGTGGTGCTCTAATTGATTATTTATAGCTGCTAATAAATTAGTTAAATGATCTAGAATAGTTGTGCGTTCTTCTGTTTGTGCTTTTTCGGATAGTGTGCACAACAATAATGGAGACGGTATGCCCGAACCAACAATACACGCTTGTGAAACATATGGATTACTCAACACCTTCGATTCTATTGGCGCTGGTATTACATATTTTCCTTTGCTCGTTTTAAACTGATCTTTAATTCTTCCGGTAATGGTAAAATATCCTTCATTATCAATTACACCTTCGTCTCCCGTTTTTAACCAGCCGTCTTCAAACATGGCAGCTGTTAATTCAGGATCTTTGTAATATCCCAACATAGACGCTTCGCTTTTTACCAACAATTCGTTTTCGACACTCAGTTTTACTTCAACACCCGGATAACTTTGGCCTACTGTACCAAATTTGGTAGATCCCTTTCTGTTAATATGTGAAAGCGCCGAATTCTCCGTCATACCATACGCTTCTTGTATAATGATGTCTAACTGAGCAAACCACTCTAGTAAAGATTTATTAATAGGAGATGCGCCTGAATAAATATATTTTGCCCGTAATAATCCTAGTTTTTTACGAATGGCTTTTTTGATGAGGCCAGAAATTATAGGTAAACGAAGCAGTAGTGATAATTTTTTTTGAGGCATTTTCTTCAAGATCTCCTCTTTCGTTTTTTCCCAAATACGGGGTACCGCTAAAAACACAGTGGGTTGCGTAAATTGTAAGTTAGCGGCAAATGTATCCATCGACTCAACAAAATAGGCTTTACCCCCTGTAAAAATGGTGCCATTTTGCACCAACATTTTTTCTGCTACATGACAAAGTGGTAAGTAAGAGAAAAAGGTTTCGTTTACAAATGGTGGATTGCTTTTTAAGAAAGAATGAATTGCAAAAGACAATGTATGAAAACTATGCATTACTCCCTTTGGGTTTCCGGTGGTACCCGATGTATACATAATACAATATAGGGTATGCGGATCAATTGTAGGTATACCAATTAATGGCGTTGTATTGATTACTAAGTCATCCCAATTTAAACATCCTTCATTAAAATAAAAAGGGAAACTAATTTGTAACATATCATCTGGTATACCCTTTCTTATTTCCAATGGCTTATCGAGCTTGCCTACAAAAATTGCTTTGGTTTCGCTATGTAATAATATTTCATTTACACCTATAGCCGTAATATTTGGATAAAGCGGAACCGATACCATACCGGCCATTGCAATAGCTAAATCGGCCATTATCCAATGTGCGCAGTTTTTACTAAGTATTGCTACTTTATCGCCTTTGTTTAATCCACAATTTTGCAAATAGGCTGCAATACTTCTTATTTCTTGTCCGGCTGATTTCCAGGTAAATTCTCTATATTGTCCATTTACAGGCTCAGCAAATAATAATTGATCTGATTTTTCTTGTTCGAACTTACAAAATTGATCAATAATAGTAGGGTACGCTTTATTCATATTGGAGTGGATGATTTAGGATTTTTTAAATGGCCTAATCCATACGAAGGGATTTTTCCTTTCAGATCTACAAAATAATTAAGAATATATTCCATGTCTGCTTCCATATCATCTGTAGGATAAAAAGGTGGTGCAATGGTAATTTTTCTATGTTCAAAATCCATTCCAGCCATAACAATAGGCACGCCCGCTTTTTTTGCAATGTGATAAAAACCTGTTCTTAATCTTTCTACAGGTTTTCTGGTACCTTCTGGCGATAACCCGATTACCATTGAATCGTTTTTATTAAACAATTCAACTACTTGGTCTACCATAGCGTTTTTGTTAAATCTATCTACAGGTACCCCGCCGGTTTTTCTAAAAATAAAACCAAATGGACCTTTAAATAATTCTTCTTTTCCCAGGTATTTAACATCATAAATTCTTAGATAGCTTCTTATAGCCATGGCTAAAAAAAAGTCCCAGGCACTGGTATGAGGTGCCGCTATCAAAACAAATTTTTTGAGATGAAACGGGTATTGGTCACTTATTTTCCAACCCAATATTTTTAAATACAAAATCCACAATAAACGCATAATCGCAGTTTTTGGCTATTCATAGGAACCGAAAAGGTACTAATAAAAGTTTAAACTCAAATGCTCATTAATTTTTACTTAATAAGCAATTTACCAAATATTTTTAGCGTTTGCTAATAAAATCGCTTAGTATGAATTCTTTTAGAAGTTTTGTGGGCTCTGAGTTAATGGCAATTGAACAACACCTATCTGCCCTCAAATCTATCATTCCCAATAGTATTAAGCTGCAACCCGCAGAAAGAAGAAGTATGTTTAAATTAAATACTAAGCGGGAAGAATTTGTACAAAAAGCGGTACAATTGATGCGGAAAAGCCCTAAATCGGTTCCCGATTATGTTGATGTGAGCGCTTGTAATAACCGGCTTCATTTATACGAACAGTATGCCAACTTGTTGAGTCAGGTTGAAGAAATTCAAATAAAACTAGATGATGCCAAATTAATAATTGGCAATGAAATACTTCAACAAACCAGGGCATATTTTCAACATGCAAAAACAGCTGCTGCTGCCGGGGCGCCAGAATATGAAGCAATTTATGCTGCCTTAAATCCGCATTATGCTGTAGGAAGAAACAGTAAAAAATAAACGCGCTACAAGTTTTTATAGGCATTTATATAAATACTTGTTTCTTTGCAGGAAAACAAAAAAATGTATAAAGCAGCAGAGAAGTTAATTATTGTTACTGCACCTTCTGGCGCTGGTAAAACCTCTATAACTACTTATTTATTAAATAAATATCCGCGATTATCATTTTCTATTTCGGCGGCAACAAGAGCGCCTCGTTCGGGCGAAACCGATGGTGTACATTACCATTTTATAAACCTAGAATCATTTCGTACCAAAATTGAAGCCAACGAATTTATTGAATGGGAAATGGTTTACGAAGGCAACTACTATGGAACATTAAAAAGTGAGTTAAAAAGAATATGGGATGCCGGAAAAATTCCGGTTTTGGATATTGATGTGAAAGGCGCTATTCATGTTCAAGAACAATTGGGTAAAAATTGTTTATCCATTTTTATTCAACCGCCTTCGGTAGATGAGCTGAAAAAAAGGTTAGAAAGTCGCGGTACTGAATCACCCGAAAATATTGCTACACGAGTAAATAAAGCGGGTTATGAAATGTCGTTCAGTCATCAGTTCAATAAAATTATTGTAAACAAAGATTTAATAGAAGCCTGTACCGATACAGAAAAAGTGATACTTGAATTTTTAGGGTGGTAATTGTCCAATTAAATGGTATTTTTTTTGAATCTATTTATTTGAAAAAACACTTCAATACATTTAATGCCTAACTTCATAGCTATGATTTCTTTTAAAAATAAAACTGTTTTTATTACCGGTGCAAGTAGAGGCATTGGTAAAGCTATTGCACTCCGATTGGCGAAAGAAGGCGCAAATATTGTAATTGCCGCTAAAAGTGTAACGGAAGACCCTCGTTTGGGGGGTACTATTTTTTCTGCTGCAGAAGAAATTGAAGCTGCCGGAGGTAAGGCACTCGCAGTTCAAGTAGATATTAGAGATGAAGACCAAATTGAAGCTGCCGTTAAGCAAGCTGTTGAACGTTTTGGCGGTATAGATGTGGTAATTAATAATGCATCGGCCATTCAATTAACCAATACCGAACAAACAGCATCTAAACGCTTCGATTTAATGCAAAGTATTAATGTAAGAGGTACTTTTTTAGTAGTAAAGCATTGTATCCCGCATCTTAAAAAAGGAAACAACCCACATATCATTACCTTATCTCCACCGGTTAACTTAGACCCTAAATGGATGGGCGGCCATATTGCCTATACCATTACTAAATATAGCATGAGTATGCTTGCATTGGGTTGGGCTGCCGAATTAAAAGGTGCCGGTATTGCCTCTAATGCACTTTGGCCCAAAACCACCATCGACACCGCTGCTGTAAGAAATTTATTGGGTGGCGAAGCGTTGGCTAAAATGAGCAGAACCACAGATATTATTGCAGATAGCGTATTCTATATTTTATCTAAACCAGCTACGCAATGCACTGGTAATACCTTTGTAGATGAAGAGGTATTAGCCGCGGAAGGTATTACCGATTTAGATAAATATGCTGTAGTTCCAGGCGCACAATTGTTTAAAGATCTGTTTGTTTAATCATTTAATTACATCAATTATAAAGTAGCCTTAATTAAATTTTAAAATCAACCTTTCAATTTTACTTAAACCATTTAATAGTATGTAATGACCTCAAGTTGTAGTCATTAAAATAAAAAGCTAAATATAAATTCATGAAACCACTACTACTCTTCGGTTCAATAATACTTGCTGCAGTAACATTAAATGCGCAAAAAGCAAATAATACCACGCTATTAAAAGAAGAAGTAATTAAAAATTTAGATGGTGTGTATGATAATTATAAATCTACCGCATTGAAAATTTGGGGATTTGCCGAAGTAGGATATAAAGAATATAAAAGCACGCAGCTATTACAAGAAACCTTAAAAAACAATGGCTTTATTGTAGAAGCCGGCGTAGCAGAAATGCCTACTGCTTTTATTGCCAGCTATGGCAGTGGCAAACCGGTAATTGCTATTTTAGCTGAATATGATGCCCTACCTGGTTTATCACAAAATGCAGCTCCTGAAAAAACAAGCGTTGCTGGTGTTACCAGTGGTCATGGTTGTGGCCACCATTTATTTGGTACCGCTTCTATAGCAGCAGGAATAGAAATTAAAAAATTAATTGAAGCAAAAAAACTTACTGGTACCGTTAGGGTTTATGGTTGCCCTGCAGAAGAAGGGGGAAGTGGTAAAGTATATTTAGTGCGTGCCGGATTATTTAAAGATGTAGATGTTGCAGTACATTGGCACCCCGGTGACGATAATTCCGTTACCATGACCAGTGCACTTGCAAATACTTCTGCTAAATTTCGTTTCAACGGTTTATCGGCACATGCATCTGCCTCACCGGAAAGAGGGCGATCTGCTTTAGATGGTGTAGAAGCGATGGACAATATGGCGAATATGATGCGCGAACATGTTCCACAAGAAACCAGAATGCATTATGTGATTACGCAAGGCGGTAAAGCACCGAATGTGGTGCCTGATTTTGCCGAAGTATTTTATTACGTTCGTCACCCTAAGAAAGACCAGGTAGCCAGTATTTTTGAAAGGTTGGTTAAAACAGCTAATGGTGCTGCAATGGGTACAGAAACAAAAGTTGACTATGAAATTATTGGTGGCACGCACGACTTGTTGATTAACAAAACACTTGCCGAAGCCATGCAACAAAATTTACAAAAAGTAGGCGGAGTAAAATATACTTCGGAAGAAGTTGCTTTTGCACAAAAGCTACAAGCTTCTTTTACTTTTAAAGCTCCTGAAATTGCCTCATCCGAAAAAGTAACGCCATTAGCTGCAACGGTTGATGCAAGCGGTGGCTCTACCGATGTGGGCGATGTGAGTTATGCAGTACCTACTGTAGGTTTAAGTGCTGCAACTTGGGTGCCGGGCACACCGGCACACAGCTGGCAAGCGGTGGCTTGTGGCGGTACAGAAATTGGTACCAAAGGAATGATGGTAGCCGCTAAAACAATGGCCTTAACTGCTATCGATTTATTTACAGATGCTGCTTTAATTAACAAAGCCAAAGAAGAATTTAAAACCGCTAAAGGCGATTACCAATACAAACCATTATTGGGCAATAGAAAACCTGCTTTGAATTATAGAGATTAAGTTGATTTATATTATAGTAAAACGCATCAGTTACCGATTGTAATTGATGCGTTTTTATTTTGGTATTTTACTGAAAATTAGTTGTTGATCGTTCTCCCTTTTAATTACTTATTTATTTTTCAAAAAATCACCATCTATAATAAGCAATTTTACTCCATCAGTTGAAACCGATCTGTGCGAACTGAGTTCGTCTGAAACAACATAAGTTTGGCCTTTCGTTAGTTTTATTTTCTCGCCCGTACTTAGTTCACTAATAAATTCTCCTTCTAAACAATAAACAATGTGCCCTTTTTGGCACCAATGATCTGCTAAGTAATCTTTTGAATATTCAACCAACCTAATCCTTAACCCCTCCAATTGAACGGTTTGCCAAAACGCTACACCGGTTTCACCTGGGTATTCAATTCTTTCAATTGCTGTCCAATCTATCGTCTGAAATGGTATATTACTCAATTTTATTGGTAATTATTTTTTGAAGCAATTACTTATTGCGACTGCTTACTTATACTATTGTTAATGATTTTTGCCCTTTCCTCATTTTTGCCTTTTACTTTTAAAAGCTCTCCGGTCTCATCTGTGGAAACAACAACACATCTTGTATAGATACCTGATTGGTCATCATCATACACAAACGATCTATACCAATGCCAATTCCTGCTGTTGGTGGCATTCCGTATTCTAATGCACGTAAAAAATCGTAGTCAATAAACATCGCTTCATCATCTCCTCTTTCCATTAATTTAACCTGCTCTTCAAATCTTTCGCGCTGGTCAATCGGGTCATTTAATTCTGAATATGCATTCGCCAACTCCTTGCCATTTACCATTAACTCAAATCGTTCTACCAATCCGGGTTTGCTGCGGTGCTTTTTGGTAAGTGGACTCATTTCTACCGGATAATCAATAATAAATGTTGGTTGCACATACGTGTGCTCACTGGTGGCACCAAAAATTTCATCAATTAATTTTCCTTTACCAATGGTGGGTGGCACATCTATCTTTAATTCTTTACAAACTGCTCTTAAGCCCGCTTCGTCCATTGCACTTACATCTATTCCCGTGTTTTCTTTTATGGCATCATGTATGCTGATGCGTTTAAACGGTGCTTTAAAGCTAATCGTTTTATCGCCCAACACCACTTCTGTAGTTCCGTGTAAGGTGATGGCTATTTTCTCAAACAACTTTTCTGTTATCTCCATCATCCAGATGTAATCCTTATAAGCCGTATACCACTCTAATACCGTAAACTCCGGATTATGTGTTCTGTCCATCCCCTCATTTCTAAAGTTGCGGCTGAACTCATATACCCAATCAAATCCACCAACTATCAATCGCTTTAAATACAACTCGTTGGCAATTCTTAAATAAAAAGGTACATCCAATGCATTGTGGTGCGTAATAAACGGACGAGCCGCTGCACCGCCGGGTATTGCCTGCAACACCGGCGTATCTACTTCTAACGCACCCTGTGCATTTAAGTATTCACGTATGGTATTAATTATTTTAGTACGCTGTACAAATGTTTCTTTTACAGCAGGATTCACAATTAAATCGGCATAACGCTGGCGATACCTGAATTCGGGATCGGTTACTGCATCAAATGTATTACCCTCCTCATCTCTTTTTACTACCGGAAGTGGTTTTAATGATTTGGTTAATAAAGTAATGGTTTTTGCATGTATAGAGGTTTCGCCTGTTTTAGTAACAAACGCATAACCAGTGCAACCAATGATGTCCCCTAAATCTAATCCATGTTTAATAACATCATCAAAAAATGATTTGTCTTCTCCTGCACAAATTTCATCACGCTTTACATATAACTGAATTAGTCCCTTACTGTCTTGTATCTTAATAAAAAACACTTTACCCTTGTCATTAATACTCATGATTCTTCCTGCCACGCATAAATCAACAAATTGATCTTTGGTTTCTTCTGAATAGCTGTTTTTGATATCTACCGAATAATGATTTACCGGATAAAGTGGTGCCGGAAAAGCATCTACACCATTTGCTTGTATTTTAGCAAGCTTTTCTCTTCTTATAATTTCTTGCTCTGAAAATTGTGACTGATTCATATAGTTTTTATTCTTTGAAATCTACTAAAACAAAAGTCTCGCAGAGCGAGACCTTGTATATGGATGGGTTAGTAAGTACAGGAAAACGCGTTTTCCTACACAATATTAAAAATACTTTTAAGTAATGCAAAAAATATTTTTTAGATATTTATCAACATTTTGATTTTATATGTGGATTGTTTGCTATTATAGAGCATTTTTTAGCGTGTTTTTTGATCTTGATCTTAGTATTTGAGTTTTAATTGTATATTTTCACATCATCTGTAATGTTGATGAACAAAGGGTTTCAAAAGATTTTGTTTTTTTTATTCTAGATTTTTTATTCTTACTTTGTTTTTTAAAATGGTTTTTAATATGGTTGTTGTTTGAATGAAAAAAATTTTGAAAAATTTTTCATAATTAATGTACTAACTACCTTTATTGTATAAAAATATCACAAATGAAGTTTCCTACACCCGTTTCAGTTCAATGGATTGCCAATTTAATTCATGCAGAAGTTGCAGGAAATACTGCTGCAATTATTTTAGGCATTAATGAAATACATAAAGTTGAATTGGGCGATTTGGTTTTTGTTGATCATCCAAAATATTATCAAACTTGCTTACAAAGTGCGGCAGATTTTATCATCATTAACACTAAAGATGTTGCTATCCCCGAAGGAAAAACCATTTTTATTGTTGATGAACCCTTTGAGGCCTACTTAACAATTGTAAATCACTTCAAACCTTTTATTGCGCCACAACAATCTATTAGTGCAAACGCACATATTGATGCTTCTTCTGTAATTATGCCCAATGTATTTATTGGCAACAATGTTCAAATTGGTAAAAACTGTTTGATATATCCCAACGTTTCAATTTTAAACGATACCGTTATTGGCAATAATGTAATTATTCAATCGGGTTCTGTTATTGGCGGCGATGCTTTTTATTACAACGGAAAAAAGAACCGCGATGTATGGTATAAACGCATGCAAAGTTGTGGAAATGTGGTTATTGATGACGACGTTGAAATTGGTTGTAACTGTACCATCGACCGTGGCGTTACTGCCGAAACAAAAATTGGGCAAGGCACTAAAATGGATAACCTAATTCATATTGGGCATGATGTGAGCATTGGAAAAAACTGTTTGTTTGCATCACAAGTGGGCATTGCCGGTGGTACCATTATTGAAGATGGTGTTATTTTATGGGGGCAAGTTGGTGTTAATAAAACCATTACCATTGGGGCTAACGCAGTAGTGATGGGACAAAGCGGTGTTACAGCCTCATTGCCCGGCGGAAAAACATACATGGGCTACCCTGCTGAAGAAGCTTCTATTATTCGCCGTCAATTTGTTTGGATGAAACGCATTCCCGAACTCTGGAAAAAAGTAATGGATGCATAAAATATTCCCTCACTATACTTTAGCATGCGCATTGTCACAAAAAGGCCCCGACTGTGTTAAACCACATCTACACAATTTGTATTCTTTTTCGGTATGGATGGCAAATTTTTGCGGCTGATATTTTGTGCCATGATGTGAGCCATCACAAAATGGTTGCGTTTTACTATAGCCACATTTACAATATAAATATTCGCCCTCTTTCAACAATATTTTTGCCGGTTCTAATACTGTTGTTTTTTCAAAACTATACTTGTTAGACAACTCCGAACCTTCTACGCTTGATTTTACAAGCGGATAAAATGTTTGCGAAGCCCATGAATCATTCGGATCATTGGGAATACCATATGCGGAAGGAAATGAACGAGTAAACTTTGCTGAACCAAATAGTTGATCCCAAATAGAAAACATATTGCCAAAATTACCATTGGGATGACCAATACCATCCACTATCGATACCGCATGATGGGCATGATGAAATGCCGGTGTAATTACAATTCGCTCTATTAACTTCATCACCGGCATCAATTTGGGACGTTTGTAAAAAAATGAATCCCAAGTTACTAAACTATGTGAGCTGATTACAATGATCTGTTTAAAAACCAGTCCACTCAACACACCAATGCCTCCTCCTAAATAAGTAAATATTCCCAACCACCATACATTGGGCATGAAAATAAAAAAATAAACCGCTTCCCGATATGAAACCAACAAACCCATTTCTTTTGCAGAATGATGTGCCCTATGCCATTTCCACAACCACTTTATTTCGTGCGAAGAACGGTGATACCAGTATTGTAAAAAATCATCCACCAATAAAAACACCAATAACATTAACCCTATATTCCATGTTTTTACTAGATCCTGCATCTTTGGAAAAATGTAATGCATCATTTCAAAAGCCAATATCATTATTAGCGGCTTAGTGATTACAAACAATACAAATGTATTAACAACTTCTATTAGCAAATCGTCTTTTGTTCTGTTAGATTTAGCCAAATAGCCAAAAATGGCTTCTATTAATCCAAAAAACAACAATATACATACCACAACAGTCATCGAGTGGTCGGCTATGAATTGCAACACATTCGTCATTGATTAATTTATTTTTTCTGTAAGATACTCAATAAATCTTTTTCTATAGATTCTACCGGACTCTCTACGATTCTGCCTAATTCTTTGTGTCTTTTATAAACAATAATGGTGGGTACACTCACTATATTTTTACCTATTTCTTCTCCTTCCGGACTTTTTTTATGCAATTCATCATTATGTCCTACAGCTACTAAAGATAAATGTTGAATGTCGTAACCGGCTGTCATTAAAATTTTAATTAAACGAGGAACATACATTCTACTATCATCGCACCAAGTACCCATAAACACATCAATCTTTTTTCTTTTTAGTAAGGGCTTTAATAATGCAACCGTACCGCTGTCTACTGTATAAATATCCCAATTGGGTTTAAACCAATTGGCATAACTATTTTCTTGTATTGCCGAAACCGAAATATGCCCCAACAACATGGGCTCCGTATATTCCTTCGTTATTTCATGATGAATGATGGGCGTATTTACTTGCGCTTCTACTTGTTTGGTACATGCCACTAACACGCCAACGCTTAAAACAAAATTCCTCCAATTCATATACATGTTTTTTTAATTATCAATTCCTCATTATCAATTATCAATTAAATCGTGTTTTTTTATAAATTCATTACAAATTCTTTCTATAGATTTTTCAACGGATGTATATTGAAATGTTGGGAAACGATTCAACAATTTACTATTGTTAAAACTTACTTTTGCGCGCGCTGTTTTAGCCGTTTCTTTGGTTAACAGTGGTTTTTTTCTGGTGAAAAAACATTTAACAGCCTCTAGTCGCCAAACAATTGCTGCTAAAAATTTGGTTACTTTTTTATATGGAGGACGTTTTTTAAATCCTGTAGCAATAAGGGTAAATATGTTTTTATAAGTGGTATTTATGCCACTTATAATAAAACGTTCTCCTGTTATAGGTCCATCCATAATCATTTGCATGGCGTTCACCAAGTCTACTACATCAACAAAACCACTTGAACCTTCTGTATACCAAACAAACTCGTCGTATGCCGATTTAAAGATAGCCGACGACCCAGTACTCCAATCGCCCGAACCTAAAATAATTACGGGATTTACAATTGCAACATCTAGTCCTTCTCCCATTCCTCTCCACACTTCAAGCTCTGCTAAATATTTAGTTTTTCCATATTCGCTGTTACTGGTTTCTGGCGTCCAATTCATTGTTTCATCAATTGGCTTGTCTTGCCTTATTCTACCCAATGCTGCAACAGAACTTACAAATAATAATTTTTTTACGCCGGCCGTAATACAAGCGTTTACTACATTTGCTGTGCCCTCTATATTGGTTTTGTGGAGCTGTTGTTTGTCGTTTGAATGAAAAGAAACAATTGCTGCGCAATGATACACTTTTTCCACACCAACAAATGCGTCTTCCAATGATTGAATATCTATAATATCGGCTTTTACCCACTGAATACCTGTTGTATTAGCTATATTGGGTATAGCTGTTCTATAGATGGCTTTTATAGGCTTTCCTGTTTTAACAAGTAATTGCAAAAGATGGGATCCTACCAAGCCGGTAGCGCCAGTTACTAATATCATTGTTCACATTTATTACATGATCCGCTTACCACTAAATCGGTTTGTACGGCTTTAAATCCTTTCGGCAATTTTACTTTTGGCACACTCACATGATCTAAACAATATGTAGTACCACAATCATCACAAATAAAATGTACATGATCATCGTGATGATGGCCAGTAACACATTCGTCTTTACAAAGCGCATACCTTATAGAATTATCTGAAGTAGGTATAGTATGTATTATTCCTTTCTCAACAAAAGTTTGCAAAGTTCTATAAATTGTTACCCGATCAAATTCGGTTCCGCTTTTATGTTCAATATCGGCATGTGCTAATGCACCAGGCGTTTGAAGAAAAAAAGCTAAGATTTTTTTTCGCGCATCGGTAATGCTTAATTGATGTTTCTTTAATTTATCGGTTTCTTTAATTTCCATTGTTATCAATATGGATTGTTGTTAAATATACCATTTACAAAATTACCGGTTGCCGATTTTTCTGCTAACAATGCCTTTATGTCTTTTTGTAATTGTTGGATTTCTTGTTGTTTTAAGCCATCATAAATTTGTCCGCGTACTTTTCCATCTTTATCAACCAATGCAAAAAACTGCGTATGAATAAATTGGTCTTCGATTTTTTGCACACTGTTTTTGGGATCATCTAATAAATAAGCCGTTCTTGCCAGTAAATACAAACTATCTTTTCGGCCAGTTACAAATACCCATTTCTGATTATTTACTTTTAATGAATCTGCATATTTTTTTAACAGTGGTACCGAATCGGTTTCCGGATTACAGGTATGAGAAAGTATCATAAAATCGGGCTCATTTTTAAACTGCTCATATACTGCCCGCATATTGGTATTCATTCTCGGACAAATTCCTCTACATGTTGTGAAAAAATATTCTACTACAACTACTTTTCCCAACATATCTCTATCAGAAAAAGGAAGGCCCTGCTGATTAGTGAAATGAAACGGTTTTACATAACTTATCACCGACAATTTTTTCTTCCACATATCATTTCCTTTAAAAAGAAAATAATAAAATGCCAACACCAATACCAAAAAGAACCCTAAATAGGTTAACAGCTTTTTGCTCATACAATTAAGTTATAGCTGTAAAGGTACGTTCGTTTCTACAATTATTTTGCAACATAGTTGCAAGGTGTTACTTTTGTGGGAGGATGCGATTAAAAATTAATTGGGATGCTTTAGGAATTACCGCTTCTGTGGCTTGTGCCATACATTGTGCGGTATTGCCCTTGTTTTTAAGTAGTTTACCGCTGTTTGGCGTTAATATTATTGAAAACCGATCTTTTGAATACGGCATGATTGTATTGGCTTTATGCGTGGGTTTGTATTCGTTTTACCATGGTTTTACCAAGCACCACCATAGTTGGCTACCGATAGCCCTTTTTGTAATTGGCATATTACTCCTTTTTCTAAAAGTTCATTTTCATCCCTGGCGCTTTTGGTTATTGGTGCCGGCAGTATTATTAATTGTAGTTGCGCATTTTATCAATTACAAGTTTTGCAGAACACATAACCATGCACATAGTACCGACTGCAACCACTAACTAAAACCAGCCTCTTTTTCTAAAAATAAATACCATGATGATTGGAATTATAATCATTGATGTTGCGGCAATGTAAAAACCATATTGGTGATGCATATAGGGTAGTTTATCGAAATTCATTCCAAAAATACCGCCAATAACCGTTGCCGGTGCTAATAAACAGGTAACAATTGCCATTACTTTCATTACCTCATTCATCTTTAAATTTACATTACTTAAATACAAATCTTGTAAGTTGATCATCATATCACGATAGTTCTCTGCCAAATCATTGGCCTGTATAATATGATCATGCACATCTTTAAAATACTTGATGGTTCTGTCTTCCAACAATTCACTATCGCTTTTAATAAAACCGTTAATTAGGTCGCGAACAGGACTTACATTGCGTTTAAGTACAATAAGCTCTTTGCGGAGAGCATTTATTTCTGCTAAAGATCTTTTGTTGCTGCTGCGAATAATCCGGTCTTCTAAAAATTCTATACGCTCTCCTATTTTCTCCATCACCAAATAATAATTATCTATAATGATGTCTAATAAGGCATAACAAAGATAATCTGCCCCACAAATTCGTAGTTTACTACCGGTAATTTTTAATTTTTCGCGTATCGGATTAAAAACATCTCGCTGTGCATCTTCCTGAAATGAAAAAACAAATTGTTTGCCCAATACAATACTTATTTGTTCTGTTTCTACCGTTCCTGCTTTTTCGTTAAAATACAACATGTTTAACAAACAATATAAAACAGGATTGAGATTGTCCATTTTAGGACGCTGGCCCATACTTAATATGTCTTCCGTTATTAAATAATGAATGCCATAATGTGTACAAACATGTTCAACATCTTTTTTTCTAATGCCATCTACATTAATCCAGGTAATATTGTTATTGTCTCTAAAAGGAAAAGTATCTCCTATTTCAGAAAATGTTTTTTCCTGAAATGAGGTTGCATTAAAATCAAATACATGTACATGAATGTTTTCCGCTTCTTCTCTAATGGGCGTAGCTGTTGGATTTACCAAAAATATATCACGTGTACGTTTGGTATTAAATAAAGATAGTACGTTGAAGTATTTTAAGTAATGATGCGTTGCCATTGTTATTGATGATAGCTAATAAATATGCTTACTCATTTTAATTAAGTATTATTAGAGTGGTCGGATCCAAATGTTTTTAAAAGCTACCGGGTTTCCGCCATCTAAACCATGATCTTGTAATACCAAAAATTCTTTTGGTTTGTGCGCTTTGTAAGATGGCAGTCCAATCCACTCAATGGTACCTTTTACTTTAACATTATTTTGAACTAGTACGCCATTATAAAAAACGGTAAAACGAGCCGAGTCTTGTAAGGTACCATCTGCAGCAAATACTGGTGCAGTAAATACAACATCATACGACTGCCATTCACCGGGTTTTTTAGCAGCATTCACCAATGGAATGTGTTGCTTATATATGCTGCCCGCTTGTCCGTTTACATACGTTGAATTGTTGTATGCCTCTAATACTTGTAACTCATATCGTCCCATAAAAAATATACCGCTATTGCCTCTTGTTTGTCCTTCGCCTTTTATTTCAGCAGGACTCTTCCACTCAATATGCAATTGACAGCTTCCAAAAGCTTCTTTTGTTTGTATATTACCCGACCCTTTTACTACATTTAATACGCCGTTTTCATCTATTTTCCAACCGGCAGCACTTCCATCACTTCTTTGCCAACTTGTAGTGTTTTTTCCATCAAATAAAATAATCGCGTCAGAAGGCGCATCGCTATTTGTATTTCCTGGGGTAACTTTAACAGGTACCGGCAACCATACTTCTGTTTTTGCAGCTTCTTTAAAAAGACTGTCTTGTTTTGGATCTTTTTGTGCATACAAACTTCCTGTTAAAAACATAGAAACAGTTACAGCAAGACAAATATTCTTCATGTGGTAGATTTTTTATTGATTATAAGTGAATGTAAATAAAAAAAAATTGGCCACCTAATGGAAAATCCTTTACAAAATAAAATACCCCTTTCATCTTTAAAAAAGGGTTGTTCGTGGTAAATAAACCCTATTTCAATAAATTTAAATTGTTTTTAATATAAATATTTGGTCAATTATTTTGAAATAAATACATTTTTTCGATTAATTATTTACTTAACTTACTAAATCTTAATATTAATGTGGATTTATTTATAATTAAATTTTATAATGCAAATGAATAAAATAACGCTTTTAATAGGGGATAATCAAAGTGTTTTTAGGTTTGGTTTAAAAACTTTATTATGTAATAAACCAGAAATAGAAATTATAGGGGAAGCTGCCGATGGTGAATCGTTGGTAGAATTAGCGGTAAACCTAAAACCAGATATAGTACTTACCGATTTAAAAATGCCCTTATTGGATGGATTAGCTGCTACCAAAGTATTGCTACAATCAATGCCAAATTGTAGAATTATTGCATTGAGTAGTAGTGTAAAAGATGCAGTAATTTTACAAATATTAGAAGCCGGTGTAATGGGGTATTTAGTTAAATCAGCCGAGGCAGACGAAATAAACGAAGCAATACAAACAGTATACAAACGTAAACCTTATTTCTGTAAAGAAATTATGCCCCGTTTGAATGATATTATCTCGAGAAATTATTCTAATGCAAAATCAAACTTCAAAGAGGCTTTTACAGAAAGAGAAATAGATATAATCCGATTAATTTGTATGGAATATACCAGCAAAGAAATTGCCGATAAATTGTACTTAAGTAAAAGAACGGTGGAAGGCCATCGAACTAAAATCATGACCAAAATTGGCGCAAAAAGTATTGCAAGAGTAATTACTTACGCAATTGAATACAATATTTATAGCGCTACTACTTAACTACTATATACCAAATTTGATCGGTATTGCATTATTTGAAGTCATGATAGCCCTTTGATTTTTTTGAGGTGTTTTATTATACTTTTTATGCAAATAAGCCTGATATCGATGCTGCTTATTTCCATTAAACATAAAATATGCTAACTTTTGATCTAACCACTGTTCTAATTGTTTTAGTAAATCTAACATGTTGATTTATTTTATTATTTATTGTATTGTTATGTAGAGTTAAAAACAAGGCTGTATCCAATAACGAAATAAATGTTTTGTGTTTTAGTAATAAATGATTTTAGTTAGCTAAAGTAGTGATTTAAATTATATAATTTGGCTGTTATTGTAATTTATTGGGCTTTTTTGTGATTATTTATTGTTGTTTTTGAATATATTTTACAAATATTTTGGGGTGTTTGTAACATTGTATCTCTATAAGTCGTTACTTTACAATGCTTTAGGTATTAGTTAGCCGATTTTTTGAAATATAATTCGCCATTTTACAAAAAATCACCAAATTATAATGATTGATATTCATTGAGGCAACTTGTTATTTTGCCATAATTTGTGTTAACATAAAACAGGCTGAAATGATTAAAAAACATATTGCAAAGGCAAGCATTTGTGTTGGTTTATTATTTTTTTCATGTAGAAATAATAATACAGCATCAACTGATATTGATTCTTCAATAGAATTAAAATCAACGGCCACAATATCTTGCACAAAAGGAATGGGAGTACAAGACAGTACTTTTTATATACAAGGAGGAGCTACCGCATTTGAAGTAACTATTGAGGATACTTTTAAACAACATAAGTCAACCCCCGAGGGCATGGTTTTTATTGGTGGGGGTGTTTTTAGTATGGGGGCACCCAACCCTGTAGGTGTTAGCAATGGGGGTAATTTGTCAATGGAAGATTGCCGTCCCATTCATCGGGTAAAAGTTAGCGGATTCTTTATGGATGATCATGAAGTTACCAATGAAGAATTTGCAGTTTTTATTAAAGCAACAAAATACATTACTGTTGCCGAACAAATTCCTTCTAAGGAAGAGTTTCCAGATGCCTCACCCGAAATGCTAAAAGCCGGGTCGGTTGTTTTTACTCCTCCTTCTTCTTCGGTTGCTTTGAATGATTATTTGCAATGGTGGCGTTATGTAGCTGGTGCAAATTGGAGACACCCTGAAGGACCAACTAGCAATATTGTTGGAAAAGATCACTTTCCGGTTGTGCACGTGGCCTGGGAAGATGCTGTTGCCTTTGCAAAATGGTGTGGTAAAAGATTACCCACCGAAGCGGAATGGGAATTTGCAGCCAGAGGCGGCCTTACCGGTAATATGTTTGCCTGGGGCAATCAATTTAAACCCAATGGCAAATACATGGCTAATAGTTTTCAAGGGCAATTTCCTAATAAAAATACTGCCGATGATGGTTTTGCCGGAATTGCGCCTGTAAAACAATTTTCTCCCAATGGGTATGGATTATATGATATGTCGGGAAATGTGTGGGAATGGTGTTCGGATTGGTATAGAAACGATTACTATCAAATGGTTAAAAATAACGGATTAGTAATAAATCCGGGCGGACCAACAGATAGTAATGATCCCGATGAGCCCAGTGTAATGAAAAAAGTACAACGCGGTGGTTCTTTTCTTTGTTCCGATCAATACTGTACTCGATATATGATGGGCACAAGAGGCAAAGGAGAATGGAGAACCGGTACCAATCATACCGGATTTAGATGTGTGAAAGAGATAAAATAGTTGGCTTGTATTTGTTGCTGTTTTATTGAATGATTAAAAATGAGGATTTCAGTTTACTTGTCTTTTATATAATTTTTTTAATAGTTAATACTGCAACATGACAAATAGCAAAACTAAAAAAGCATATTTTTTGCTTTTCTTTATGGTACTAGCCGGCTTTTTAAATAGCTGCTTTTCGCAAATAGATCCGAGAGAAATTAGAAAAGAAACATGGCCCGAAATTTTAAATATACATAATTTAAATTCTAATATACGTTGGGCAACTTATAAAACAGGGGCAAGCCTCTCAACTGATCAGGCATTTACAGAAAATATTGTAATAAATACGGTTTGATTTGCCCAAATATCAAATAAGGGAGTGGATTGTACTTTAAAAAACGCATGCCCTTGATTTAGTAAAAGAAGCGCAAAGACAATTCAGCAATTAATAACTCCTTTTTATTTTGACGCACTATTAATATAATTCCCGCTGTTAATAAGGTGAATGTATTAAGCACCAAATTTAAACATCCATTATTCTTTGAGAAATCAATTATCTGCTAAAAAACTAGTAGATAACAACTACCTACTTAAAAATATGTAGTAGGTCGATTTTTTAAAACCTAATAATGGATGTTTGCCAATTCTGAAATTGCTAACTAAATGCAATTGTTTAAATGGCATATTTCCATGTGATTAAAAATAAAACACATGAAAAAATTAATTTTTGCTTTCGCCCTTTTTATTGCAGTACAATCTAAAGCACAATCTATTTACACAGATGAATCAACACTAATCCAACAATTATTTGGTAAAACAAAAAAGGAATTGGTTCGAACCAACTTAGAAATTGATGAAAATAACTCAACCGACTTTTGGAAACTGTTTGATGAATATGAATTGGAAAGAGAATCAATTATCAAAAACAAAATGGTATTACTTTATAGATATGCAAATAATTATTCAAATCTTACTGATGAAAAAGCTGAATCAATAGCAAAAGCTACTCTAAAAAATAATATTGCATTAGAAGCGATATCTTCTAAGTATTATGACCGGTTTTCTAAGTTAATTGGAAACGTTAACGCATCAAAATTTATTCAACTAGAATCTTACATTCAAAATAAAATTAAGAGCATCTTACAAAATGACATACCGTTTATTAGTTATATAGAAAGATCAAAAAAACAAGATTGATTATAAATTCAAATCTTCAAACTATTTAGCTTTTGTAAAACTTGAAAAGATCTTTTGGTTACAGATGATGATCAATCAATTTTTAAACAATTAGGTTGTTTCAACATTTACGTTATAATTATTTGATTAAATACTTAGTGTAAGCTTAAAAAAATCGAGAATTTTATATTTTTCATTCTTACCGTTATTGTAGTTTGTTATATAATGTTAGAAATTATTGAGCTGGTGTATTTTTTTATTCATTCAATAACAACTAGTGAAGGAAATTGGTTGGTTTTTTCAAAAGAACAAACGCATGAAATATTACCCGTTTTCTTTTCTATTATAATTGCATTAGAAATGATCGACTCGTTTAATGTTTATATAAAAGAACATCAAGTAAAAGTATTGAACATTTTATTAATAGGCTTCGTAGCAATTGGAAGAAAACTGCTTACAGTAGATTTTGCACATGCAACCGGTTTAGACAATACGGGCTTGGGTATACTCATCATTTCTATTTCATTAAGTTATTTTTAATAAAAAAATGGGTTTTCTCAAATAAGTATTACTTACCACTTTATGCGCTTTTATTTCTTTTAAAAGTAACGTATCATTTATTAAACCAACAATATTGTACATTGCATAAATTAATTATTGTAAGATTATTTTATTTATGATCAATCAAACAACCCTGGGTATTGGCAGTCGTTTACAACATACGCAGTATGGTCCTGGTGTAATTATCGGTGTAAAATATACCGCATATTTAATTTCATTCATTAATGTTGGCATTAAAGAAATTGATAAAACCGACGAACAATTAGATGAAATTTTTCCAGAAAATGTTTCTGAAGAATTAGAAACACAATACGATATGGAAAAAAGTTTGTTGAAGATGCTGCGTTTATGGTCGGGGATAATTGAAACCGTTCCTTTAGGAGACCGGTGGCAAAATGGTAAATTAATTCTTCAACCCGCAGATAGCACACTCAAACCCAAAGAAATGCCTATTGAAGATTTTTTTCATAAAATTGTAATGCTGCGAGATCGGTTGCGTGTACTAGAACAAAACATCAACAGTAGTAAAAACCTTTCCGACGAAGAAAAAGTGAATATCCAACAATATATTACACGATGTTATGGTTCGCTTACTTCTTTCAATGTTTTGTTTAAAAACAAAGAACAGTGGTTTATTGGGGAAAAAAGTTAATTGTTAGCAAAGAATGATTCCCTTCTCATTCGTTTTTCGTATTTTCATATTCTAACTTGCCCTCCTATGCTTAACGAAATAGTAAATTACTTCAGCACCATTCCAAGCCTGCATCGTGCAATTATACTTGCCGGCGGGATTACATTTTTTTGGATTATTGAAGGCGCTATTCCATTGTTTGGTTTTTCTTATAACAAATGGAAACACGCTTCCATTAATATCTTTTTTACAATAACTACTATTGTCATCAATTTTGCCTTTGCTTTATTAATGGTTAAGTCGAGCGACTGGGCTATTAATCATCATATAGGAATTTTAAACATTGTAGCGTTGCCCCTATGGATTACCATGATCGGCGGTTTATTACTGCTCGATTTAATTGGCGCTTATTTCATTCATTTTGTAGAACATAAAATTAAGTGGATGTGGAAGTTTCACATGGTACACCATGCCGATACACATGTAGATACTACCACCGCCAA
>CANGCK010000009.1 GCA_947452295.1 Sphingobacteriia bacterium
AAAAAAAAGAGACGCCAACATGGCGTCTCTACGGAGTACTATTTATTGGGTTGAGGCGTATACCTTAAATATGGTTTTACCACATTAACACCTTTGGGGAACTTTTGAATAGCATCTTCTGTACTAACAGCAGGTACTACAATTACATCTTCTCCGTCTTTCCAGTCTGCCGGTGTTGCCACGCTATATTGTGCAGTTAATTGTAATGAATCTATAACACGTAGCACTTCATAAAAATTTCTTCCTGTAGATGCAGGGTAAGTAATCATCAACTTAACTTTCTTATCGGGTCCGATGATAAACAACGAACGTACAGTAAATGTTTCGGATGCATTTGGATGTATCATTCCGTATGCATTGGCAATACTTTTATCTTCATCTGCTACAATTGGAAATCCAACATGCGTATTTTGTGTTTCATTGATGTCTTTAATCCAGCCCTCATGTTTTCCTAAACTGTCTACACTTAGCGCTAATACTTTTACGTTTCGCTTTTCAAACTCTCCCTGTAGTAATGCGGTTTTACCTAATTCGGTGGTACAAACTGGTGTATAATCGGCTGGATGTGAAAATAACACCCCCCAAGAATCTCCTAGAAATTCATAAAAATCAATATCACCTGCACTAGTTTTTGCTTTAAAATTGGGAGCAATATCCCCTAAACGTATACTCATATTTTTATTATTAGGCTACAAATATATATAATCCTACTAAATAAGTAGACTAATTTATTTTATTGATGTTAATTTTCTTTGTTTCTGATTGAACGAGCCTTTTGTAAGGCAGATTTGCCAAATTGTTGCTTTACCTCATCGATTGCTTTATAAAGTTCATTTTTCTTTTCGTCGGCAGTAAATAAACTGGCTTGTAACACATGGGAGGTTAATTCTGATAGACGAACGCCTAAAAGTCTTACAGCCGTTCCTTTTCTATATAATTTATGAAAAAGATCTTTTGCAATAGGTATAAGTTCATCATCACGAAGTGTATAATTGATGGCAATTTGCTTAGAGGTTGTTTCAAAATTGGGATACCTGATTTTCACTGCTACACAACCAGTTAATTTTTTATCGCATCTTAATTCGTAGGCTACTTTTTCTGTCATTCGAACCAACTCACTCAATAAAAAAGCTTCATCTGTTTGATTTGTTTCGAAGGTATTCTCTGTAGAAATGGATTTAGATTCGTGGTAAGGTTGTACAATTCCATGGTGTATACCTTGTGATTTCTGCCAAAGATCGACTCCTTGTTTTCCCAATTTTTTTTCGAGTAATTCGATGGATGTATCGCTTAATTGTTGGATGGTAGAAATCCCCATCAACTTTAATTTTTCGTGTAAGCTTTCTCCTACACCCGAAAATTTATTTACGGGTAATGGTGCCAGGAATGTTTTTTCGAAGCCTGGTTTTACAAATAAATAGCCATTGGGTTTTGCCTCATCGGTGGCAATTTTAGCAATCATTTTGTTTGTGGCCAATCCAAATGAAATGGGCAACTGCGTTTTTTGAATAATCTCCTCCCTTAATTCAATGGTCCATTGCAGTGGATCGAAATATTTATCCATCCCGGTTAAATCGATGTAAAATTCATCGATCGAAGCTTTTTCAAACAAGGGAGCTTTTGCTGCAATGATATCGGTAACCCAACGAGAATAGCGGGTGTACTCACCTCTTGTACTTTTTACAATTAATGCATGAGGACAAAGTTTCATAGCCTTATGCATGGGCATAGCGCTTCTTACACCAAATTTTCTGGCCTCATAACTGCAAGTTGTTACAACGCCTCTATCTCTTGATCCCCCAACTATTACAGCTTTACCTTTTAATGAAGGATTTAGAATCATTTCAACACTAACAAAAAATGAATCTAAATCTAAATGGGCAATATAGCGTTGAGGTTCAGTCATCGGTTAACGATACACATCTAACAACCCATCGGGAAGGGTTACATAAACTTTTTTTGCGGGATGATCTATTTTGTCGAGGGTTTCTTGGTGTAAAGGGATGAGGGCCTCCTTTCCATCTAGCGAAATACGTAATAATACTTGATGGGGTTGTTCAATCACTTCTTCTATAGGGCCTAAATTTTCTGCTTCATCGGTAACTACATCGTAGCCCAATAATGAAATTGGTGCATTTTTTCCGGCCAGTTTTCTGAAGTCTGCATCTAATAACCAAACAGAGCGTGTATTTAATCGTGCAGCGGCTTCTTTAGAATGAATGCCTTCTAGTTTAACATACATTTCTTCATGATCTTTGGCTTTTGAAGATTCAATAAAGTATGGGAGATAAGAACCTTTTACTTCTTCAACAAATAAGGCTGTTACGCCTGTTAGGGCAGTTTTTTTTCCTAGCGAATGTGTAAGAATAACTTCTCCTTTTAAACCAAAAGCGGCTACAATTTTGCCGATATGTATATAATCGTTCATTGAGTGCAAGTTACAAAATGATCATTGGTGCAGATAATAAATATCAATAAAAAAGGGTTCGAAAAATTCGAACCCTTTAATAATAAATTGAGTAAAACCTTAGGCTTCAGCAGGTGCTTCAGGAGCAGCTTCTTCGGCTTTAGTTTCAACTTTCTTTACAACAGGTACATATACTTTTTTAGCACGTTGTTTGCTCTTATGCTCATCATTTCTGCGAGAGATAGTAGCTTCATGCTCAGTATGCCAAGCTTGGAATTTGGTCATCGCTGCAGCATCATCAAACAAGCCTAATTTAACACCGCGTAAAAGGTGTTTCAAGTACATTACGCCTTTGAAAGAAAGGATTCTACGAACTGTGTCGGTAGGTTGCGCTCCTTTGTTTAACCACTCTAATGCTTTCTGACGATCTAATTGAATGGTTGCAGGAACTGTTAAAGGATTGTAAGTTCCGATTTTAGCGATAAACTTACCATCTCTTGGTGCTCTGCCATCTGCTACTACGATAAAGTAGAATGGTCTTTTTTTACTCCCGTGTCTTTGGAGTCTCATCTTTACTGCCATAAATAGAAATTTAAGGGCTGTTAATAAATTAATTGAATCTGGTAGAAACCAGAATGCAAAAGTATATTAATTTGGTAGTTTATCCAAAGAAAATGTTTACCCGGAGAAATTTACCTTTTGTTTAATGTAACAAACCTGCTTGTTAGGCAAACAATTCATTTTTAAAATACGATGATGTTTGGGGCGACAATTGATGTTTTGGTGGGGCGCCAATTGATGTTTTGGTGGGTCGCCGATTTATGTTTTGGTGGGTCGCCAATTGATGTTTTGGTGGGTCGCCAATTGATGTTTTGGTGGGTCGCCAATTGATGTTTTGGTGGGTCGCCAATTGATGTTTTGGTGGGTCGCCAATTGATGTTTTGGTGGGTCGCCGCTAGGGCGACCCCTACCGTTTCATTCCAGGGAAACGGCCACCCATGGGCATATTATTCATCATTTTCATCATTTGTTTCATCTGCTCAAATTGCTTCATAAACGCATTTACCTCCTGTATTTCTTTACCGCTACCTTTAGCTATGCGCGCTCTTCTACTTTGAGAAAGCGCATCGGGGTTAGCGCGTTCAAATGGTGTCATAGAACTAATCATTGCTTCTATTCCTTTGAATGCATCATCTTTTATGTCTACGTCTTTCACAGCTTTGCCAACGCCCGGAATCATACCCATCAAATCTTTAAGGTTTCCCATCTTTTTAATTTGCTGTAGCTGATCCATAAAATCCTGGAAATCAAATTGGTTTTTTCGGATTTTCTTTTCTAGTTTTTTGGCTTCTGCTTCATTGTATTGGGCTTGTGCTTTTTCAACCAAAGTAGTAATATCTCCCATCCCCAAAATACGCTGGGCCATCCTTTCAGGATAGAATACATCCAGTGTATCCATTTTCTCGCCACTACTTACAAATTTTATAGGTTTATCAACTGTGTACTTAATTGATAAAGCAGCTCCTCCTCTTGTATCACCATCTAATTTAGTTAATACAACACCCGAAAAATTCAACCGGTCATTAAACGCTTTGGCGGTATTAACTGCATCCTGACCCGTCATGGCATCTACCACAAACAATATCTCAGTAGGCTTAACAGCATCTTTTACATTGGCTACTTCTGTCATCATCACCTCATCTATTGCCAAGCGACCAGCAGTATCGATAATCACTACATTTTTATTGGTAGCTTTTGCTTCTTTGATGGCATTTTGGGCAATAGAAACTGCATCTTTGTTTTCCCGTTCGCTGTAAATGCTTACCCCTATTTGTTCTGCTAAAACAGTTAATTGATCAATCGCTGCAGGCCTATAAATATCGGCAGCCACTACCATTGGTGATTTGCCTTTTTGGTTCTTTAAATAATTGGCCAATTTACCGGTAAATGTTGTTTTACCACTACCTTGTAAACCTGCAATTAAAATAACTGCCGGATTACCTTCTATTGTAAAAGCAGCTTCTTTTCCACCCATCAATTCGGTTAATTCATCCTGAACAATTTTTACCATTAATTGTCCGGGACTAATCGCATTGATCACTTTTTCGCCAACAGCTTTGTCTCTAACTTTTTCAGTAAACTCTTTGGCGATTTTGAAATTCACATCGGCATCTAACAATGCGCGGCGAATATCTTTTACCGTATTGGCAATATTTAATTCGTTGATTCTTGCTTCGCCTTTTAAATTTTTAAAGGCCGATTCTAATTTTTCCGATAAACTTTGAAACATAAACTTCTCCCTCTATTAACAAATGAGTTGCAAATATACTAGGTTAAATAAAAGAGTACCCTCGATTTAAATAAGTGTTTTCAATAAAATGTATGTTTTTTAGGAGATGGTAATTTTATTTTAACTTTTTTTATAATTTTTATTAAATTATATTATTTTATTTATATTATTGTTTTTCAATGTTTTACGTGATCATTTAATTATTAAATGCTATAAAAAAATGGATAAATGTGTATTCCTCAAAAAAAAACATTTGGGGGATAGCCATTATTTAATATTATTGCAGGGTACCGTTAATGGTTAAAGAGAATTTAATGAGTAAAAAGCAATTATTTACGTTAGAATTTCCGGTTAGATGTTCTCCCGTTATATTATATGATTTTTTAGCTACTCCTGCAGGTTTGCAAGAATGGTTTGCTGATAAGGTAGACGAATGGGAAAATGTTTATAGTTTTTCTTGGAGCGGTGGTGTTCCAGATAAAGCCGAAGTAT
Organism: Sphingobacteriia bacterium; assembly: GCA_947452295.1. GTDB lineage: Bacteria > Bacteroidota > Bacteroidia > Chitinophagales > Chitinophagaceae > Sediminibacterium. The sequence goes on from CANGCK010000009.1 coordinate 5,190, forward strand.
TAGACAGAGAAGAGAATAAATTTATTCGCTTTCATTGGCTTCATGGTGAAAAAGGTGAGTATTTTGAGTTTAGAATAGAAAAAACTGAAATTTCAAATCAAACTATTTTAGTGATTAAAGATTTTGCAGAAAAGGGTGAAATTAAAGACCAGAGTCAACTTTGGGGGTATCAAATAAAGGAACTGTTTCATCGATTAGGTGCTTAAGATCCTTTTTATTCTCTATTGAATCATATTTATACGGTTTTTAACACCGCAAAATATATTTCCCACTCAATTGAGTGGGATTTTTTTATGTTGCATGCATAATTGTATGTTTAACCTTTTATGAAAGCATTACTTTTGCATGAAGCAGTTAGCCTATAAATATATAAGAAAGGACTAGTGATAAAAAAACTCGACATACTCATTATTCGCGCATTTATAGGTCCATTTATTGCAGCATTCATTATTTCTGTTTTTGTACTAACCATGCAATTTTTTTGGTTGTACATAGACGATTTAGTTGGCAAAGGGCTAGATGTACTTACTGTATTGAAGTTAGTTGGGTTGGTAACTTTTTTTTGGATACCTACTGCACTACCAATGGCTTTGCTTTTTTCATCGATCATGACTTTTGGCAACTTAGGTGAAAGTTTTGAATTAATCGCCATAAAAGCAGCCGGCATTCCCTTGTTGCGATTTATGCGACCATTAATGATTATTACCTTTTTTATTTGTGGATTGGCATTTGTTTTTGCCAACAATATCATTCCTGTTACACAACTTAAATTAGCCGCCCTTAAATATGATATTATTGTATCTAAACCCTCTATAGATATTAAAGAAGGGATTTTTTACGATAAAATAGATGGTTATGTAATTAAACTAGGTAAAAAAGAAAAAAACGATAGCATTATTCGTGATGTAGTGATTTTTGAAAAGGGATTTGGCTCACAAGACAATATGCTCATAGCAGAAAAAGGGGTAATGCGCGTAACAAAAGACAAGCGTTTTCTTGAATTTGTATTGAAAAATGGATGGCGCTATGAAGAAAAAGGGGCCCGGCAAACTACTAACACGCAATTCACCAGAATGGGTTTCAAACAATACACCAAAGTGTTTGATTTAAAGAGTTTTCAAATGAGTCAAACCGGTGATAGTGTTTTTTATGATCCCAAAATGTTGAGTATTCGGCAGTTAAACAAAGCCATCGATTCCTTAAATCATATAGATACTTTATATGCAAAAAAGGCCAAAACAGAAATACATCCTTACTTGCGTTTTGCGCGCTATATGGACACTGGATGGTCAAATCCTACAGGCGCACTGCGCCCAACAGTTAATCCCAAGAAATTATTTGCCGACAGTTTAGACGATGCTATTTCATTATCTGCCAACAATCAATTAAATAGCATAAAATCTAACGTAGAGTTAATGGCTAAAGATTACGACGAAAAATACGCTTCATTGCAACTACATCAAATAGAATGGCATCGTAAGTTTACCCTATCTATTGCTTGTTTGGTGTTGTTTTTAATTGGAGCTCCTCTAGGATCAATTATACGTAAAGGAGGGTTGGGCACTCCCTTGGTATTTGCAATTGTATTCTTTGTAATTTTTCATCTTTTCAACACGTTTGGAGAAAAGTTTGTTAAATCAGGCCAAAGCTCTGCAATGGTAGGCATGTGGCTATCTACCTTTATATTATTGCCCATTAGCGCTTTTTTGATTTTTAAAGCCATGCGCGATTCGCAATTGTTTAATCAAGAGTTTTACTTTAGAACATTTAAAAGACTGCGTGGAATAATCGCTAACTTTAAAAGAAAATAAACTATGCAAAAGATAAACAGCAGAAGAAATTTTATCAAAGAAACCGGCATGGCAGGTATTGCAGCTGGGGTGGGATTAAATGTTTTACCATCAGTAGTATTTGCTAAATCTGTTGGTATTTTAAGCGACTATACCCAACAACCTTTGCCGTATGGATATAATGCGCTAGAACCTGTGGTAGATGCCTTAACCATGGAAATTCATTACACTAAACATGCTGCCGCCTATGCTAAAAATTTAGCAGAAGCCTGTGTTGCTGAAAAAGTTGATACTACCAATACCCCATTAAATGGTGTGCTGCGCAACATTTCGAAATATTCTGCTAAAATGAGAAATAATGGTGGAGGGCATTACAACCATGAATTATTTTGGAAATGCATGAAAGGTGGTGCTGTAACTAAACCTACTGGTACCCTTGCAACTGCTATAGATCAAGCATTTGGCTCTTTTGATGCTTTTAAAACACAATTTTCTGAGGCCGGAAAAAATCGTTTTGGCAGTGGATGGGCATGGTTGGTGCAAACAGCTGATCATAAATTGGTAATCGGCTCAACGCCAAACCAAGATAACCCATTGATGGACATTTGTGAATTAAAAGGAACTCCTTTACTTGGACTAGATGTTTGGGAACATGCCTATTATTTAAAATATCAAAATAAAAGAGTTGATTACATGAATAACTGGTGGAATGTGGTGAATTGGGAATTTGTAGCAAGCAGATTCAACCCTTAATCGATTGGCTTTATTATAACTACTATTATATACTATTTTATATGAAGGTAACTACCACCTGGAAAGAAGCGATGGCTTTTGATTGTACTTCCGACAATGGCCATACCATACGATTAGATACTACCAAAGAAAATGGTAGTTTAGATAGTGGTATGAATCCAAAAAAATTGCTATTAGGTTCATTAAGTGGTTGCAGTGCAATGGATGTAGTAGACATTTTAACCAAGATGAAAGTACCTTTTAGTAACTTATCTGTTGTTGCTACAGCTGAACAGACGGAAGACATGCCAAAAGTATTTACGTATATTCAGTTAGAATATGCTTGTAAAATTGCTACTGAACATGAAGATAAATTTAAACGTGCAGTTGCGCTATCTATGGAAAAATATTGTGGAATAGCTGCGATGCTAGAAAAGCATTGTCCCATCAATGTTACCACTAAAATTATTGCATAAATTAATTCGGACGAATTAGCGCAGAAACATGATTGCCCATGCATAAGAATCAACAGAATTATATTGTTCAAAAGTGGGTAACCATTTTAAGCATTGTTTTATTCGTCATAAAAATAACCGCCTATTATCTTACTAATTCGTTGGCCATACTTTCGGATGCACTTGAAAGTATTGTAAACATCATTGCGGGTTTTATTGGATTGTACAGTTTATTTGTTGCGGCAAAACCTAAAGATTTAGACCATCCATACGGGCATGGCAAAGCTGAGTTTATTTCAGCTGCTGCCGAAGGAAGTTTGGTTATTGCCGCCGGCATTATTATTATTTATGAAACTATTTTAAATATATTAAACAATACTACTACAAAAGAATTAGACCAGGGTATTTGGCTTATTGCTGTTACAGCGATGCTGAATTATTTTGCTGGATTTATTTGTATTAAAATTGGCAAAAAAAACAACTCATTGGCACTTACTTCTAGTGGCAAGCATTTACAAATAGACACTTATTCTACCGTTGGGGTTTTGGTTGCCATTGCGCTTATTTATTTTACCCAAGTATATTGGTTAGACAAAGCCATCGCCCTAACATTAAGCTTGTGGATTATATACAATGGTTACACCATTCTTCGCAAATCATTAGCCGGTATTATGGATGAAGCAGATACGGCTTTACTCAATCAATTTATTGAAGAATTAAATACCCACAAAAAAGACAATTGGATAGACCTCCATAATTTACGAGTGATTAAGTATGGAGATTTATTGCACATCGACTGTCACTTTACCCTGCCCTGGTATTTAAACATCAATGAAGGGCATGCTGAAATAGACGCATTATCAGATCTTATTAAAAACAAATTTGGTGATAAAATTGAGTTGTTTGTACATACAGATGGCTGCGTTGAATACAGCTGTGCCATCTGTGTAAAAACAAACTGCAATCAAAGAATACATCCGTTTGAAAAGCAATTGAAATGGACGATGGAAAATGTAATTTCGAATTATAAACACAGGATGTAAAATTCAAAAGTAAAAAGTAAAAAATCAAAAAATATAGGTTATGCAAGTTTGGAAAGATTATCAGGAACAACATAAAGACAGGTTTTTAAATGAGTTATTAGATTTATTACGTATACCGAGTATAAGTGCCAAAGCAGAACACAAAGATGACATGTTGCATTGCGCAGAAGAGGTTAAAGCACGCTTATTAGAGGCGGGTGCCGACTTGGTTACTATTTATCCCACTGATGGGCACCCGATTGTATATGGTGAAAAAATTGTAGACCCAACAAAACCTACTGTACTTGTATACGGACACTATGATGTACAACCTGCAGACCCACTTGAATTGTGGAATAGTGGCCCATTTGATCCAGTTATAGTAGATGGAAAAATATTCGCTCGCGGTTCATGCGATGACAAAGGTCAATTTTACATGCATGTAAAAGCCTTAGAAACTTTTACTAAAACAAATACCTTACAAACGAATATTAAATTTATTATAGAAGGAGAAGAAGAAATTGGTAGTCCGAATTTAGCCACTTTTGTTACCAACAATAAAGCATTGTTAAAAGCAGATGTAATATTAATTAGCGATACATCTATGTTAAGTATGGAGAATCCCTCTATAGATATTGGTGTAAGAGGATTAAGTTATATTGAAGTAGAAGTTACCGGAGCTAATAGAGATTTACATAGTGGCGTATATGGTGGTGCCGTTGCGAACCCACTTACAATTCTATCTAAAATGATTGCGTCTTGTCATGATGAAAACAATCATATTACCATACCCGGATTTTATGATGATGTGGTAGAAGCAACTCCAGAAGAAAGAGAAAAAATGGCGCAAGCACCATTTGATGAAGCTGAATACAAAGAAGATTTAGGGATTAAGGAAGTATGGGGGGAGCAAGGATTTACTACAAATGAAAGGACAGGAACAAGACCAACTATTGAAGTAAATGGCATGTGGGGTGGTTATACCGGTGAGGGTGCTAAAACAGTGCTTCCTTCAAAAGCATTTGCTAAAATTTCTGCACGATTGGTTCCTAATCAGTCTTCTGCAGTAATTACAAAGAAATTATTGGATTATTTTACTTCCATTGCACCAAAAGGTGTTACTGTAAAAGCAGCGGAACACCATGGCGGAGAGCCTTATATGACACCCATTGATTCTGTAGCATACAAAGCAGCATCAAAGGCAGTATTAGCAACATTTGGGAAAGAACCTATTCCAGTGCGTGGCGGTGGAAGCATTCCTATATGTGCTTTGTTTGAAAAAGAATTGGGATTAAAGATTGTATTTTTAGGATTTGGTTTAGACAGTGACAACCTCCATAGTCCGAACGAAAAATACAATGTATTCAATTTTTACAAAGGCATAGAAACGATTCCTTATTTCCATCAATACTTTGCAGAAATGAATGCATAATACCATGAGCACTGAAAAAGAAAAACTCAGGATTGATAAATACCTATGGTCGATTCGTTTGTTTAAAACAAGAAGCCAGGCAGGCGATGCATGCAGTAAAGGGAAGGTAAAGTTTAATGGCGATAATGTAAAAGCCTCCAGAGTAGTAGGGATTGGAGATGAATATGAAGTAAAGACAGAAGCCAAAAAATGGCGGATTAAAGTTACTGGACTATTGCATACCAGAGTTCAATACAGCGAAGCCATTAAATTTTACATTGATATTACACCAGAAGAAGAGGTAGACAAAGTGACATTTGTGGCATCTAGTTTTCATACCGGAAAAAGGTTAAGTAAAGTGGGGCGACCAACTAAAAAAGAACGAAGGGATTTGGGCGATTTTATGGAATAGCTGGTACTATTTCAACAGTAACTATTCGCAACTTATTTCAAGTAAAAATTAATTATGATCATCGATATTATAACTGTTGTACCCGAATTGTTGGCAAGTCCATTTGGCCACAGTATCATGAAACGAGCACAAGAAAAAGGTTTGCTTACTGTAAATGTCCACAATTTACGCAAGTGGGCTATAAACAAACATGCACAGGTTGATGATTACCCGTATGGTGGAGGTGCAGGAATGGTGCTAATGTGTGAGCCCTTGGCAAATGCCATAGATGAATTACAAAAAGAAAAAACGTTTGACGAAATTATTTATATGACACCCGATGGAAATCGGTTTAACCAGCAAGCAGCCAACCAACTCTCGTTAAAAGAAAATTTGCTGATTATTTGCGGGCATTATAAAGGGATTGATGAACGTATTAGGGCACAATACGTAACCATGGAGATATCGATAGGGGATTATGTTTTAAGTGGAGGAGAACTGGCAGCAGCAGTTGTAGTAGATGCAATAGGTAGATTAATACCAGGCGTATTAAGTGATGAAACATCTGCCCTATTCGATTCTTTCCAAGATAATTTGTTGGCACCTCCTGTTTATACCCGCCCTGCCGATTTTAGGGGAGACAAAGTACCTGAAATATTATTACAAGGCGATCCAAAAAAAGTAGAAGCATGGCGCTATGAACAGTCGCTTCAAAGAACGCAATTAAGACGACCCGATTTGTTGAATGAACAATAAGTTGTGTTCACTCATCCTTCATTTGTACCATTCGGAGAATATAACAGAATGGTTTGCAATATATACTTCATTTTTGCGTGCTTTTATTTAAATATGCAATACCAATAGATCTTTTTTATGAAATTCTTTTTTTTATTACTATCATTTGTATTAATTACTGGAGGCAACGCACAAAATAGCGATGTAGCATCAATTCAAAAAAATTACCAATTACTCATAAAACGAGTAAATACCCCAATTAAAATAGATGGAATTATACAGGATGAAGAATGGTCCGGCGCTAAAATAATTAATTCACTTTGGCAGAAATACCCCAATGATAAGAATAAAGCAACGCGCAAAACGGAAGTAAGAACAGCATACGACGATAAAAATTTATATGTTGCTTTTACTTGTTATGATTCGGGGAAAGTATTTATACAAAGTTTGAAAAGAGATTTTGGTCATGACGCAAATGATTGTGTAGCCTTAATTATAGACCCAATTAATAGCCACAATAATGGGTTCTTTTTTATTGTAAATGCATTTAATGCGCAAAGTGAAGATCAACTTACTGCTGCAGGTCCTAATGGTTTGAATTTTAGTTGGGACCAAAAATGGATTTCGGCAACGCAAAGATATAACGACAGATGGGTGGCAGAAATGGCCATTCCATTTAAAACACTCCGATATGCTGCCGATAAAAAAACTTGGGGTATTAACTTTTTGCGGGTAGATACCAAAACAAATGAATATGGTGTTTGGACGAATGTACCGGTGAATTTCCCTTCGTATGATTTAGGATATACAGGTGCATTGGTTTGGGAAGAGGCACCTCCTAAACCGGGCAGTAATACTGTATTAATTCCATATGTAACCGCTCAGGTAGACCAAAATAAGCAGGAAAGCAACCACGTTAATACAACACCCAATGCCGGATTTGATGCAAAAATTGGACTTACTTCTGCACTGAATTTAGACCTAACCATGAATCCCGATTTCTCTCAGGTAGAAGTAGATAATCAGGTTACCAACTTAACGCGATTCAATATTTTTTTACCGGAAAGAAGAACCTTTTTCTTAGAAAATGCCGATCTGTTTTCTGGATATGGCATAGACCCCATTCGGCCTTTTTACTCTAGAAGAATTGGGTTGGATGCCGATGGCAACAAAATTCCCATTATATTAGGAGCAAGGGTTTCGGGTAATTTAACAAAAAATACTCGGCTAGGATTTATGAACATGCAAACGGGCAGAAAAGGAAGTTATTCTCCGGAAAACTACACTGCGTTATCGGTAGACCAGCGTGTATTTAAACGATCGAGCATTAAAGCTTATATGCTCAACAGACAAGGTTTTATGACGGAGCAAGAAAAACAACAAAATCCTTTAAATGAATTTGGAAGAAATGCAGGAGTAGAATTTAACTATTCAGATTTAGCCGGAAAATGGGGTGCTTGGGCAACTTACCATCATTCATTTAAACCAACAATCACCAACGCCAATCAATATTATAGCACGGGCATTAACTACAATTCCAGGAACCTTTCTGCGGTAATAGATTTAACCAATGTAGGAACAAATTATTATACCGATATGGGTTATGTTGAAAGGATTGAAAATTATGATGCTGCGAGAGATACCGTTATTCGGCTCGGTTTTAAACATGCTTATGGCAATGTTGAATATAGAATAATTCCTAAAACAGGACAAGTAACCCGTTATACGCTTACAGCTGAAAACTATTTGGTTTACAACCCTAATAATAGTTTTAATGAAATGAATACCAGTTTAATGTTTAATACGCAATTTAGAAGCACTCAAAATGTGGTTTTTTCGGTTAATAATTCGCTGGTAGATTTACTGTATCCTATTTCATTTACAGGAGCCACCCCTATACCTTCGGGAAAATACGAATATAAAAAGGTGGATGTTAGATACAACTCCGATTTCAGAAAATCTTTTAGTTATTTTTTTGCTGGAGGTTACGGTAATTTTTATAATGGAACCAATACTAATATCAACACTGGCATCACTTTTAGACATTTACCCCACTTAACACTGAACCTTAATTTTCAATACAACAAACTTCAGTTTCCAGCTCAATATGGTTCTACCGAATTGTTCTTAATTGCTCAACGCACCGAAATTAATTTTTCAACCAAGCTATTCTGGACTACTTTTTTACAATACAATACACAACGCAACAATATCAACATTAATAGCCGTCTACAATATCGATTTAAGCCCATGAGTGATTTGTTTTTAGTGTATACCGACAATTATTTTACGGATCCATTTTTTACCAATAAAAATAGGGCGTTGGTATTGAAGATTAATTATTGGCTGAACTTATAAAAAGTAAAAAATCAAAATCAAAAAATAAAAATTTGCATTATTTGGGTGCATATTCATAAAATCTAGTTCTTTTTTGATTGATAAGGTTTTATGACTTTTTGAAATATTGACTTTTTAATTGTTATCATAACAATTTTTGATTGCATTCCTAAAATATTATAACAATTTAGGAATGTAATCCTAATTTATTATGTATTTTTGGGATTACAATCCTAAAATATGATAAAAAGGGTATTATTAAACAGTGTTCAAGCCAAGTTTAATAAGGGGAAAGCCATATTATTATTCGGTCCAAGGCAGGTGGGTAAATCTACCTTAATAGAAAACCTGCTTCAAGGGAACGAGCATATATATATGACAGGCGATGATTTTAATGATCGTCAATTGCTTACCAATTCCAGTATATCAGGATTAAAATCGATCATAGGTAAAAACACCATTTTATTTATTGATGAGGCACAAATAATACCCAATATTGGATTAACCATTAAGTTGATTACAGATCATATAAAGCAGGTGCAGGTAATAGCAACCGGCTCTTCGGCATTTGAATTAGCCGATAAAATGAATGAGCCTTTAACAGGCCGCGAATATGAGTTTTATTTATACCCAATTAGCTTCCAGGAAATGGTAGCCCACCACGGTTTATTACAAGAAAAAAGAATGCTCGATCATCGATTGGTATATGGCTATTATCCGGAGATTGTAATGAAACAAGGAGAAGAAAAAGAATTGCTGCAATTATTGGCCGGCAGCTATTTATATAAAGACTTGTTGAAATTAGAACAAATAAAAAAGCCACAAATACTAGAAAATTTATTGAAAGCATTGGCACTTCAAATAGGCAATGAAGTGAATTATAATGAATTGGGGCAAACCATTGGAGCGGATAACAAAACGGTGGAGAAATACATAGATTTATTAGAAAAAGCGTTTGTAGTATTTAAACTTCCGGCATTTAACCGGAATGTGCGCAACGAATTAAAGAAAGGAAAGAAAATATATTTTTATGATTGCGGCGTCAGAAACGCCATCATCAATGAATTTAAACCATTTGAAATTCGGCAAGATAAAGGAGCGCTTTGGGAGAATTTTGTTTTGGCGGAGCGCATGAAATACTTACGCTACAACCATATCACAACCAAACAATATTTTTGGCGAACAACTCAGCAACAGGAAATTGATTTAATTGAAGAATACGGCAAGAAACTAAAAGCATTTGAAATAAAATTGCACGCAAAAGAAAAAGTTCGGTTCTCGGAAACATTTACCGGCAACTACCCAAATACGGAATTACATAAAATATGTAAAGAGAATTTGGAAGAGTATTTGTTGGAAAGTGATTAAAGAGGAGGTGAATATGAATATAGATTTTAAGTGTATTTCTTCCACTCCATTGTATGTTAAAGCGGTAGTTTTATTGTTGGAGAAGGACTTCCTCGATCTGAAGATATAATACTGGTATTTTTTTTTTGAATACATCCCAAACAATTGAATAGTTTATCCATATGTAGTCGAGAATAAGACGAGATCGCAAAATGATAATAGTTCGATTACAATAGCACACATACATCAACTATCACCCTCCGCTACAAGCACATAAGATGTATTTTTACCCAAACCCTCTTCTTTCTTCAACATATTCTTCTCCATTAAATCCGTTATATCTCTGAGGGCTGTGTCTCTTGAACACTTTGTTATTTTTGCATACTTGGTAGTAGTAAACTTTCCTTCAAAGCCATCTAATAATTTATTAATGATTATATGCTGACGGCCATTCAACGCTACCATTGCATTTCTGTTCCAAAAAGAAGCTTTTGTTAAAACCGAAGACAAAATTATTTCAGTAGCAGCATATGCTCTTGCTAAACAACCCAAAAACCATTGCACCCAAATGGTAATATCCAATGATCCTTTTTGTGTTTGTTCTAAAATAAAATAATACTCTTTTCGCTCTTTGCTAATTTGTACACTCATGCTGTAGAAACAAAACGGAGTATTGTCATTTTTTGCTAATTGCAAATCAGCAACTGCTCTTGCAATACGGCCATTTCCATCTTCAAAAGGATGCAGTGTAACAAACCACAAGTGAGCAATAGCTGCTTTTAATAACCCATTCAAGTCTGTTTGATTGTACCACAACAAAAAACTGTCCATTTGCTCATTCAATGTATCGGAAGATGGTGCTTTAAAGTGAACCTGCTCTTTCCCCATAGGACCGGAAATCACTTGCATTGGATCATCCGCTGAATTTTTCCTCCAACCGGCTACTTCAATTTTATTCATTCCACTATAACCCGTTGGAAACAATGCAGCATGCCAGGCAAAGAGCCTGTCTTTACTAAGATCTGTATTGTAGTTTTGTGTTGCATCAATCATCATTTCTACCACTCCATCTACGTGTCGGTCTGAAGGTACAAGTCCGGCTATTTCTATTCCCAGTTTACGAGCAACCGATGATCGTACCTGATGAATATCTAAAATTTCTCCTTCAATTTCACTTGTTTTAATAACATCCTGTGTAAGTGTTTCTAAATTAGCTTCGGTTTTTAACTCAAACCCTAATGTCTCCATCCTTCCTAATAATTTCCCCTGCTGCGAACTTAGTTGGAGCAATAACGGATTGATTGCTTCCTGATTCCATGTAAATGATGGCCAATTGGCTAATTGATAGATATATTTACTCACTTTAACCTAGTATTTAAGGCGAATATACCAACTATTCGCCTTAAATACTGTTATTCGCCTTATAAAATAAGGCAAATAAGGTATGACAAACTAAATAGGAAGTAAAAAACATTGATATTTTATTTACTAAAAGTAAAATTATTTATATTTAATTTTACTTTATCGGTTTAAAGTAAAATTACTTTTGTTTAATTTTACTTTATCGGATTATAGTAAAATTAAACATATTAAACTGTATATTTTTTATATATGAAGGCTAAAAGTATCTCCATAGAAACTTTTGAATCCGGACACTTTGAGAAAGGATTTTCATATAAATATTTTGTGCCAAATACAATAAATGCACAATGGGAATGGTCTGACCCCGATTTAAATACATTATTAGAAAAGGCTTCCATAAAATTAGGGGAATTAAATTCTTTCGCGAAAATTGTACCGAATATTGATTTATTTATTCAATTACATGTTACTAAAGAAGCAGTAATATCAAGTAGGATTGAGGGTACACAAACCAATATTGAGGAAGCATTATTTCCTGTAGAAGAAATAAGTCCGGAGAGAAGAAATGATTGGCAGGAAGTAAAGAATTATATCGATGCGCTGAATAATGCAATTGTTGAATTAAATCATTTTCCATTATCATCCCGAATATTGTGCAATGCGCATAGAACTTTACTAACCAGCGTAAGGGGTGACCATAAGCAGCCCGGCGAATTTCGAAATAGTCAGAACTGGATTGGTGGGGCATCCCTTTCAGATGCCGTTTTTATACCACCAGCCAGTCATTTAGTACATCAATTAATGAGTGACTTAGAAAATTTTTTACATAATTCAACCATCAAAGTTCCTTCGCTTATAAAAATTGGAATTGCTCATTATCAATTTGAAACAATACATCCATATTTAGATGGTAATGGAAGAATTGGTAGATTATTAATTACGTTGTATTTGGTTTCAGAGAATGTTTTAACAAAACCGCTATTGTATCTAAGTACTTTCTTTGAAAACAATAAGACGGTCTATTATAATAATTTAACCGGGGTAAGGGACAAAAATAATTTATTGCAATGGTTAAAATACTTCCTGGTTGGTATAGAGGAAACCTCTGCAAAAGCCGTTGAAACATTATCTAGTATTCTTCAATTAAAGCTGCAACTAGAGCTGGAAATTAATACAAAACTGGGGCGAAGAAGTCGGAGTGGAATAACTTTATTGTCTTTTTTATTTCAACAACCAATCATTAATGTAAAGGATATTGCTTCTGTTTGTAAGTTGAGCAATAAAGCAGCCTATGATTTGGTTGATCAATTTGAAAAATTGGGAATTTTAAAACAAGCCGGAAAAGGTATCAGGTATAAAGTTTTTTCATTTGAATCTTATCTGAAACTTTTTTAAAAAATTACAATAGTTACACTCTCCTATTAGTAAAATAACTTTATACTATTCAACTACCGCTAATTTTTTATTACTACCTCCCAATAAACAAGTAAGGGGCTTTCGCCCCTTACTTTATTTTTACTTCACCCCTATTACCGGGATTTGTTGTTGATTGATTAGTTGATTGAGCTGTTTAATATCTGTTTCCAGCATTGATTTTAGTTTGTTTAATTGAACATCTGCCTGACTACTTAAATCGGCAAACGCCTCTTTCACCTGCTTGCTTGGCGGGTTGTTTCCACTTGCGGCAACACCATATAAACCGGAAATTTTATCGTTCAAACGTATCGGGAAATTCAATACATCTTGTCCGCTCTTGGCTTTGGTTTGATACAATGCTTCTTCTATTTTAGTCAATGATTTTACCATACTATCGGCCAACTGTTTCACCTCTTTATTGGTTTTGGCGTCTAATCTTTCGGTTATGTCTTTTATTTGTGAACGAAGTGTTCTTATTTGTTGAATGGCTTTTTGTATTTCGCTGAATTTATCTCTTACTTGTAACAAAAATCCAACTTGTGCATCGTAATCGGCATCTGTCATTTTATAAACCGGGTCGGCCTTAATTACGAATGCAACATCAACTGAATCATTGTTATATCTTACACGTGCAGTGTACTTGCCGGGTGCAGCTTTCACCGAGCCTATAGATCCATTCCATAAAATCATGCCATCTGCTTTTTCAGCTGGGGGATAATTCATGTCCCACGCAAACTGATTCATGCCTTCATTGAAGCCTAACTTGTCGGTTGTTTCTTTGGCTGTTTTACTGAATGTTTTAATGGCTTGACGTGCTTTATCGAAAATAGTTATCGATACTTTTGAACTGTCGTTTACATTTTTTAGATAGTAATTAAGTACCACGCCGGCAACAGGATTTTCGCCGGTATTGGGTTCTTGGGTTGACTGACCACGACGGCCACGGCGACCACCACCTTCTAAACGATACGCATCATTCACCGGAAATACATGTAAGTTTTTATTGGCAACAGCAATGTCTTTTAACTGTACCAGGGTTAAATCATCCAATACCCAAAATGCCCTACCCTGTGTTGCTACAATTAAATCATTGTTCTTAATCGTTAAATCGGTAATAGGCACTATAGGTAAGTTCAATTGGAATGATTGCCAGTTGGCACCGCCATCATAACTGATGTACATGCCATATTCGGTGCCGGCATATAATAACCCGGGACGCACTTTGTCGGCACGCATGGCTCTGGTGAAATGCATTGCATTTATGCCATTGGTAATTTTTTCCCAGGTTTTACCATAATCTTCTGTTATGAAAATGTAGGGGGCAAAGTCATCTGACTTGTATTTTGTACCTACTATATAAGCTGTACCTTTTTTAAACGGGTCTGTTTCAATACAATTCCACATCATCCATTTACCGGCTTCGGCAGGGGTAACATTTTCCCAGTTCTTTCCTCCATCTTTACTCACATGTACTAAACCATCATCGCTTCCGGTCCATAATAAATCTTGTTCTAACACCGACTCTGTAGCGGTAAAAATGGTAGAATAATATTCCACCGAAGTATTGTCTTGCGTAATAGGTCCGCCACTGGAAGCTTGCTTGCTTTTATCGTTGGTGGTTAAATCCGGACTAATGGTTTCCCAGCTTTGTCCCTCATTGGTAGTGGCAAATAAGTGATTGCCGGCGGTATACAATTTTTTAGGATTATGGGGCGAGAAGAAAATCGGAAAATTCCATTGGAAACGATATTTCTGTACATCGGCACCGGCACCCATTGGGTTATCGGGCCAAACATTGATGGCACGATTCTCTCCGGTTTTATGATCTAATCGCGAAAGATAACCACCATAGTTGCCACCATATACAACATCAGGATTTAATGGATCTGCCACAACATAACCACTTTCGGCACCGGCAGTTACATCCCAATCGCGTTCGGTAATACCTGAGCCAGAAGTTCTACTTTTAATGCGTACGGTTGAATTGTCTTGCTGAGCACCTAATATGCGATAAGGAACAGCATTATCGGTACTTACCCTATAGAATTGAGCGGTAGGCTGATTCATTAATGAACTCCAGTTATTTCCTGCGTCGAAACTTACCTGAGCACCACCATCATCAGCAATAATCATTCTATTCCCATCTTGTGGATCAATCCACAAATCGTGGTGATCTCCATGCGGTGTGTTAACTGCAGAGAATGTTTTACCACCGTCTCTACTCCGCATAAACTCAACATTTAGACAATACACTAAATTTTCATTTTTAGGATCTACAAACACTTTACTGTAATACCATGCTCGTTGGCGAATATTATTGTCGCTACTACTTAAAGACCATGTTTCACCACCATCGGAACTGGTATATAAACCACCATCTTTATTTTCTATTAAAGCATATAGTTTATCGGCGTTAGAAGGTGCTACTGCAACTCCTACAATACCCCAAACTCCCTTGGGCAAGCCTTTGCTTTTGGTGATAGCCTCCCATGTTTCGCCACCATCTATACTTTTGTACAAGCCACTGCCTTCACCACCACTTTCCATGCTGTAAGGTGTTCTTTTAACGTTCC
Organism: Sphingobacteriia bacterium; assembly: GCA_947452295.1. Taxonomy (GTDB): domain Bacteria; phylum Bacteroidota; class Bacteroidia; order Chitinophagales; family Chitinophagaceae; genus Sediminibacterium. Next base: position 20,761 of record CANGCK010000009.1, read on the forward strand.
ACATTCCGGCATAAAAAACAGACGGGTTACCGGGTTCCATCACTAAATCGGAACAACCTGTTTGACTGTTTACAAACAATGTTTTTTTCCAGGTTTTACCCCCATCGGTAGTTTTGTACACGCCACGATCACTATTGGGTCCAAATAAATGACCCACAACAGCAACCCAAACAGTATTGGGATCACGAGGGTGAATGATAATGCGTATGATATGACGACCTTCTTTTAACCCAAGATTTTGCCATGTTCTACCGGCATCATCGCTGCGCCAAATTCCACCTAAACCTTCAGCAACATTGCCTCTCATGGTATTTTCGCCCTCACCTACATATACAACACTTTCATCACTAGGAGCAATTGCTACAGCACCAATTGTACCACCAAAATATTTATCACTGGTATTTTTCCAGTTACTTCCGCCATCTGTAGTTTTCCATACACCACCACCGGTAGCTCCCATGTAAAAGGTGGTTTTGTTTTTGTAACTACCAGTAACAGCAGCACTTCTTCCACCTCTAAATGGACCAATTGAACGGTACTTTACTTTTTCAAAAAGTGCAATAGTATTGCTGCTTTCCTTTACAACTGTAGTGGCTGGTTTTATCCTTTTTTGTGCATTAACTGTAATGAGTGTAACTAAGCACAACAAAAGGATGTACATTTTTTTATCCATAGCAATAAAAATTAGAGCAGTAATTTACTTATTGCAATGGATGACGCAAAATATTTATGATGAAGGGAAAGGAGAATTGATTGAAACGCATCCATATCCTCACCTCAGATTGTAACTATTTATCTAACATAACTTAATAGTTAACCCTATTTGTCGATTTTTTTTCAAGATAAGTTTCTCTCCATGCTTTGAGTGTGGGCGGATTGGTTAATAACGACCATTTTCGCATTGCAGGATAATGATTTGAAATGCATTTAACAGGATTCACCAAAAAATAATCTTCCCCCCAAGTTACATCCATTAAATACCATTTTTTGTTTATGCGCACAGCATTCCATGCATGACCGCCAAGTGGGGTAGTTCCATGTATTTTAATTGATTGAATACCGGATTGCTCACATAAATGGTTGAACAAGTTAGCATACCCTTCGCACACACCTACTCGCTTTTTAAGTACATCTGGCACTTCGTATGTCCGTTGATTGAGTGCCAGTCCAACATAATCGTACTGAATGTTTTTATGCATCCAATAAAATATTGCCCTTACTTTTTCTAATTCGGATTTCCACGGTTTTGTTAAGATAATACCCAGTTTAGATTCATCTACTATACCCAATTTATTTACCAGTGAATCTACTTTGCTGAAATTAGTAGCACCATCAAAAATTCCGATACTATCTTCTGGAAATGCTGGTGATGGAGCATCTGCAGTTAAATGAATAATATTAACTTTAACAGTTGACTCATCGGGTTCTGTTGTTCTTCCAATAAAATAATAATCAAAAGCACTATCCGCTTCTATATCATTAACGTGCGAACTAAAATGAAATGAAGAAAAGTTGTACTCGTTTTCTGACAATAAATTAGCCGCTCTATCTTGTAAAGTTTTAGTAGCATTTATATAATAAGTGAATTCATTGGTTTTATATGAAATTTCATTGCTGATTAAATTATTTTTCAATTCTTTAATGTCTTTACTATCCATAAATACAGATTTTTCATTGAAATAAACGGTATCTTCTAATCTATTCGCAAGGTTTTTATTAACAGGTTTATTAATAAAAAAATTTAAAATAGAATCGTCGGGATGATTAATTAAATTAATGCTTTTAAATGGTGAAGCATTAAAAGTAAACTCATCAAATAAAATAGTAACTATATAACTACCCATTTTATTTTCATCAATTGAAACACCTGCCTGATTATCAATTCCTGAGAAATAATTGCGAAATAAAAAGCCGTGTTCACCAGTGCTGGTAAATAACTCAAGTAACATCTCTACGGCATTGTGCGCGTTTAAGTTTGCAATGGTGCCTTTTCTATTTTCTGGCAAAAGTGTTAATATATTTTCGGCATCAATCGCATCATTGTTGTTGATGATAGATTTTGCTTGTTTAATTAATGGAGTTGAAGGATACAACATGGAAGAGTTATTCTGCGCAATCATTTTACTGATGACAATATTAGCAGCCTCTGAATAAGCATGATTTTTAAAATAAGGATTTAACACTGTTTGTCGGAATAAAGAAGGGCTTAATCTTGCTAGATTGATGATTTGTAAAAATTCTTTTTCAAGTGGAGATAAATATTTGTTTAACGCTGCTGTATTGGCTTTGTTAAAACTTTTGTTTTCCCATTTAGGAGAGAATGCCGAAAGTGGATTCTTTTCTGCATACGCAGCAGTAGCAACAAAAAAAAGTATATTGGTAAATATACCTATGAATAGTTTAAAGCGCATTAGACAATTGTTTAAGCAGACAGTAAATAATTATAGGTATAAATAGTATCTATTGGATAGATTTAGTGTAAAGCGAAAATAAGCATTAGTCCTATTTTTTTTAATAAAGGAATGTTAAGAAGATAAGACGAAGAAGAAAAAGATTTACTTCTTTATCCGCTAACTTTGTACTTCTTATAACTTAATATGCAACCAAACAATTTTTCTCTCAAAGCGCAGGTAGTTAACATTTTTAATCAAACTACTTCACCGGCAGAAATAAAAGTAGTGAATGGATTTATTGAATCTATTCAACCCATCAGCGAAGCGGAAATAACTACTCCAGGTTTTGTGCTACCCGGATTTGTAGATAGTCATGTACATATTGAAAGTAGCATGCTTATACCAAGTGAGTTTGCGAGAATTGCGGTATTGCATGGTACTGTTGGAACTGTTAGTGACCCGCATGAAATTGCCAATGTATGTGGGAAAGAGGGTGTTGAGTTTATGATTGAGAATGGAAATAAAGTCCCTTTTAAATTTAATTTTGGAGCACCTAGTTGTGTGCCTGCTACTATTTTTGAAACGGCAGGAGCTGCTATAAACAGTGATGATGTAGCGGCACTACTTCAACGGAAAGAAATAAGGTATTTAAGTGAGATGATGAATTTTCCTGGGGTACTGAATAAAGACCCGGAAGTGATGAAAAAAATAGCAGCAGCACATTTGGCGGGCAAACCAATTGATGGACATGCGCCAGGCTTAAGAGGTGCAATGGCAAAAGATTATATAGAAGCAGGTATCTCTACCGACCACGAATGTTTTACCATTGAAGAAGCCCTTGATAAGTTAGCGCATGGGATGAAAATTATTATTAGAGAAGGAAGTGCCGCTAAGAACTTTGAAGCGTTGATAGATTTGGTGGAAGACCATCCAAAGATGATCTTGTTTTGTAGTGATGACAAACATCCGGATAGTTTAGTAGAAGGCCATATCAACCAACTATGTGCACGTGCTGTTGCAAAAGGCATCAACGTATTTAACGTATTAAAAGCTGCATGCATTAACCCTGTTATTCATTACCAATTAGATATTGGCCTGTTAAGGGTAGGAGACCACGCCGATTTTATCGTAGTAAATAACCTCCAAGACTTTCATGTGCAACAAACCTATATTAATGGGCAAGCATTGTTAAATAACGGCAAATCAATAATACAATCGGTAAACTGTTCCCCTATTAACCAATTTAATTGTTTGCCGATCAATGCATCAATGCTGGCTTTGCCAATAGCTAATTACCCTGCAACTGATAATTTAATCCCGGTAATTGAGGCACTCGATGGACAGTTAATTACCAATAAAATTTTCTTAAAGGGTAAAGTAGACAATGCTTGTTGGGTAGCTGATACGAATGAAGATGTTTTAAAAATGGTGGTGGTAAATCGTTACAACTCGGCACCAATAGCCAAATGTTTTATCAAAAATTTTGGGTTTAAAAATGGAGCTATTGCCTCTACCGTAGCGCATGATAGCCATAATATTGTTGCTGTTGGCGTTACAGATGACGCACTTACAGAAGCCATTAATTGTGTAATTGAAGCACAAGGCGGAGTGAGTTGCGTAGACGGTGCCGGATTATTTAAAGTATTGCCATTACCCATTGCAGGCTTAATGAGTGCAGCCGATGGTTTTGAAGTTGCCAATCAGTACACTGCTATTGATGCGATGGCTAAATCTTTAGGTTCTAAACTTTCCGCCCCCTTTATGACCCTAAGCTTTATGGCACTTTTAGTGATTCCCCATTTAAAACTGAGTGATAAAGGTCTTTTTGATGGAGATAGCTTTAGCTTTAATGCCGATACACAATAACTCATGTAATTTTTTTAATATATAAATATAATATTCAATTATCGTAGAATGGCCTTATTTTCGCAAAATAACTGTTTATTATGGTAATCAATCTAAGCGAACAGCATAGTCTTGTTAGCAACTGGATATCTGAAATAAGGAATGTAGACATTCAAAATGACAGCATGCGTTTTCGCAGGAACTTAGAAAGAATTGGTGAGGTTGCCGCATACGAAATCAGTAAAAAACTTCCTTGGAAACAGCAGGAAACAACTACTCCATTAGGTATTCATCATAGTAAAGTATTGAGTCAACAACCTGTTTTGGCTACTATATTAAGAGCAGGGCTACCTTTACACAATGGGATGCTGAATTATTTTGACAGGGCAGACAATGCATTTGTTTCTGCATACAGAAAACATAATAACGACGGGAGTTTTGAAATCAGCCTAGAATACATGAGCTCACCCGCAATAGACAATCGGGTACTTATCATTAGTGATCCTATGTTAGCAACAGGTGCATCAATTGTAAAAACCATTCAACATATGAAAAATGAAGGAAATCCTTCGAAGATACATATTGTTGTAGCTATTGCTTGTACAGTTGGGATTAACAACATTATTCGGGAATGTGGTGAAGATATTACCATTTGGTGTGGAGATATTGATGTAGAACTCACTGCAAAAGGTTATATTGTACCAGGATTAGGAGATGCGGGAGATTTAGCTTACGGAAAAAAAATTCAGCAATAATTAAAAATAACATACGCTGTTAAAAGAAATCATCATAGGAATACGTGCTTTTTTTCAAGCCCACCGATTTATTAGAGACAATAAATTGTGGAAATGGATTATAGTGCCTGGTATTTTATATACTGCATTGTTTTTAGTTACGATGTACATATTTGGCAGTACATCTAGCAATGCAATTGAATGGATTGCGTTAAAAACCGGATTAAAAAATTGGCTAGATAAAGACGACAGTGGATGGTTTGGTTTTATATTTACAATGGGAGGGCTAATACTTTGGATCATTTTAATGTTGTTTTATTTTTCTTTATTTAAATATATTTTTTTAATTGTTTGTTCTCCGTTATTTAGCTACCTCAGTGAAAAAACAGAAGCTATAATTGAAGGGAAAAAATTTCCTTTTAATCCTTTACAACTATTAAAAGATATCATCAGGGGCATCAAGATTGCTGTAAGGAATAGTCTTTGGCAAACAGTATATATTTTATCAATTGTTTTATTTAGCTTAATACCAATTATTGGATGGCTCACCCCAATTATGGCTATATTAATTGAGTGTTACTACTATGGATTTTCTATGTTAGACTATAGCATGGAGCGAAATAAAAAATCTGAAGCAGAAAGTGTATTTTTCATTAGCAATCACAAAGGGTTAGCACTAGGAAATGGCATGATGTTTTATTTAATGCATTTTATTCCTATCCTTGGTTGGATTTTAGCCCCTACCTATGCTGTGGTAGCTGCAACATTAAGCCTATACCCTCTTAAGCAAAAAGCGGAGGCTTAATTAATTGCTGATAATATAAAGTTTATACTTTTCAATAATTGCATACAATTATAGAGATACATGAAGCCTGGAAAAGTTTATTTAATACCCACTGTTTTACAAGAAGACGCCATTGAAACCATTCCGCCTTATATTTTAGATGCTGTAAAAAATTGTGCTGTTTTTTTTGTTGAAACAGAAAAAACTACGCGCCGTTTCTTTAAAAAAATTTGGAAAGAAATGGTGATTGATGATTATAAATGGTATACGATTCACAAAGCAGAAGATGCGGTAAAAAAAGCATTTATTGCAGAACTATTAGCTGGTAATAATATTGGGGTTGTTAGTGAAGCGGGTTGTCCTGGAATTGCTGATCCTGGGCAGCTTTTGATTGAAGCAGCTCAACAACAGTCTATTATAGTTCAGCCATTGGTTGGACCAAGTTCTATCCTATTGGCTTTAATGGCAAGTGGTATGAATGGACAATGTTTTCAGTTTAACGGTTATTTGCCTATTGATGGACTAGAAAAAAAGAAGAAAATCAAAGAATTGGAAACTGAGTCGGAACGAAAAAAAATGACCCAGATTTTTATTGAAACGCCTTACAGAAATAATCAATTATTGAAAGATCTTGTACAATGTTGCAAGCCAACTACGCTAATTTGTGTTGGCAAAGATATTACCGGTCCAACAGAAAGTATCCGAACACTTTCTGCAAAAAATTGGCAAAGTCAACTTCCGGAGTTACATAAAATTCCAACTATATTTTTATTGCAAGCTTAGTACTATTTAGGAGATAATATTGTTTCCCCGGCATTGGTTCTGACTTCCAATACACTATCTACAATATAGGATTGTAAGCCTCTCCAAGGAAGTGCTCCTAAGTACCTTTTGTAATGTAAGTTTAATTCGCGACCAGAATTTCTCTCTAAAATTTCTGCCACTTTTTTATCGGTCACACTAAATTCGAACTCATTACTTTGCACATTGGCTTTAAATCCACTCTGAATAATTTTTCCTTCGTAAGTTTTATATAAAAATCCTTTTTGCTGAAATGTATTTAACTGTCCGGCTTTGGTTCCTTGTGCAAATACAAAATAATATTTCCAGTATATAAATCCGGCAAGTGCCAACAACAAAATCATTAAAACGCTCCAAATAATTGATTTAAATTTCATGTGTATATAATTATTATTTTTTAGTAGTCACATGAAATACGCCTGATAAACATTTTGGTTGGTATGCAACCCTTGCTAATAGCTATTACATGCGTTATTATTGAATTTTAAAGACGCCAGTATGTCGTCTCTACGTTTACTTTTTTTGTTTTTACTTTTTTACTTTTGACTTTTATAACCCGTATTGATCAATTAAATAAATTAATGCAGCCATGTTAACTGCACCCAATAAGAGTTCTCGTTTATTTACGTTTTCGAATACATCGCTACGCGCATGGTGTATATCAAAATAACGTTGTGCATCTGGGATTAAACCTCCCAAGGCGGTTCCGAATGCAGTTTTTAAAGGGCCAATGTCGGCACCTCCGCCGCCCATATTTAATGTTTCTGTTCCATAAGGTTGTAATAAATGCAACCAGGCTTTTACTTTTGCCAATTGATTTTCACTCATGGTAAAACCAAAACCTCTTGGAGTAAAACCACCTTCATCGCTTTCTAAAGCAAAAATATGATTTTCATTTTTAGCCTTAGCCTCTTCGGCATATTTCAATCCTCCTTTTAATCCATTTTCTTCATTGGCAAAAAGTACAAAGCGAAGTGAGTGTTTAGGTTGGTAACCCAATGCTTTTAATGTTCTTAATACTTCAATGGTTTGTACAATACCGGCACCGTCATCGTGTGCACCTTCATTTACATCCCAACTGTCTAGATGGCCTCCTATTGCAATATATTCATTAGGATAGGTGGTACCTGTTAATTCAGCAACAACATTATGGCCTTTTGCATCGGGCAAAAAATGTCCATTTGTTGTTATAGAAACGGTAATAGCTGTTTTATTACAAAGTTCCCAGATATAATCTGCATCATATCCGCCAAGCGCTACGGCTGGGATTTTTGGAAAAGCTTCATCGTAAGCTGTAGCGCCTGTATGGGGATTATTATCGGTAGCTTCGGTAAGAGAACGAATCATTACGCCAACAGCGCCATATTTTGCAGCAGCACTTGGTCCATTTCTGCGGTATTGTCCTACTTCACCATAAGAAGTGAAAGGATGTATATTGGTAGGATTAAATTTGTAATTGAAATAAACAATCTTTCCTTTTACCAACTCTTTCTTTGCTTCTAAATCTGCAAAATCAGCGACGCCAATTACTTCGGCAATAACAGGTTTCCCACCACTTCCCATAGAATTGCCTAACGCTAATACATCTAATGCTCTGCTGGTTTTATTTTTATTGATTTGAATAATTATTGCATTGTCTTTACCCCCTCTTTGCCAATTGGGCATCATGCATTCTTGTAAAAAAACTTTATTGGCTCCTGCATTTTTTAAAGCACTAGCCCCCCATTCAACCGCTTTAGAAAACTGGGGAGAACCGGCCAAACGACCGCCTATTTCTTTGGTTAAAATACGCAATAAATCGTGTGCCTTTCCATTGCGTAAAATTTCGTTAGAAATATTTTTTATATAAATAGAGTCAATGTTTGATTGAGCAATCATACTTAAAGGACTCAATAAAAGAAATAATAACAATTTTTTCATAATCAATCAATATTATATAGTATGAAGATAAACAATTGTTATGGTTCGCCATCCATATAGTTGGATTAAACATAATCAAAAAATAGTTGTTAATTGCAGTGTAGAATTCAAATTGTATATTATGCGTATTGGAATTGTTTGCTATCCTACATTTGGTGGCAGTGGTGTATTGGCAACAGAATTAGGAAAGGCGTTGGCAGATGAGGGGCATCAGGTTCATTTTATAACCTATCAGCAACCAGTTCGGTTAAATGTATTTAATGCCAATATTTTTTACCATGAAGTACGTGTTCCCACCTATCCATTATTTGATTATCCTCCTTATGAAGTTGCATTAGCAAGTACAATGGTTGATGTGATTATTAACCACGATTTAGATTTGCTGCATGTACACTATGCTATTCCGCATGCTTCAGCGGCATATATGGCCAAACAAATAGTGAAGCAAAAGAATGGCAGAAATATCCCTGTAATTACCACTTTACATGGCACAGATATTACATTGGTAGGAAAAGATAAAATGTATGAACCGGTAGTTACTTTTTCAATTAACCAAAGTGATGCGATTACAGCAGTATCAGAAAATTTACGGGATGAAACCTATCATTCATTTGCTATTGAAAAAGAAATTGAAGTGATTTACAATTTTGTAGATGTAGCTCGCTTTAATAAAAAACCTATTGATGCTTTCAGAAAAGTTATTGCGCCCAATAACGAAAAGATTTTAATGCATGCTTCAAATTTCAGGAAGGTTAAAAGAGTAACTGATGTAATTGAAGTTTTTGCTAATGTTCGAAAAGAAATTCCTGCAAAATTATTGATGGTAGGCGATGGTCCAGAGCGACATATTTGTGAAGAATTAGCCAGAGAATTAGGTGTAATAGATGATGTGCGATTTTTAGGCAAACAAGAGCAAATTGAAGATGTATTAGCAGTAAGTGATGTATTTATTTTACCATCAGAATATGAGAGTTTTGGATTGGCTGCACTAGAAGCAATGGCTGCTAGAACAGTTGTTATTAGTACCAATGCAGGTGGGTTAAACGAAATTAATGTACACGGAGCAACCGGTTATATGGCCAATATTGGTGATGTTCATGCAATGAGTGGTTTTGCCATCGACCTACTTAAAAGCGAAGTGAAATTAAACACAATGAAAGAAGCAGCTTATCAACAAGCACTTTTATTTGATATTAAAAACATCATCCCGATATACGAGACATTGTATGGAAGGTTTTGTAGGATGAATAATTGACAATGGTTAATTGTTAATTGTTAATTGTCAATTCAACTTCCTCAATACTTTGTAATATAATTGAACACATTTCTACTATCTGATCATGCGTAATAATAAGTGGAGGTGCAATTCTTAACCGATCGGGCGCAAATAAAAACCAATCCGTTACAACGCCATTTAATACACATTGATGTACAATTGCCTGCGCCTTTTTGGCTGTTGCAAATTGTAGTGATACCCACAATCCATGATGATTAACAGATATTATTGCAGGGTGTTGTAATAACTGTAATAGTTGTTGTTCTTTAGATTTTACTTCATTGATATAATTTTGTTGAAGTAATACTTCGAAGGCGGCTTTGCCTGCTGCGCATGAAACAGGATGCCCACCAAAAGTGGTGATATGTCCTAACACGGGGTCATGTGTTAATGTACGCATGAGTTGATTACTTGCAATAAATGCACCCAGTGGCATTCCACCTCCTAATGCCTTTCCTAACAACAATATATCGGGCACTACCTCAAATTGCTCGAATGCCCATAATGTACCTGTTCTGCCAAAACCAGCCTGAATCTCATCGAAAATCAATAAAACACAATGTTCCAAACATTTTTGCCGAATAGCTTTCAGCCAATTTCTGTCGGGGGGATTTATTCCGCTTTCAGCTTGTACTGTTTCAATTAACACACAAGAAGTATGCTCATCAATTGAATTTATTAAATCATTACTACCAAAATTAAAATGGTGAACATCAGGTAATAAGGGACGAAAAGCATTTCTCCAGTATTCATCTCCCATTACACTTAAAGAACCTTGTGTACTTCCATGATATGCATTATTACAAGCGATAATTTTTGTACGATTGGTAACACGTTTTGCCAATTTCATAGCGCCCTCTGTTGCCTCAGATCCGCTATTGGTGAAATATACACAATTTAGATTGTCGGGTAAATGGTTCGCCAATAAAGAAGCATACGATACCTGTGGCGATTCTATAAACTCTCCATAAACAATTACATGCATGTATGCCGCCGCTTGCTCTTGCACTGCTTTTACTACTTGAAGATTTCCATGACCAATATTGCACACACTAAATCCAGCAATTGCATCTATGTATTTTTTACCAGTTGTGTCCCACAAATAAATGCCATCTGCCCTTGCCATTTCTATGCCAATTGGCTTTGGCGAAGTTTGTGCCACGTGTGATAGAAATAATTGCCTGTTGTTCATACCTCAAACTTAAATGAAGTACAGCAATTAATGCCGCATTTGATCAATAAATCATTAAAATGTATAGCTGGCTTTATCGCTTAGTGCAGTTTTTTACTTTTGGCTTTGTACTTTTATCTATTTAATTTCGTTAAGATTGTTGTTGTTTTTTTGAATTTTAATGGCGCCAGCATATCGTCTCTACTTTTTTACTTTTTAATTTTTACTTTTTATGGCTGTTATACTACCCGTTTTAGGCAAGCACCCTCAGTTTGGGGCCGACTGTTTTATTGCGCCCAATGCTACAATTGTAGGAGATGTAATGATGGGTAATGAATGTAGTATTTGGTTTAATGCGGTTATTAGAGGAGATGTGCATTATATAAAAATTGGTAACAAAGTAAATATTCAGGATGGAGCTATTATTCACTGTACTTACCAAAAAAATCCTACAGAAATAGGCAATCGGGTTTCTATTGGTCATAATGCGATGGTACATGGTTGTACTGTTCATGACGATGTATTGATTGGTATGGGGGCTATTGTAATGGATCGTTGTGTAATTCATTCTAATTCCATCATTGCTGCTGGTGCAGTTGTTTTAGAAGGAACTGTTGTAGAAGCAGGAAGTATTTATGCCGGCATCCCTGCTAAGAAAGTGAAAGACATTTCACCTGATATGGTACATGGAGAAATTGATCGGATTGCCAACAACTATGTTAAATATGCCGGTTGGTTTAGCGATTACAACCATAATTTCCTGAAATAAATTAATATTGATTTTGTAATTGCTTTATAGATTTTTTTGATAATATAATTTTGAAGCAAGGCGCTTTTTAATTTTTGTTTTTCAAATAATTCTATACATCAAACGTTATAATGTTAGGTATTTCCAAACCAAAGAAATCCATTAATTTTAAGGGGTGTTTAAAGTAATCAATCCGTCAATGAACAAGAAAATTATTTTCCTATTTATACTTGCATTTACGCTCAGTTCATGTAGTTTTTTGAGAAATACATTTAAAAGAAAAGAGGGATGTAAAAGCAATGGCAAAAATGTAGGTGCCGAAAAAATAGTTTCGGGCAATGGCAAAAAAATTAAACAACCCAGGTATAAACTAAAGAAGGGATTTTAATACTAATAATTTTTATCATCCATCGTATCTAATATTGTAAGGTAGCTTACATAGCGATCTTCTGAAACAGTTCCTATTCCCACTTGTGCCTTCACAGCGCATCCTGGCTCATTGGTATGCATACAATTATTAAATTGACAATCATTTAATAAAGCCAACATTTCGGGAAAGTAGTGCGACAATTCTTTTTTGGAAATATCTACTAATCCAAACTCTCTTACACCGGGCGTATCTATTACCTGACTATGCTCATTTAAATCGAACATCTCAGCAAAGGTGGTAGTATGCAACCCTTTTCCACTCCAGTTGCTTACTTCTTGTGTTCTTAAATTAAACTGCGGAAATAATTGATTGATTAGGGTTGATTTACCTACCCCACTGTGTCCGCTTAATAAAGTGGTTTTGTTTTGCAATAATTCCCTCACTTTTTCTAAACCCTGCTGTTGTTCTACACTGGTTAGCACCACTGTATATCCAATGGCAGTATAAATATCGTTGAGTTCATTGAATTTTTCCAATTCTTTCTTTCCATATAAATCTGCTTTATTAAAAATAATTACAGCAGGTATGTGGTGCGATTCGCATGAAATTAAAAACCGATCGATGAAACCTTGAGAGGTTTTAGGTGATTTAAGGGTAGCAAATAATAAGCTTTGGTTTACATTAGACGCAATAATATGGTGTTGGTATTTGTTGTGTGGCGAAACTCTGGCTACATAATTCCTCCGATCATGAATGGTTTGAATGATGGCCGATTCTTCTTGAACTGCCTCTATGTCCATGTCTACATAATCACCCACTGCAATAGGATTGGTAGAAGTGATGCCTTCTATTTTAAATGCTCCTTTTGCCCGGGCATTATATACCCTTCCATCGGCCCCTTTAGCTACATACCAGCTACCTGTTGATTTATAAATTCTTGCTTTCAATTGCTACGAAGATACAGCTATTGTTATTTTTTGCTTAATATTAACCTAATATATGGGATTTTGCCCTAGTTTAAACGCAAAAAAGGGTGTAAAAAGAATATCTTTGCATAATGGCTAAATTTGCTCACGACGAAATAGTGCCTTTTAAAGAAAGTGGACTGGCTAAAAAAGATCAGGTAGCAGAAATGTTTAACCGCATTGCGTTTAAGTATGATTTTTTGAACCGATTTTTAAGTGCAGGGATAGATATTAGCTGGCGCAAAAAAGCCATTAAAGAGCTCCAATCACTTCAACCTAAAACAATATTAGATGTTGCAACCGGTACTGCCGATGTTGCAATTCTTACCCATCAGTTGATACATCCAGAAAAAATTATTGGTATTGATATTTCGGATGGTATGTTAGAGGTGGGTCGTAAAAAGTTAATTGATAAAAAATTAGACCAGGTTATTACGCTGCAAAATGCCGACAGCGCCGAATTGCCTTTTGCCGATAATAGTTTTGATGCAATTACGGTTGCATTTGGCGTTCGAAATTTTCAGCAATTAGAGAGAGGCATGAAAGAAATGTACCGGGTTTTACAACCAGGCGGCAAACTGGTGGTACTAGAATTTTCAAAGCCTACTATGCCAGTTTTTAAGCAGATGTATCAGCTGTATATGAACGGTATTACACCAGCCATTGGCAAAATTTTTTCTAAAGACAACAACGCATATCAATACCTGAACGATAGTGTTCAGGCTTTTCCGGAAGGGAAATCATTTTTAAATATCATGAATGAAGCAAGTTTTACCCAAACGTATTTAAAAAAACTCAGTTTCGGAATATGCACCATTTATTGCGGAAGCAAATAATCTTGTTGACATTTTGTTGCATCGGGATTTCTATGCAGTCCTATGCCCAATTACGCCAACAATATCGTATGCACTCAGAAAATCAATTGTATTATTTTGGCATTACGCTAGGATACAACAATTCCTATTTGCAACTTACAAAGTCGCCCAACTATTTAAACGACAGTATACTTTCTGTAACGCCCTTATCGAGTGGAGGCATTACGATGGGGTTGCTGGCTACTGTAAGAATGACCGATCATTTTCAAGCAAGATTTAATCCTCAATTAATGATTGGCGGAGGAAAAGCCATACAATATACGCTGGGTGAAAAAAGAATGCCGGGTGAAAACATAGATCAGTTGAAGATTCTACCTTCTACCATGATGAGTTTTCCATTGCAAATAAAATTTAATTCAGATAGAATTGATAATTTCAGGGCATACCTATTGGGAGGAATGAAATTTGATATCGACTTGTCGAACAATGCCACTTCTCGCAATGCCGAAGACATGATTAAGCTTAAAAAATATGATGTTGGTTTAGAAGCTGGTATTGGCATCAATTTATACTTGCCTTTCGTAACCATCTCTCCCGAAATAAAAATTAGTTACGGGCTATCCGATGTTCACAAAACAGATCCTACTTTAAAATATTCAAACGTGTTAGATAAATTACAATCTAGAATGATTGTATTCTCTATTCATTTAGAAGATTAAAACATAAATTCTCTTTTAGCCATATTCCAACGCAATCCGGTAGAAATAACAGTAGCATCGGGCAATACGCCGTTTAATTGTGTTTTATAGCTTCTGCGATTAAATGACAGATCTAAAAAGAAATTTTCTGCAAATTCGTAAGAAGCGTTTAACATTATTTGTAAACAGTTGGCCTGATTGCCACTGCCTACCATCCATCCATTGTCACGGGGCCTGGTAGTGTATAATTCCAATGGATTATTGCCCATATTTATGCCTAAAGAATCTAACCCCTGCTTGTAATACATTAATTTAGCATTAAGGTACAAACGCTTTAATGGTTGTGCTTTTATTACTGCGATATATTCCTGAAAATTAGATCCCAAGGGGTGTGCCAAAGGTTGATTGTAGTGCGTCCAGCTGCTAACACTATCTAAGTGCGAGTAGGTAAACGGGCGAACACGATTGCTTTCTAATTGCAGGTCTACATTCTTCAAACCCAATACATCTATATATTTCAAACCCAGTTGATAGGCATATTTACTGGTCCATGCATTTTTGCTGGAGAACAATTCTTTGGTATAAAACTCATCGAAATTTACTTGTCCATATAATTGAATTCTTTTGGCCAAATTGGCTTTGAAATCAACCCCCAACATATTGTTATCGGGGCTTCCTAATTGTTGTTGTCCGGGCATTAAAAACAAAATAGGATTAAGGTACATAAAATCAAAATGATCTGCACGCCCAAACATCACCGCATCAAAAATGCCCATGTTTAGCCATTTAAAAACATTCAAACTAATATGGTTCATTCTAAAATATTTCTTAGGCATCAACTTTCCACCATTGGGAATATAAGGATTGGTAGCAGTTAGCTCCATAAAAAGGTTTTCGTAGTTGAGTTTCCAGAATTTTGTATTGATTTTTAAAAACAATTCAGGATTGCCAAAATCACTTAAAAAAACACTTCTAATTCCGTTGCCAATAAAATTTCTATCATAGCCAAATTGCATATCAATCATCTTCGTAACTCTCCAGTTGATAGACCCTCTCACTTCGGTATAATCGTAGCCTTCTACAATGCCCAATGGTTTAAAATAGCCGGCACCAGGTATTGCAAGGTGTTGAGCCACCCAGGACTGCACATAGCGAGGTGCACGCTCTTGGTTATCTGTAAAGTACAAATCAAACCCTATTTTATCTGCAAGTTTTGCCCGTACACTAATTCCACGAGCACTATGATAAACCATTTTATTATATCCATCTTCCTTGCCATATTCTAACGTCATTAAAGGACTCAATTGAAAATAAACGTCTTTATTGTGAACTTCAACAAAATTGCTCTTTGTGTTAAAGAAATGATGAAATATATTTTGTGGTTTTTTCCATGCTGGGCTTGAAGTCCATTCGGCATTATTTGTTAAAAATCTATTGATATTGTATTGATCTACCTTGCTAAAACGTTCTGCAAAATCGCCACC
Source organism: Sphingobacteriia bacterium (assembly GCA_947452295.1). GTDB lineage: Bacteria > Bacteroidota > Bacteroidia > Chitinophagales > Chitinophagaceae > Sediminibacterium. The sequence goes on from CANGCK010000009.1 coordinate 36,765, forward strand.
TGTTTTTATTAAACTATCTAATTGTTCTACTTGTTGAGTATATAAACGCCTGTTTAATGGTTTTATGTGGCTAAAATTTAATTCGGGATGCTGGCTTTTTATTTCCAATCTTTCTATCAACGAATAATCTTTCATGCCCAATGGGATGTAAGTTGATTGTGCTGACACGAAAAATGGGCTTAAATAAATAAGGGCTAAGCAAAAGGATTTAATAAATTGCATCTCAGTTGAGTTTTGGATTTTAAATACTATGCTTATGCAACATAATATAATTATTAAAGATACGTGCATTGTTAATGAAGGACAAAGGATTTATGGAGATATTCTAATAAAAAACGGCAGAATCGAGAAAATAGGTGGCAGTATAGATATAAAAGCCAAGTCGGAGGACTTCATTGGAACAAATAAAGTACTGTTACCGGGTGTTATTGACGATCAGGTTCATTTTAGAGAGCCGGGGTTAACGCATAAAGCCACCATTTATTCTGAAGCAAGGGCTGCTGTAGCAGGAGGCACTACTTCATTTATGGAGATGCCCAATACAAAGCCACCAACTTTTACGCTCGATTTACTAGAACAAAAATATATGCGTGCCAAGGAAAGTTCATTGGCCAATTATTCGTTTTTCATGGGCACATCGAATGACAATTTAGAAGATATTTTACAAGCCAACCGATTTAAAAATAGCATTTGTGGCTTGAAGATTTTCATGGGGTCATCAACTGGTAACTTATTGGTAAATAGTCCATTGGTTTTAGAAAGAGTGTTTGGCAGTTCGGAGATGCTGATAGCTACACATTGTGAAGACGAGCCCTTGTTTACTGAAAAATATCATCAACTTAAAAACTCGAAACAACGCTTAGTACCCGCTGACCATCCGATTATACGCGACGAAGAAGTATGTTTTGAATCATCATTTAAAGCCATACAATATGCCAAAAGAAATGGCAGTCGTTTGCATATACTGCATATTTCTACCGCAAAAGAATTACAATTGTTTACCAATATGATTCCATTGGGTGACAAACAAATTACTGCAGAAGTATGTGTACACCATTTACATTTTACGGCAGATGATTATGATCGATTGGGTAATCAAATAAAATGCAACCCTGCAATTAAAGCAGCAAATAACAGAGATGCTTTATGGACTGCATTATTAGATGACCGATTAGACATTATTGCCACCGATCATGCCCCTCATACTTGGGGAGAAAAACAAGGAGATTATGAGCAAGCGCATGCAGGATTACCATTGGTACAACATTCGTTGCAATTGATGTTGCATTATGTGCGTGAAGGTAAAATTAGTTTGGAAAAAGTAGTCCAGAAAATGAGTCACGCTGTAGCCGATTGTTTTCAAATTAAAGAACGTGGGTATATTAGGGAAGGCTATTTTGCCGACTTAGTGATGGTAGATATGAATCAACCCAACACCATCAGTAAAGAAAACATATTGTACAAATGCGGTTGGAGCCCTTTAGAAGGGTTCACCGTTCCTGCCACAATAGACTATACTTTTGTAAATGGGCATCCTGTTTATGGAAAAGGGCAGTTTAATGAATCACAATGGGGAGAACGACTATTATTTAATAGAGAATAATTCATTTTATGCAGGTTGACAAAATAACCCAAAACGATCTTTCGATTTTTAATACAGAAGAAGATCAGTCTATTTTTCATCATATAAATTTTACCACTACCAATGGTGGGAGAGAATATTTGCGGTTATTATTATCGAATCCCCTTGAATCTTCGGATGCAATCATTCAAACGCAAAAAACGATTCAGCATTTACAATCTATTGTTTTACAATGGCCGGTAAATCCTACCAACGGCACCATCATGGTATTAGAAAAATATTACGAAACGGCTGTAGATAATTACCCTGCAGTGCCCGAATATTTTAATAGTTGGTGGTATAAGTTTTGGCATAAAGACGATTACTCCTTTACAATGTTTTCGGTACAACATACAATGGATTTTGTAAAGGGCATGCAAATAATTGTAGACAATATTTCTATCAACAACCAAAGCAATCATCTCCATACAATTGCACAAGAGCTTACCCTTTTGCTTGATAAGCCTATTATTCAGGAGATGATACAGAAAAATAAAAACACATTAACTCCTATTGAAATGCTTGTTTATGCCAACTTTATAAAATATCGGTTTAAACAACAAGCAATTGCATTAATGAATATTTACCACCAACTAGATGCCTATATGAGTTTGGCAAAAGCCGGTATAAAATATGATTTTTGTTTACCAGAATTCGTAGAGCAAACAGCGCCATTAATGGCGGTAGATGGATTGTATCATTTTCTAGTTCAACACCCAATAGATTATACAGTTAATCTTCATGAGAAAGAAAATTTTTTATTTCTTACGGGAGCAAATATGGCAGGCAAGAGCACGTTTATTAAAGCTGCGGGAATTGCGGTGTACTTAGCGCATATAGGAATGGGTGTTCCTGCTCAAAAAATGAGACTCACCTACTTTGATGGACTACTGAGTAATATTCAGGTGATGGACAATATTGCAAAAGGAGAAAGTTTTTTCTTCAATGAAGTACAAAGAATTAAAAGTACCATCAACAGAATAAGTGATGGAAAAAAATGGCTGATACTAATTGACGAGTTGTTTAAAGGCACCAATCAGCAAGATGCGGTAAAGTGCAGCACCACTGTAATTGAGGGGTTAAGAAAAATGAATAATGCCTTATTTATTTTATCCACGCATTTATATGAAATTGGAGAACCATTAAAGCAGTACAGCAATATACAATTTCGCTATTTTGAAACCAGTGTGCATAATGATCAACTTTCTTTTAGTTACCAACTAAAAGAAGGGATTAGTAACGACCGCCTGGGTTATTTGATTTTAAAAAGAGAAGGGGTGGTTGATTTGTTGGAGAAATGTTGAATTAGACTTTTGAGTTTTCACTTTTTACTTTTGAATTTTTACGTTTTACTTTTGACTTTTTACTTTATCTTTATATTGTTTGTAACCTCTCTAATTTTTCATCCCCAAGAGAGGTAGTTGAATTTACTGCATTGTGTCAATTATTTTCGTTGCTTCTTTTGGCTAATTTTTAAAAAATTATGCTGGTTAAAACATTTGGCAGCGCTGTGTATGGCGTTGAGGCGATCACTATTACTATTGAAGTAAATGTTAGCATGGGGCAAGGTTATGCGATTGTAGGTCTTCCGGACAATGCGGTAAGAGAAAGTTTACAAAGAACAGAAAGTGCAATTAAAACCAATGGTTTTCATATGCCCCGTACTAAAGTAGTAGTAAACCTTGCTCCTGCCGACATTAAAAAAACGGGCTCGGCTTTTGATTTACCGATTGCCATTGGTGTATTAGCGGCTAGTGAACAGTTGGCTAATGCCGAAGAGCTTTCACATTATGTTATTATGGGTGAATTAGGGTTAGATGGATCTGTGCAGCCTATTAAGGGTGCCTTACCCATTGCAATACAAGCGCGTAAAGAAGGATTTAAAGGCTTGATTGTTCCTAAACCCAATGTTCGGGAGGCGGCGATGGTAAATCAATTAAACGTATATGGGGTAGACCACATCAATCAAGTGGTATCGTTTTTTGAAAATGAAGCAACCCTTGAACCTGAGGTGGTGAATACACGTGATGATTTTTTTAATACCCAAGATCAATATGATTTTGATTTTACGGATGTAAAAGGGCAAGAAAATATAAAGCGGGCATTGGAAATAGCCGCCGCAGGCGGACATAATGCAATTTTAATAGGCCCGCCGGGCGCTGGTAAAACCATGCTAGCCAAGCGAATGCCCACAATATTACCACCTTTGTCACTTCAAGAAGCATTAGAAACAACTAAAATTCATAGTGTTGCAGGCAAACTACCTACAGGCAGTGCTTTGATTAACAAACGACCATTTAGGTCGCCCCACCACACAATATCAGATATGGCCTTAGTGGGAGGTGGTAGCAATCCTCAACCAGGAGAAATCTCCTTAGCACACAATGGTGTATTGTTTTTAGATGAGCTACCCGAATTTAAACGTACTGTATTAGAAGTAATGCGCCAACCAATGGAAGAGCGGAAAGTAAGTATCTCTCGGACAAAGATGGCACTTGATTTTCCGGCAAACTTCATGTTACTGGCTTCTATGAACCCATGCCCTTGTGGATTTTACAATCACCCCGAAAAAGACTGCACCTGCGGTTCTGGCATCGTTCAAAAATATTTGAATAAGGTATCGGGGCCATTATTAGATCGCATCGATTTACATGTAGAAGTTACACCCGTTTCGTTTACTGCTCTTACCAATACTCAAGAGCAGCTTGGCGAAACATCTGCCAATATTAGGCAAAGAGTAATTAAAGCACGAGCAATACAAGCAAATCGTTTTAAGGAGCTAGAAGGTATTTATGCAAATGCACAAATGGGTTCGGGTACATTAAGAACAGTATGTGTGTTGAATAAGGTTTCGGAAAGTCTGCTAAAAAAAGCCATGGAAAGGTTAAACCTAAGTGCCCGCGCTTACGACAGGATATTAAAAGTTAGCAGAACCATTGCCGATTTAGCAGATTCTGAAGATATTCAATCTGAACATGTTGCCGAAGCCATTCAATACAGAAGTTTGGACAGAGAGGGATGGGGAGGGTAAAAATGGCTTTTTTATTAGCTAAATTGTAAAAAAGACAGAAAAATGGACAAATAAGCAACAAATCAGGACTTTATTATGGGTTAGTTTGGGTTGTACCAATTGGAGAACCAATAATTTTAGAACCAATCCAATACCAAAACTAACTACTTATGCGGTCAGCTTTTTTGCTCCTCATATTACTTAAGGGCGTCATTTGTTTTTGCCAATTACCATCCGATTACAAATTTCAAAGTATTAGCATTGCACAAGGTTTATCGCAAAGCTCTGCTTATAGCGTTTTTCAAGATCATCTGGGGTATATATGGGCTGGTACCCAAGGGGGAATGAATCGTTATGATGGGTATAGCGTTAAAAAATTCGAGCCAATATCTAGCGATAGTAATACGATAAGTATCGGTTGGAGAACCGGTGCAATGGAAGACAACAAAGGAAATATTTGGACTGGAACTAGCATGGGAAATATTTCGATGTATGACCGCAAAAAAGATGAATGGAAAAACTACAACCCGGGTTATGCAGCTGCATTTAGAAAACAATTTCCCAATTTACAATCTTCAACCCTTGGATTAATACTTAACTTTTATTTAGATTCTACTCGACAACTACTCTACATCACTTCTTTTTCAACTGGATTAATTGTATTAGACCTAAAAACAGGAAAATTCAACAGGCATTGGTTTCCGGAAGCACTTGATAGAAACCTAAAATGGTTAGATAACTCGTTTGTATCTGTTGTTCCCATCGATGGACATACCTTATTGATAACAACTGGCAATGGGGTTGTATTCTTTGATCAACGCAGTCAAAAATTTACCCGCCGTTTCTTTAAAAGTGCGGATCCCGCCGACCAATTATTTTGTTTTCAGGCTGTTAAAATCAGCAGCAACGAATACATGATTGGAAGTTCGAAAGGATTGGTAAAACTTAATGTAAAAACGGGCGAAAGCACCAAGTATTTGCATGACAACAATCAATCCAATTCGATTTCTGCCGGACAAATCAGGTCTCTTTGTCTAACTAAAGATAAAAAGAAGATATGGATGGGGATTGACGGGTTGGGGTTGGAGATAATGGATCTAGCTACCGGTAATTTCACACATATCAACAAAAGTACAGCGCCCAATTCAGGAATAAAAAGTGATGTATTTTATAATATAATTGAAGACAAAGAAGGGAATATTTGGATAGGAAGCTCTGCATCGGGCATGCTTAAATATGATCCAAATCTAAAAAAAATGAATTACCTCTTATCAAAAGAGCCTGCAGAGATGCCCTTGGGATTTTCAGAAACATGGGGTACTTTCTTTGATTCTAAAAATAATTTATGGCTTGGAGGTTTAGAAGCAGGTGCAGGTATAACAATGATTAATCGAGAAAAAAGAACAGCTACACGCTATTTAAACGATGCAAAATCGCTGGAATCGAGAAGATGGGTTTTTGGTGAAGACCATACTGGTGCTATTTATACAATGGGGTCATCTAAAGCAGGAAGAATATTATATAGAAAACGTAATACCGATAAAGTTTTCTCGGAAATAACCAATCTTACAAAAGATTATAAAGCCGGTAAATTGGCGGCGCTTCCTAATCAATCATTTTTTTATCTCACAAAAACCGGTGATTTAATAACTGGTGGAGATACTTGCATTGTAATAGCAGATAAAAATGGGGTAATACAAATGAAGGCCTATACACCATTGTTAAAAATCAACTCTAGGATAAAATATATCATCAATAAGGGAGAAGGTAAAACCTATTTGCTCACCAATAAACATTTTTGGAGATGGAATGAACAAACGGGTGAGCTAACTAATCTAACTCCTTGGATTGAGTTAAATACAGTTCAATATTTAATTATGTCGTATGCCGATGTGTTAAATGATCAATTCGTATATATTCCAACATTTGGCTATGGATTAATGGAGCTTAACTTAAAAACAAAAACGCATAAAATACTTAACCTAAAAGATGGTATACCCAACCAATATTTATATGATGCAATAGTAGATAAAAATGGAATGGTATGGAGCTCGAGTAATTTTGGAATTATTCGATATGATCCAAAAAGAAAAACATTCAAAGGTTTTTATAAAAATGATGGCGCGCAAGATTATGAATACAACGCAACATCTTTTGCAAAAAGTAAAGACGGAGAATTGGCTTATGGTGGACTGGTAGGAGCTAATTATTTCTTTCCAGAAACAGTTAAAGACAATCCTAATGCGCCAGATGTAATTATACAATCAATTGCTAAAAAAGGAAAAACAATTAATATTGAAGCAACAGCATCTTCAGAAGTGATTGAAGTGAAGTACAACGAAAATCAACTCTCGCTAGAATTTATAGCATTCAATTATAAAAGTCCCGAGTTCAATCAATACGCTTATAAAATGGAAGGGTATGATAATAATTGGAATTATTCGGGAGGTAGGCATTTTGCAAGCTATACTAATTTGCCATCGGGTACCTATACATTTAAGGTAAAAGCCAGTAACAATGATGGAGTATGGAATGAAAAAGGTGCAACACTAACAATACATGTTTACCCCGCACCTTGGTTCTCGTGGTGGGCATTGTTAATTTATATTGTAGCCATCGGATTTCTCATCAAACTATTTGTAAAGTACAGAGAAACACAGCAAAAGAAAAAGTTAGAAGACGAACGGAAAAACACTGAATTACAAGCTGCTAAAGATTTTCAACAAAGCATGTTGCCAAAAACGCTTCCTTTGAGAAGTGATTTAGTAATTGCTACCTACCTAAGGTCTTCTACTGAAATAGGAGGAGATTATTATGATTTCTTTGAACAGCAAAATGGAGACCTGTTTGTTGTTTGTGGTGATGCAACCGGTCATGGAATTATTTCTGGCATGATGGTGTCAATTGCAAAAGCAGGCTTAAATGGCATCAGTGTATCTCAGCCAAATAACATACTAAAACAGCTGAATGAAGTGATTAAAAAAGTTGATTTAGGTACGATGCGCATGAGTTTAAATATGCTTCAGATTACCGATAACAAAGTAATGATGAGTTCCGCTGCAATGCCTCCGATTTACCATTATGTAGCAGCAAGCGGCAAAGTAGAAGAAATCCAAATGAGTGGATTGCCTTTGGGGGGATTAAGAAAAGAGTGCTTTGATTTAGAAGAGCGGACATTTAATCAGGGAGATGCATTTGTGCTTTTATCGGATGGATTGCCTGAAGCACCTAATAAAGAAGGCAACTTGTTTGATTATTTTCGCATTCATGAACTAATTGAAAAACATGGCTCAAACGAAGCGAATGTGATTAAAGACGAACTTATTAATGCTGTTGATAGTTGGCTTGAAGGCGAAAATAATCCCGATGACATTACCATTATTGTCATCAAGAAAAACTAATTTTTTAACCTATCCAATATTTAATTATGCGCTTACTATTCACTGCAATTGCATTGACAACTATCATTGGTGTATTTGGACAAGGAAATCCAATGGAGCAGGGGAATTATTTCATCAGTAAATATACAAGAGACTTCTTTAATGGCAGAGGTGCTAACTGGACGATTGCACAAGATACCAATGGCATTATTTTAGTAGGCAACCATATGAATGGCATTGCTGTATATGATGGAAAACGAGTAAAACAATTAAAGTTAAAAGGTGTACCCTATAATGCAGAGGGTAGAAAAATAGAAATTGATACAAAAGGAAAAATGTATGTTGCTTCTAACTTTAATTTTGGATACATTAAAAAAAGTGCAGCAAACCAATATGAATATGTATCGCTTTCAAATTCGCTTCCTGAAAAAGATAAAGTAACAAGTCGGGTATGGGGGTTGGTTTTAAAAAATGACACAGTATTTTTTCAGGCTGATAGTGCGATTTATAAATATTACAACAACAAATGTTTGAAAGTATGGCACTTTTATCCGGATATACACATAATGCATAAAGCTGGTAATAGAATATTCATTAGGCAATGGGGTGTTGGTTTGAAAGAATTAATAGGCGATGAATTTGTATTATTAAAAGGTGCTGAAATATTTGCCAAAAATAGAGTAGAAGCCATGTACCAGCTCAACAATGGAAATATACTTTTAGCTTCAAGAAATATTGGTTTTTGGTTATTACAAAAAAATGGGGTATTCACAAAAACAATAACACCTAAACTAGATGAACTAATAATAAAAGGAGAAGTTTATTTAACAAATACTGTATTACACAATGGATTAATACCTGTGGGTACTTCTAAATTTGGATTGCTAATTCTTGACCAACAACTTAATCTTATCAAAATTATCAATACAGCGGTTGGGCTAGAATCAAATTATGTTGCTGATATTTTTCAGGATAGAAACAACGATATCTGGGTAAGTGGCCGAGGTGCATCAGCTATTACAACAGATCCGTCGCTTACTTATTTTACCACTACTAATGGATTATATGGAAGCGTAGGTGATATTGTAAGATTGAATGGTAGGTTGTATGTAAAAACTTCTATCGACTTATATGAACTGATGCCACCTAAAGATAATTTTGGATCGATCATATTTAAATCGCAAGGTGTAGATGAAACAGGTAATGATATAGGAATTTTCGATAACCTTTTGATAACCTCCAATAATTATAATATAAAAAGCTCTAAAAATGCACAAACAAGTATAATTAAAACACAATATTATACTAGTGTATCTAAACAAAGTTTACTTAATAAGCAATTGCTTATATCTGCAGGCAAAGGACTAACCATACACAAATTTCAAAATAATCAATGGAAAGAATTGCCAATAAAGAATAATATTAAAAATTACATTTCAGATTTTGTAGAATCAGCGCCTGGAAAATTATTGCTAAATACTGTTGATGGTCCATTAATTTACACTTATACAATTGATGGCGCAGGTACATTTCACGAATTGATACCCAATAAGAAATTTAGCAATTCAAAAACTTTTCGCTTTTTTCAATCAGGCATAAATCAATACCATGCAGTAGATTCATCGAATCGTATTTTTAGTATGGATGGTAAAAAATATGAATTAAATTTTACAGGTTGGAGTTTAGATAGCATAGTAAAGAACAATGTATTGTCTATAACATACAATGAAGCATCCGGCACCAATTGGATAAAAACATTAAAAGGGTTGTATAAATTACAGATCAACCAAAATCAACCGCCATCAATAATAAAATATCCGTTTGAAAAAGTAAACATGACTGAATTATCGAACGGTTTTTTTGCTGAAGGAAAGGGCGACAATGAAATACTATGGATAGGCTCACAAGATGACAAGTTATTTAGGTATGTTCCATCAATTGCAATAAAAAATAAATCTACAGTTTATAATGCATTAATCACTGCCGTATATTATCAGGATTCTGCTATAAACGTAGATCATCAAAAGTTGCCTTTTAATAAAAATCAACTCACTTTTGAAGTAGCATACCCCATATTTGGAAACGAGCAAAAAATTCAATTTAGCTATTGGTTAGAAGGGCAAGATGATGATTGGAGTAACTATACAATTGATTCGAAAAAAGAATACACTAATCTACGAGAAGGAAAATATATACTGCATGTAAGAGCAATTGATGCAAGCTTGCAGATTAGTAAAGAAGCTACTATGGAGTTTACCATTTTGCCTCCATGGTACAGAACTTGGTGGGCATATATCATATATTTAATTGCATTAGGGTTTGGGATCTATTTATTTGGGAAATACCAATCTAAAAGATCATTAGATAAAGCTGAAAATGAAAGAAGATCAGACGAATTAAAGGCAGCAAAAGATTTTCAACAAAGCATGTTACCTAAACAACTTCCCAACAGAGTAGATTTAGAAATTGCTACATTCCTGAGATCCTCTACGGAAATTGGTGGTGATTATTATGATTTCTTTGAACAAGAAAATGGAGACTTGTTTGTTGTTTGTGGTGATGCAACTGGTCATGGGATTATATCTGGCATGATGGTTTCTATTGCTAAAGCAGGCTTAAATGGCATTACTGCTGAATTACCCAATGATATACTTAAGCAATTGAACAAGGTAATTAAAAAAGTGGATTTAGGTACCATGCGCATGAGTCTCAATATATTAAAAATCAAGGAATCGAGTATTTCATTGAGTTCAGCTGCTATGCCTCCTGTCTATTATTTCAATGCTGAAAATAACAATGTAGAAGAAATAGAATTAAGTGGACTCCCATTAGGTGGCTTAAGGGATGAATATTTTGACGAAACAACAAGATCATTTAATGCAGGGGATGTAATAGTATTGATATCAGATGGATTACCAGAAGCGCCAAATAAAGAAGGTGAACTATTCGACTACCAAAGAGTACATCAGGTTATTGAACAAGTTGCTAAAGAAAATGCATTGGCTATTAAAGACAAGCTCATAGAGTCGGTAGATAACTGGTTGAATGGAAAAAATAATCCGGATGATATTACCATTATTGTAATTAAAAAAAAGTAGAATAACATCATACACATTAAAAACCATCAAACATGGATAAACCAACAATTGAACTAAAATTGCCGGTGATACCCGACATGGAGTTAATTGCAACCCATACGGCAGAGCTGGTAGGCAATCACATGGGGCTTACAGAAGAGCAATCCGCTGAAATTAGCATGGCCCTTATTGAAGCATGCATTAATGCATTTGAACATTCATTGTCTAACAATAATGTATTTATACATTTTATTATTGATGATGAATCTTTAATAATTAAAGTAATAGATCAGGGTATTGGATTTGACAAGTCGAAAGTAGCAATACCAAAAATTGAAAACAAATTAGCAGGAGAAAGAAAGCGTGGCTGGGGGCTTGAATTAATTAAAGCGCTAGTCGACTCAGTTGAGTTTGAATCAAATGAAGATGGTACAACAGTAACAATGATTAAAAAGAAAAATATATGAACGATTTTAAAATAGTAACGAAGCAAGTAAATGATGTAATTGTAATAGCAACAGAAGGCTACCTTAACAATATTGGTGGCGAACAAATTTCAACTGTATGCTACGAAAAGATGTCGGAAGGTATCAATAAGTTTTTGTTGAATATGGGGGGCACTAAGGTGGTAAACAGCATTGGTGTTTCGATACTCATTGAAATTATTGAAAAACTTCAACAAGTAGACGGTAAACTAGGCTATTGTAATTTGGCGCCCATAGTAAATAAAACATTTAACATCATGGGGATTACTAAATATTCTACTGTTTTTGAAGACGAAGAAGAAGGTGTAAAATCTCTTTAACCAATTTATTAATGGCCAAAGACGAACTTCTTTTAAAGCAACTTGAGTTAGAAACTCTTTTAGAGATAACTAATTCATTGCTTGAATTTGAGAATGTGCAAGAATTGTTGCAAGAAATACTGTATAAAGCGTGCAGTATTTTAGATGCATCAGGAGGTTTTATTCTTACTGAAGAAAAAACGACTGAACTTTTTGTGCCTAGAACTTCTTTCAACATAAACAATTACGAGTTAAATGCAATAATCTTCAATCGAAAAAGAGGGTTTTTAAGTAAACTAAATTCCTCTAGAATTGCTAAATCAGAAATCGAGGTAGATGCACTAGTTTTGCAAAAACTAGGCAAGAAATTTTCAATCATAGCTCCATTAACAGAAAAAAAGAAAGTAATTGGTGCTATTGTTTTACTCGACAAAGAACTAAGAACCGGATTAAGCCCTTTTACCCCCAACGATAGAAGTATGCTTTCGGCTATTGCAGCTCAAGCTAGTATTGCATACAGTAATACATCGTTACTAGATACCTTAATTGAATCGCAACGATTTAATACTAGTGTAATGGAATCTATACATACCGGTGTTATTACTACTAATTTATTTGGAGAGGTAGATCTGGTGAACAATGCAGCATTGGAGATTCTTCAACTTCAGCGCAATGAAATAATTGGCAATCATTATGAAATTGTGTTTGAACACAATCAGCCACTAATTGAATTTTTACAAAAAGTAGAAACCGATTCGGCCACACTAAAAGAAAGTAATCATCAGTTAATGGTTAATGGTGCTGATATTTTAGTGAATCTCTCCATTTCGCCATTGATTGATGAAATGAAAGGATCTATTGGTTTAGTAATTGCCTTGGAAGATATTTCAAACCTAGATAAAATAAAATCTACATTTAAGAAATATGTGTCAAAACAAATTGTAGACCAAATTTTAGAACATGAAGGGCACTTAAATTTAGGGGGTCAAGAGCTAGAAGTAACTACCCTATTTAGCGATATAAGAGGATTTACCTCAATGAGTGAGAAGATGAGTGCAAGTGATGTAGTTGATACACTAAACGAATACTTCGATAAAATGATTGAAGTAGTGTTTAAATACAATGGTACTCTTGATAAAATAATTGGTGATGCATTGATGGTAATTTATGGTGCACCGCTTGGATCAGACAATGATGTAGAGCGAGCTTTACTTACTGCAATTGAAATGCAACAAAAATTAGAAGAGTTAAATGTTAGCAGAAAGAAAAAAAATCAATTGCCTCTTGAAATTGGTATCGGACTAAATACAGGTAAGGTTATTTCCGGAAATATTGGCTCGAAAGTTCAAATGAATTATACTGTAATTGGTGACGCAGTAAACCTTTCTTCTCGTTTATGCTCGTATGCAAAAGCAGGACAGATTATAGTGTCGGAATCAGTATATAGTGCTTTAAAAGACAATTCAAGTTTTGCATTTAAAGCATTAGCGCCAATCTTAGTAAAGGGGAAGGAGAAACCAGTGAGCGTATTTGAAGTGCCGTTTTTTAAGAACGAATTGTTGATCTCTATTGATGAAAAATATCTTCAAATAGAACAGTTTTTAATGAAAAACCTTCCGCCACACCTTACCTATCATAGCATTCATCATATAAGAGATGTTGTGGAAAAAAGTGAACTACACGGAATTAATGAAAAACTAAGTCCGCATCAACTCCACTTATTGAAAACTGCTGCTTGGTTACATGACATAGGATACATTTGGGATGAAAAGCAGCACGAAGTAAGAGGCTGCCAATTTGCAAAAGAAAATTTACCAGCTTGGGGGTTTTCAGTAAAAGATATAGAGGTCATTTGCGGAATGATTATGGCAACCAAAATACCACAATCTCCTACTAACCTTATGGAAGAAGTTATTTGCGATGCAGATTTAGATTATTTAGGAAGAGATGATTATTTTACAATCAGTGAAAATCTTTTTATTGAATTAAATCACAAAAGCATTCTTTCTTCAGAAGATTGGAAAACAATGCAATTGACTTTTTTTGACAAGCACCAATATTTCACTTCTTCTGCAAAAGAAATGAGGGGGCAGCTAAAAATTAAAAATGCTAAAATAATAACCAATAAAAAATAAAAAATCATGTCAGAAGCAAAACACGACAAATCGAAGATGCATTATCAGTTAGACCGAATTTCTTTTTTTAGTGACGGGGTTTTTGCCATTGCTATAACATTATTGGTAATAGAATTTAAAGTGCCTGTTATAGAACATGCAACAGATGGTTTACTTTGGCAATCACTATCGCATATGGGTTTAAAGCTATTAGGATTTATTATTAGTTTTTTTATTGTAGGTTACTATTGGTCAGTTCATCACAGAATTTTTGGATATGTAGACAACTATACATCTCGTTTAATTTGGTTAAATCTGCTTTTTCTTTTCTCTGTAGTGTTACTGCCATTTAGTTCAGGATTATTGGGCGAATATAATTCTGATGTATCATTACACCTGCCTTATGGTATTTATGTAGCAAATATTATCTTAACAGCTATTATGAATGTAGTACTATGGCTATATGTAAGCAACCCATCTAAAAAATTATTAACACATGAAATATCGCCAGAACGCATTCGTTTGGGACTGTATTTCACGTTTGTAGTTCCTGTTATTTTTTTGGTCTCATTTCTATATACACTTGAATTTCCAATATTAGGCAGGTTGATTCCCGTATTCATACCAATTGTATTGAAATACGGCCTCAATGGTTTAGCAAAGAAAGCACATGAAAATGAAGCAAGCCGAAAAAAAAATAATGCATAAGAAATACTAAAAAATTGTTAGAGGAGTTAACGTAATCCGTTAACTCCTTTTTTATTTAAAAATAGGTTAGCTTAAGTGGTCAATCAACTGTTTGAAGAACTTAATCCCCCCCCCCATTTGAATACAGCATTGCCAGTATTCAAGGATGAAGTACTATTATTTTTTTATTATAATGTATAAGTTTTGTAACTTCCAAATAATAAAAAACCAAATAAACTACCATGAGCAAAAAGATCTTTCTAAACGAAAATGACATGCCAAGGCAATGGTACAATATTGTAGCAGACATGCCCAACAAGCCCCTTCCTCCATTACATCCCGGAACTAAGCAGCCTGTTGGCCCTGAGGATTTGGCGCCTTTGTTTCCAATGGAATTAATTAAGCAGGAAGTATCTACTGAACAGTATATTGATATACCCGACGAAGTACTTGACATTTATAAAATATGGCGACCTTCACCCCTTTTTAGGGCTACAGGGTTTGAAAAACTATTAGATGCACCTGTAAAAATTTATTACAAATACGAAGGCGGAAGTCCTAGTGGATCACATAAGCCCAATACAGCTGTTGCACAAGCTTATTATAGTAAGCAAGAGGGTGTAAAAAAAATCACAACTGAAACAGGTGCAGGTCAATGGGGAACAGCATTAAGTTTTGCTTGTAAGCAATTTGGCATTGATTGCGACGTATATATGGTACGAATCAGCCACGACCAAAAACCTTACCGTAAAATTATGATGAATATGTTCGGCGCAAATGTGTACGCTTCCCCTAGCAACAGAACACAAGCAGGCAGAAATATTCTTGCCAAAGACCCACATGCAACAGGAAGTTTAGGTATTGCCATTTCTGAAGCCATTGAAATGGCGGCTCAAGACGCAAATACAAAATATGCATTAGGCTCTGTATTAAATCATGTTTTATTACACCAAACAATTATAGGCCAAGAGGCTGAAAAACAAATGGCAATGGCTGGCGATTACCCCGATATTGTAATTGCCCCATTGGGTGGCGGCTCTAACTTTGCAGGTCTTGCATTTCCGTTTTTAAAACACAAAATTAATGGAACAAGAAATGTGAGAGCAATAGCAGTAGAACCAGCATCTTGCCCTAAATTAACAAAAGGTAAATTCATGTATGATTTTGGTGATACTGCAGGCTATACACCATTATTGCCAATGTATACATTGGGTCATAATTTTAGTCCGGCTGCTATTCACGCAGGAGGCTTAAGATACCATGGCGCAAGTGTTTTATGCAGCCAGTTACTAAAGGATAATTTAATTGAAGCGCAAGCATTGCAACAATTAGAATGTTTTGAAGCCGGTGTTTTGTTTGCCAAAGCAGAGGGTATTATTCCTGCTCCTGAAGCAACGCACGCTATAGCACAAGTAATTAGAGAAGCGAAGAAAGCCAAAGAAGAAGGCGTTCAAAAAACTATTTTATTTAATCTTTGTGGTCATGGATTTGTTGACATGCAAGCTTATGCAGATTATTTTGAAGGTAAATTAACCAATCACGAATTTACTGATGATGAATTATCCTCTGCATTACCTGAAGTAGAAGCTTTACAGCCAAATAAATAAGACTGTAATCATTTATATTTCATAAAAAAGGAGTTAGCGCATAAATTGCTAACTCCTTTTTATTATTTATAATTCAGCCGGAAAATTTGGTCATTTAAAATACAATCATTTCATATACTTTACCTTCATCTCCTTCCAAAGAAACGGTAACTTTTGTTTCCCGATTTTTTTTGTTGATTTTTATTAATCCGAAGTTAATCGGATATACCAATTGACCTTTACGCATTGAATTGTACTCGACTCTGGGCTTTGACCAAGGATTAGTTAAGCTACTGCTGGTTACATCAATAATTGGATAATTAAATCCCTCCAAGTTTGTAAGCGATATTTCACCCACATGCCTATCACCACTAATAAAAAACATTTTTTTGGGCGGGTACGTTTGAAGTAATTGAAAAAGCCTTTTTTTAGCAGTGGGAAAATTACTCCATTTTTCAAAACGATGTCCAGTTGCCAATACCTGTACTCCATTGGCAATAATGGTTAGGTCTGACTCATTGTTTTTTAATTCGTTTGCAAACCAATTCCATTGGTTGTTACCCAACATATCACCCGCTATATTGGGTATAATAGAATCTTTTAAATAAATAAGTGAATCTCTAAAATAACGAGTGTCTAAAAAAATGATTTTTACTGCAAGGTTATTTTGCTGAATGGTTTTACTGTAATATATGCCCCCTCTTTTTCTTCTCTCATCATCTTCACCCACACCTAAAAATTGCATCAACATGTTTTTAGTGCTGTCTTTATACACATAATCCCTTCCACCGTTATTGGGGCCATAATCTCCATCATCCCAAATGCCTTCAATATTTGCAAAGTGCTGCAGTTTTTGATAGCCTGTATCGGCTAATAATTTTGCGTAATTGCTTGTGAATACTGTTAAGTCTTTCTCATTGCCATAAATATTATCACCTAGCCATATCCAGTTACTGGGATTTTTTTCAATAATATCATCCCACAACAGATTGGGATTTTTTACATCGTTGCAAGATCCAAATGCAATATTTAGTTCACTATTTTTTGGTGTGGCTATTTTATGTGGAGTTGAACAAGAAAATACAAATAAAATAAAGCAGTAAAATATTGTTTTATGCATAATTCTTCTTCTAATATTGCCCTGTATTTAACATTACCAATGTACATGCTTCTATTGGTTCGATATTATTTGCTTTAGCCAGTGCAGACAATTCATCATTTTCGGTTCCTGGATTAAAAATAATTCGCTTAGGATGAAGGCTTACTATATATGTATAAAAATCTTTTTGTGCAGTGGGGTTAATATATAGCGTAACGGTATCTACTTCTTTTTCATTGGGCATATTGGTGATAATTGAAACATCGCTTACCATTCCTTCTTTTCTGCCAATAGCTATAACAGGATGAGCATATTTACGCAAGAGTTGCACTGCTAAATAACTATATCGATCTTTATTTTCAGATGCACCTATTACCAATGTTTTTTTTGTGGGCATGTGTTCAATGTTTTATTTCATTTCATATACAACCTATTCAACCATTGCGCTTGGTATTAAACCGTTTTGTTGTCAGTAGAAATCAATTGCTTATGTGCGCCATCGCAATAGGGTTTATTGGCAGATGCGCCACAACCACAAAGCGATACTTTTTCTTTTTCCTCTACGGTACCATCTGCTTTAGTGACAATACATTTTGAAGGAATAATAATTGGCCCTGCGGCTTTTACTAACACTGTTGTTGCGGGTAGATTTTGTGCTTGTTCCATATTTTAATAATCAATTTCTAATTTTAATTTTTCTTTCAACTCTTTCACCAATGGGTATTGTTCTGCAATTCGCTCGTATTTTTGTTTACTATTTAAGCGAAGATGCAATGGCACATCTTCTTTTTCACTTGCTGAAACCAATACGGTAAAATTAATGGCTCTATTATTAAATGCTTTATGCAATTGCTCTAGCAATTCTAATTTTTCGTGTTCCACAAATCTTTGTGCTGTAAGCGCCGAAACTGTTACCGTAAAATGTATATCAGATTCAATTTCTAATCCGGCAATTTTAAATGTTCCTGCAGCAGAATGTTTCAATTGTTTTTCTAGCTGATGGGTATAATCATCCCAAAATAGTTGGAGTTTTTCTAAGGTAAGTATTTCAGCCTCTTTAACTTCTTGTATTTCATATTGTGATCCAGCTTTTTCACGCAACGCATCTAGCAAACTTTTCTTTACACCTGGCTGGGCAATTGGCTTTATTTGTATTGGTGCAGGTGAATTTACTTCGGGTGTTGGAGTTGTTATTGAAGATTGATTGGCAGAAACTACATTGTTAATATTAGGAATTGCTACTGTAGGTTCTATTACTAATTTAGCTGCTGCGGGTACAGTGGTATTTGGCGGTGCCATCGGCTGTATCTGCTTTGTTCTAAATGCTATAGGTCCATCAATCCGTTTTTTTTTAATTACCGCACCTTTATCAGTTGCTAATTGAATGGCTTGCTGTAAAAAACTAAGTTTTATTAAACAAAGTTCTACATGCAATCTTTTATTGCGTGCCATTTTAAAATGAATCTCCGCATCATTCAAAATATTCAATGCACTTACTAAATATGAAATGCCAGTATTGGATGCTACACTTACATATTTCGATTGTAAACCTTCTACTACTTCTAATAAGGAAGCCGACTTGGCATCTTTACAAACCAATAAGTTTCTGATAAACTCTGCAAAGCCATTCAACACCAAATCACCTTCAAACCCTTTTCTGTTAATTGCATCATACAACATCATAGCGCCTGCCATATCTTGTTGTTGCATACATTCAAGTAGCTTAAAAAAATAATCTTCGTCTAAAATATTTAAGTGCTCTAATGTATTTTGATAGGTAACTTCTCCATTAGTAAAACTTACAATCTTATCTAAAATACTTAATGAATCGCGCATACAGCCTTCGCTCTTTTGCGCAATAACTTGTAATGCAGCTTTTTCGGCTTTAATAGATTCTTTATCTGCTATTTCCTGCAAATGTTCTACAGTATCATTATTGGTGATTCGTTTGAAATCAAAAATTTGACACCTACTTAAAATAGTTGGTAAAATTTTATGTTTCTCTGTTGTTGCCAAAATAAATATTGCATAACCAGGCGGTTCTTCCAATGTTTTCAAGAAAGCATTAAATGCAGAGGCACTTAACATGTGTACCTCATCTACTATGTATACTTTAAACTTTCCGGCCTGTGGTGCAAACCTTACTTGTTCAACTAAAGCACGTATATCATCTACCGAGTTGTTGCTAGCAGCATCTAATTCATGAATATTCATTGAAGTGCCTGCATCAAACGATATACAACTGTTACACTCATTACATGCTTCGCCGTCTGGTGTTTGGTGTGTACAATTAATTGTTTTCGCTAAAATTCTTGCACAGGTAGTTTTACCAACACCACGCGGTCCGCAAAACAGAAATGCATGCGCCAGCTGATGATTTTTAATAGCATTCTTCAACGTAGTGGTAATATGCTGCTGACCAACTACTGTATTAAATATTTGGGGGCGGTATTTTCTTGCCGATACAATAAAGTTATCCATAAATTGAACTGCAATTTAGCTTATTTATAATCCATCTCAGGATGTCTTTCAAAAGAATATTTATTATCGAAGATATAACGATAAGTAACCATTCGTCTACTTTGTGATCCGCCTAAACTTTTATATATGTTTACCATTTTGGGGTTCCAGTCGCCAGCCCAGCCCATCTCATATTCATAATACCAGCCTTTCCCACGCATATTTAATCCACATGCATAAATCAAATAACTATCGATTCCCAAAGACTGGTATTTAGGTACAACTCCAAAAGCCATGCCTGTTAACCGTTTATTGGCATGAGTAAATTTCATCCACAATAAATGTAATTTTTGCCATAAGCCAAATTTGCCATTAAAGTGTTTAAAATATTGGTTTAAATCGGGGATATTAATAAACATAGCAATCGGCTCTTCCTTGTAATATGCAAACCAAACAACTCGTTCATCCATTATTGGCTTCATTTTTTTAAAGAGTTTAATTACTTGTTCTTTCGTAATTTCTTTGGCTTCACCATGTTGTGCCCATGCGGCATTATATACTGTGGCAAAGTCACCAGCATATTTTTCAAGCTCACTTAATTTTACATGCTTTGCAGCATAATCGGGTTTGCTTTTAAACCTTTCATAACGCTCTGTAAAACGTGCAGGCAGTTCATCATCTACATTCATGTGATAATAAAACTGATTATAGTAATTTTGGAAACCGTATCCCTCTAATAAATCTTTGTAATATGTTGGATTGAATGACATTCCATACATAGGTGCTCGCTCAAAACCTTCTACCATTAAACCCCACCATTTATCTCTGTCGCCAAAATTAATAGGCCCATCCATGGCTTCCATGCCTTTTTCTTTTAGCCAATTTTTAGCAGTATCAAATAATACATTTGCAGTTGCCTGGTCGTTTACACAATCAAAAAATCCCATTCCACCTGTTTCAAAGTCTGTGCCTTTATTAATGTATTTAGTATTTACAAAAGCCGCAATTCTTCCCAACAATTTACCCTCGTCTGATTTTGCAATCCAGCGCTTTGCCTCTCCATATTTATAATGTTTGTTTTTTGTTGGGTCAAACACCTCATTTACTTCATTATTTAAAGCTCTAATATAAGCTGGATTCCCCGCATTCATTATAGCATTAACTTCCAAAAATTCTGCACAATCTATTTTATTAATTACTTCTATTACTTGCATTGTTTTCAATTATTTATTAAATAATTTTTCAGTCATTTTTTCATCATGCTTATAAATATCATTTCTAAAATTAAGCACTCCATTCATATCAACCCAAGCTGTAAAATACACCAAAAATACTGGTAGCGGTTTTTTAAGTGTTACCCATTTTTCTTTTGGCATATTCATTAAACTATCTATTTTTTTACTGTTCCATGTTAAGGTATCTGCCCTCAATAAGTATTGAGCAAATTTTTTAGGATACTGCAATCGAATGCAACCATGACTTAAATTTCGTCCCGACTGTTCAAACAATCCTCTATTTGGTGTATCGTGAAAATAAATATTGTAATTGTTGGGAAACAAAAATTTAACATGCCCTAATGAATTGTTAGGTCCTGGCTTTTGTCTAACAATTGGCGTTTTTCCATTGTATCCGGTTATTTCCATGTTATTTTTGGCAATATAGTTTGGATTTTTTTCTATAATTGGCATCATCTCTTTCTTCACAATACTTTCGGGCACATTCCAATAAGGACTGAATACAATGTATTGCAGTTTGCCATTAAAAATTACTGAGTTGTTTATAGATGACCCAACAATTACATTCATTTCAGACACTTGTTTTCCACTATCAAAAATATGTAACTTGTATTCGGGAATATTTACTACAACATAATTGCTATCGGTTTCAGGAGGCATCCACCTCACACGTTCCATGTTTACCAAAATTTGCTGAATTCTTTTCTTGATAGGCACATTTAATTCTGCAATCATTTTATTTCCTATTGTGCCATCAGCAAATAAACCGTGTCGTTTTTGAAATCGTTTTACTGCCTTAAGCATTTGTGCATTAAACAAATAAGAACTGTCGAGCTTACTGCTGTCTTGCAATAAATTTAATCTTTGTTTAATTAACAAAATGGTCGGCCCTGTGGCGCCTTTTTTAATAGGCTTTGGTAAATATTGTATAGTGTCTGGCCTTTCTTTTTTTTCTTTTTCTAAAAACAAAATCAACTGTTTTTCTAGCGCTTTATATTGCTTATTCAACAGTGCATATTCATCTAAATTTTCTGCTTTTTTTTGAATTACCGAATCGAGCAAGGCAGTTAAATTAATTTTCTTTCGTGGAATAAACCAGCCTAGTTCATCTACTTTAATGTCACTGCCTTTGTAAACTTTTGCACTGTATTTAAAAAACTGACCAGTAAGTAATAGTTCAATAGTTTGTACTTTATTTTTATCTACTGTTTTCTTTTTCTGCTTATTATTCAATGAGTCGAATAATTGACTTAGTGTTTTGTTATAAACGCTACTATCGCTATTAGAATTGATGTAATTATTCTGAAGGTTGAAGAAATTATGGGCTTGTTCCGATAATCCTGTAGAATCAAACCAAGCAAATTCAAAATTGCGTTGAATATAAAAGGATTTGTATTCGTTAGAAAATGAAGCGTACTCGGGATGATAAGCAATAAAAGTATCTATACTACTGCTGTCTAAAAATAAATTGTTGTAGGAGGTGACTTTATTTATACTAAAATCACGTGTTAATGTGGTTTTGCTACCCTTAATCCATTCGCAAGCCATAAGAAAAAGAGAGGCGATTAAAACAAGGGGAATGGTTTTTTTAATCATACTAATGAGTTGTACTTTTAAAATTATTTATGCTGAAGTAACACTGCAGCATAAATTCCTGCAGTTTCGGTTCTAAGTCTCGTATTACCTAGGCTTACCGGAGAAAATCCTGCAAGTAATGCTTCCTTTATTTCAGCTGAAGTGAAATCGCCTTCTGGCCCTATCAGCATCAATTGTTCGTTTAATTGTTTCAATGAAGGAATTGTTTCTTTATTTCCATCTTCACAATGTGCAATCATCTTTAATCCGTTAAAAGGTTTATGTATTAAAGTTTTAACAGTTATGGGTTCATGCAATTGTGTTTTCCAAACTTGTTTACTCTGCAACATTGCCGATACAATAATATTTTCCCATCGTTCGGCTTTAAAATTTGTTCGTTCAGTTCGCTCGGCAATTAATGGATATATATTTGAAATCCCGATCTCTGTAGCTTTCTCCAAAAACCATTCCATTCTTGCCGCATTTTTTACAAAAGAAATAGCGATACTCGTTTTGGTGGTTAAGGGGGGGGCTATTACCTTATTGGTTAAAGTTACAATTGTTTGTCGTTTATCGGCCGTTAAAATTCGGGCATCGTATTGAACTCCTAACCCGTTGGTTAAGGCAATTGCTTCACCGGGTTGCATTCGCAATACTTGTACGCAATGTTTGCTGGTGTCTGCAGAAAGGGCAAAGTGTTCAATATTTTCAGGCAACTGACTTTCGTAAAAAAATGGGACCGACATACTATTCATTTCAATTAAAAGGGTTGTTCCTGGTCTTCTATTCCTTCATCAAAATCAACATCATTCATTTTACTGCCAACGTTTACATATAATTTAGCTCCGTCATCTTTTCCTGCACCGCCAGAAGAAGGCATATTAGGCGTCATAGGCTTCCAGCCTGAAGCAGCAGAAGGTCCGCTACTATCGCTATCCCACTCTTCAAATTTTTGAATATCGAGCTTTGCGCGGAGTTTGATCGTTTCTAATGATCCATTCCTATGTTTTGCTATTCTTACATGTGTTTCTCCACTAGTACTCTCGCCCATTTCATTGTTCATTACTTCATAATATTCCGGACGATAGATAAACATTACCATATCGGCATCTTGTTCAATTGCACCCGATTCTCTCAAATCACTCAACTGAGGCATCTTGCTTTCTTTTCTGGTTTCAACCGCACGACTCAACTGGCTCAAAGCAATAATTGGCACTTTCAACTCTTTTGCCAATGCTTTTAAATTACGTGAAATAGTACTAATCTCTTGTTCACGATTGCCGCTTCCACTGCTACCGCTCATTAACTGTAAATAGTCGATGATGATAAGGCCTACATGGTATTTATTAACCATCCTTCTGGCTTTTGCCCTAAATTCAAAAATATTTAATGCTGCTGTATCATCAATATAGATAGGGGCAGTTTCTAGTTTTTTAATACCCTTACTGTGCAATTGCTGGTATTCGTAATCTTCTAATTTACCCCTGCTAATTTTCTCCATTTTGATTTCGCTCTCAGCACTTAAAATACGCTGCACCAACTGAGCAGCACTCATTTCTAACGAGAAGAAACCCACCCCAATCGGTTTGGTAGGGTGTAATGCGGCACTTCGGGCAAGGTTAAGCGCGAAAGCTGTTTTACCCACAGCCGGACGAGCCGCCAATATTATTAAATCGGTAGGTTGCCAGCCATATGTAACTCTATCAAGGGTAGGAAATCCACTTGGCACTCCTGAAATTTCATCGGTTTTAGTTCTTAATTCATCAATACGAGCAATTGCCTCTACCAATACATTTCCAATATCTTCAAAATTCTTCTTTAAGTAATTGTTGGTGATCTCAAACATTTTCGTTTCACTGGCATCCAACAAATCAAATACATCGGTGCTGTCTTCATAAGCATCCCCAATAATTTCTCCGCTAATTTTTATTAACTCACGTTGAATAAATTTTTGTAAAACAATACGGGCATGTGCATCGATATTGGCACTGGAAACCACCGAGTTGGTTAACTTGGTTACGTAATATGGCCCGCCAACTGCATCCAGCAAATTCAACATTTTCAATTCTTCAACTACTGTATAAATATCAATGGGTACGCTCTTCTGCTGAAGCGATTGCATTGCTTTGTAAATGTGTTGATTGGCGTCAAAGTAAAAACACTCTGGTTTTATAATTTCAGAAACGGTATCAAATGCGCTTTTTTCCAGCATTAAAGCGCCTAAAATAGCTTCTTCCAGTTCTTTTGCTTGTGGAGGAACTTTGCCGTAAACCATCGTACTCAAGTCTACCGTAGGCTTTCTTCTTTTGCGGTCGTTATTAGTATTCGTTAGTGCCATCTTAGGGTTATACGCTATTTTAATGTTTGCTGATTAATTATTCAACCGCCATTATTTTTTGACGTTCAAATAACTGTTTATTCTTAATGGGGGGGTGCGAATATAAACGGAACTAATCGGAGGCTAAAATTTTTTATTCATCTATTTTATTCCACAAACTATTCAGCGGTTATGCACAGCAAAATTAGCGCTATTCACACTTAAAAACAGTTTATCCCCCATTTATAAAAGTTTTACGCTTTTTTTAACTGTAATTAACATTTGGGTGTGCAGAAAGAAATCTTTAGAAAACAGACTCCATTTAAACGGAATTGCTTACCTATACAACCACCGCTATGATCAATAAAAAATAACCTTACTTATTGCAATCAGTATTCCTTTTTTACTTCCCTCCGGCATATTCCCTTATTTTTGCCACTTTACAAAGCAGTATGTATTATGACTATTAGTTACAATTGGTTAAGTGAGTATTTTCCCGAAGCATTAGAACCGGCTCAGTTATCGCATATCCTTACATCTATTGGGTTAGAAGTAGAAAGTTTAACCCAATACGAAAAAATAAAAGGTGGTTTAGCAGGATTGTTAATTGGTGAAGTGCTCGAATGTAACCCACACCCTAATGCAGATAAATTAAGGCTAACCTTAGTAAATACAGGTGGTGAAGCGCCTTTGAAAATAGTTTGTGGTGCGCCCAATGTTGCCAAAGGGCAGAAAGTGGTTGTTGCTCCGGTTGGCGCCACCATTTATCCGCTTACCGGCAACCCTATTACCATGAAGCTGGCAAAAATTAGAGGGGAAGAAAGTCAAGGTATGATTTGTGCCGAAGATGAAATTGGAATAGGCCAAAGCCACGATGGGATTATCATATTACCTGAAACGGCAGTTCCTGGCACTCCTGCTGCTAAACTATTTAACCCTTATTCCGATTGGATATATGAAATTGGACTTACCCCCAATCGGATGGATGCAATGAGCCATTTAGGCGTTGCCAAAGATGTATGTGCCTATCTTACCCATCATCAAAGAGATACAAAAGTAAAATCTCCCTTTAACAACAATTTTAAGATTACCAACAATAGTTTGCCAATAAAAGTCACTGTAGAAAATACAGAAGCCTGTCCCCGGTATGCGGGTGTAACCATTAGCGGTGTTACTGTAAAACCGTCTCCCGAATGGTTGGTAAACAAGCTTACTGCAATCGGACAACGCAGCATCAACAATATTGTAGATATTACCAATTATATTTTACACGAAACCGGACAACCATTACATGCATTTGATGCAGCGGCAATTACCGGCAATGAAATTGTGGTGAAGAATTTACCTACAGATACCACATTTATTACGTTAGATGATAAAGAAAGGAAATTACATGTAGAAGATTTAATGATTTGCAATGCAACAGAGGCCATGTGTATTGCCGGTGTTTTTGGCGGAGCGAAAAGTGGCGTAACCGAAGCTACAACAGCCATATTTTTAGAGAGCGCCTGCTTTCAGTCTACTGACATTCGAAAAACCTCCATCCGACATGGATTAAGAACAGATGCTGCTACAAGATTCGAAAAAGGAATCGATATTTCTAATAGTGTTACAGTTTTAAAACGTGCGGCAGCATTAATCATTGAAGTTGCCGGCGGAGAAATATCCAGCGACGTTACAGATATCTACCCGCATCCCAAAGAAAAAACCACAGTTACTATTACCAATCATTACCTCAAAAAATTAAGCGGTAAAAATTATCATGCTGATAAAGTTAAAAATATACTGGTTGCATTAGGATTTAACATCGTTAGAGAAGGATTGGATGAATTAGTGGTAGAAGTTCCGTACAGTAAACCCGACATTAGTATACCCGCAGATATAGTAGAAGAAATTGTACGAATTGATGGATTAGATAATGTAGAAATCCCTACTACCATAACTATTAGTCCGGCTATTGAGCAACATAGCATTAAAGAAAATTTGCGCGAAAAAATTGCTAATTTTTTAGTAGGCAAAGGCTTTACCGAAATTGTTACCAATTCAATTACCAATAGTAAGTATTTCGATGAATCGGTGGGTGCTACTATGGTAAAAATGATCAACAATTTAAGTGCAGAGCTAGATGTACTTAGACCATCAATGTTAGAAAGCGGACTAGAAACCATTGCCTATAACCTCAACAGAAAAAACAACAATTTACAATTATTTGAATTTGGTAAAACCTATAGCACCAAAGGAGAGTCGTTTTCTGAAGAAGAACATTTTTGTTTGTTTACTACAGGTAATAATCACGACCAAAGTTGGCAAAGTAAGAGTACCCCACTTAATTTCTTTGCCATGAAAGGATTAGCAACAGCTATTCTACAATGGTGCGGATTGTTGAATATTCGTTTAGATGAATCTTCTGAAGATGCTGCTACTATAGCAGTTTCGGCCGATAAACAAGTGTTGGGTAAACTGGTTATTGTAAGTAACCAGCAACTTAATCGGTTCGATATAAAACAACCGGTTTTTATGTTGGATTTATATTTCAATGCATTAATTAGTGCCATACAGAAAAAGAAAATTGTTTACAAAGAAGTGAATAAATTTCCGGCAGTACAAAGAGATTTGGCCTTGGTTGTAAATAAAAACATCACATACGCCGCAATAGAAAACGCAGTTCAATCGATTAAACTGCCAAAGCTTCAACAAATGCAGCTATTTGATGTATTTGAGAGTGATAAATTAGGGGTCGATAAAAAATCAATGGCAGTAAGTTTTACTTTTTCTGATGATTCAAAAACACTAACCGATTCGGAAATAGATGGCATGATGAATAAACTAATTCAATGTTTTGAAAAAGAAATTCAAGCAGAAATAAGAAAATAAATGAGCGACCTTACCAGTAATATTGAACATCTGCAAGAAAAACTGCACATGCTGATAAAAGAATACAAGCAAGTGCAAGAAGAAAACGTACGATTAAAGCAAGAAATAGAAATATTAGAAGCCGAGCAAAAAGAGAAAAGAATTCAACTATTTCAATTAGAGCAAAAATTGGCGGCATCACAAATTGCAGTTCATCAAATAGAAAAAGCGGAAGAAGAAAAAACAGCACTTCAGCAAAAAATTGATGCTTACATTAAAGAAATTGATAAATGCCTGGCTTTATTGCATGCACAATAAAAATATATGTCGGATTTAATACCCATTAATATTGTCATTGCCGATAGAAGTTATCGGGTAAAAGTTAAGCCAAGTGATGAGGAAATGGTATTAAAGTCTGCTACGCAGATCAATGAAAAAATTTTAACCTTTAAGAACCAATTTGCAGGAAAAGACCTGCAAGACTATATTGCAATGGTGCTTATTTGGTTTGTAACGCAACAAAATAACCCGAATGCCCAGCCAGTTCAATGGGAAGATCTCTCACAGAAAATAGCCGATTTAAGCAATATGGTTGATGAAATTTTAGGTTCAAAATAACAATTTAACATTCTTACATTTTAAGGTTTTTCTAAATCTGAACTCTTATTGCTATCTTCGTGTTTATCGTTACATATTATAATTAAATAATATTCAACGTGAATAAAAGGATTGTGTAACATTAAAAAAACATTGCCAAACACATGGATCAATCAATATTATCAATACTCATCTGCGCTATCTCCTTAGGAATTGGTGTTGCTGCGGGGAGGTTTCTTTTTTCAAAAGATACTAAAAAGCAGATAGAAGATGCAGAAAATCAAGCACAAAACATATTAAAAGAAGCTGAATTAAGGGCTGAAACCATTAAAAAGGAGAAGCAGTTAGAAGCGAAAGAGCGTTTTGTGCAGTTAAAATCGGAGCATGAAAAAGAGTTGTTAGAAAAAAACAGGAAGATTGGCGATATAGAAAATAGGACTAAGCAGAAAGAAATTGCAACCAACCAAAAAGAAGCGGCTGTTGAAAAGCAAGTAAAAGAAAACGAAGCCATCAAAGAAAACTTGAATCGCCAGATCGAATTGGTGAATCAAAAAAGAACAGAGTTAGAAAAGCACCAGGAAGAACATATTCGTCGTTTAGAAAAAATTGCCGGTTTAAGTGCAGAAGAAGCCAAAGCACAGTTGGTGGAAAGCCTTAAACAGGAAGCGCATACACAAGCCTTGGCATTACAGCAAGAAATTATTGAAGATGCCAAGCAAAAAGCCAATAAAGAAGCGCGTAAAATAGTTATTCAATCTATTCAACGAACTGCAGCCGAACAAACTATAGAAAATACAGTCACTGTATTTAATTTAGAAACCGATGAAATTAAGGGGCAGATTATTGGCAGAGAAGGTAGAAATATCCGCGCTATTGAAGCTGCTACGGGTGTTGATTTGATTGTAGATGATACGCCAGAAGCAATTATTTTATCGTCTTTTGATCCATTAAGAAGAGAAATAGCCCGTTTAAGCTTACAACGCTTAGTAGCAGATGGTAGAATTCACCCTGCTCGTATTGAAGAAGTGGTAGAAAAAACACGCCGTCAATTAGAGGAGCAGGTAATGGAAATTGGGGAGCGTACCGTTATAGAAATGGGTATTCACGGACTTCACAAGGAATTAATACGTATAGTAGGTAAAATGCGTTTTAGGTCATCCTACGGTCAAAACCTCTTAATGCATAGTCGTGAAACAGCCAACCTTTGTGGCATTATGGCTTCTGAGTTAGGTATGAACCCTAAATTGGCTAAAAGAGCTGGTTTATTGCATGATATTGGTAAAGTACCCGATGAAGAAACTGAGTTAAGCCACGCGCTGTTGGGTGCTAAATTGGCCGAAAAATATGGTGAAAATCCGGCAGTAGTAAATGCAATTGGTGCTCACCACGATGAAATGGAGATGTTGTACGTAATTTCTCCGATCATTCAGGCATGTGATGCCATTAGTGGTGCAAGACCAGGTGCCAGAAGGGAAATCATGCAGCAATACTTACAACGTATTAAAGACTTAGAAAACCTAGCTTTGGCATACCAGGGTGTAGAAAAAGCTTATGCCATTCAAGCCGGCAGAGAATTGAGGGTTATTGTGGAGGCCGATAAGGTAACCGATATGGACAGCGACAAGTTAAGTTTTGAAATAGCACAAAAGATACAGACCGAGATGACATATCCCGGTCAAATTAAAGTAACCGTAATTAGAGAAAAAAGAGCCGTAAACGTAGCGAGATAAGTAGAACAAGGGTAAAAATGGAATATAAATCGTTGATTTTCAGCTTTTTTTGAAATTTGGCTTTATTTTTTACTTTTTACTTTTTACTTTTTAATTATTTCCCTACCTTTGCCGTCCGCAAAAATTAAAAGTTATGAACGCAGCAGTTCAATTTGTACACGACCAGTTAACTACTGGCAGAGAGCATCCTAAGTTTAAAGCAGGTGATAATATCACTGTAAACTATAAGATTGTTGAAGGTGGTAAAGAGCGTATCCAGAGCTTTCGTGGAGATGTAATTAAATTACAAGGAAATGGAGCAACTTCTACATTCACTGTTCGAAAAATTTCTGACGGTGTAGGTGTAGAACGTTTATTCCCTTTTCTTTCACCAAATATCGATTCAATTGTGGTGAACAAATTAGGTAAAGTTCGTCGTGCTAAGTTGTTTTACCTACGTGAGCGCAGTGGTAAAAGTGCTCGTATTAAAGAAAAACGTTTCTAAAATCTTTGCTTATATTATTAAAAACGTCCCGAAATCCATCGGGACGTTTTTAATTTAATCGATGCTGTTCATCAATTTAACATTATTTAATTGTTGTACGGCATTTGTTTTACCCTAACTTTACAGTCTAAATTATACAAAATGGGCAATCTAGGTTTTCAAGAATTGATTATCATCGGTATTGTAGTATTGGTGTTATTTGGAGGGAAAAAAATTCCTGATTTTATGAGAGGTTTAGGCAAAGGAATCCGTGAGTTTAATGATGCTAAGAATAATGTTAAAAGAGAATTAGAAGAAGGCATCAAAGAAAAAGACAACACACCTGCTTAATTCACTATTCCCACAATTTTCAGCTTTTGTTTCGCTTTACTACAATTAAGGATTATCATACCGCATTACAGAACGGCCAAACCACGTGTGTGGAGGCCGTTCGTTTTTATATTGATAATATCCATAGCAATGCACACCTCAATGCTTTTGTTGAAGTGTTTGAAGATGAAGCCCTTGCGCTTGCCATTCAGTTAGACAATACCCGAAAAAACAACCAGTCGCTTGCACCATTATATGGTGTTGTTGTTGGCATAAAAGATGTGATTTGTTATAAGGGGCACCGGGTATCGGCTTCCTCAAAAATATTAAATAATTTCACCTCTGTTTACAATGCCACGGCTACGCAACACTTATTAGATGCAGGTGCCATTATTATTGGTCGCCAAAATTGTGATGAATTTGCCATGGGTAGTAGCAATGAAAATTCTACTTATGGGCCAGTAAAAAATGCTGCCGACAATAATAGGGTTTCTGGCGGATCATCGGGTGGTTCAGCAGTTGCTGTTCAAGCCAATTTGTGTATGATTAGCCTAGGTAGTGATACAGGTGGTTCGGTACGCCAACCTGCCGATTTCTGTGGCATAATAGGACTTAAACCTACATATGGCAGAATTTCTAGGTATGGGCTAATTGCCTATGCCTCTTCCTTTGACCAAATAGGTATATTTGCTAGCAACATAGCCGATGCAGCATTGGTGCTTCAAACCATTGCCGGTAAAGACCAATTTGATAGTACTGCATCACATCAACCAGTAATTAACTATTCCGAAGCTGTAAATCAAGCCAATAAAAAATTTCGTATAGC
Organism: Sphingobacteriia bacterium; assembly: GCA_947452295.1. Lineage (GTDB taxonomy): Bacteria > Bacteroidota > Bacteroidia > Chitinophagales > Chitinophagaceae > Sediminibacterium. The sequence continues at coordinate 68,509 of CANGCK010000009.1, forward strand.
TTATTTCAAAGAATCAATTGAACATCCTGGCTTAGATCCCGTCATCAAACAACAAACCGAAGCGAAAATACAATCGATGAAAGATTCGGGCTATGTAGTAGAACCAGTTGATTTTAGCTTATTAGCATATGTAGTGCCCACTTATTATGTGCTTACTACAGCCGAAGCCTCCAGCAATTTATCGAGATTTGATGGGGTAAGATTTGGGCATCGAACCGAACAAAAAAATATAGATCTTACCCAACTCTACAAAGCATCTAGAAGTGAAGGATTTGGGGAGGAAGTAAAAAGAAGAATATTATTGGGCACTTTTGTATTAAGCGAAGGCTATTTTGATGCTTACTTTACCAAGGCACAACAAGTGCGACAATTATTAAAAACCACTACCGACCAACTATTTACCCAATACGATGCCATCATTTCACCTACCGTTCCATCACCCGCTTTTAAAATAGGCGAAAAATCGAACGACCCAATCGAAATGTTTTTGGCCGACATATATACTGTATACCCCAATTTGGTAGGTATCCCAGCAATATCCATTCCATTATTTACGCATACCAATGGAATGCCATTTGGCTTGCAAATAATGACCAAACATTTTGATGAAGCTACCCTACTTCAACTTTCCCAGCAGTTAATTACCCTTAATTAATTGGATATGACTGGCTCTTTAAAAAGTACAATAGCGGCTAAAATACTGTTAATGACTGTTTGTGTTGCAGCACTATTATTGTTTAATACAGGCCATTTATTGGCAAAGAGCTATGCAGACTCAACTACTGACCGATTTGGATTTAAATCATTGTTTAAAGCCCGTTTTGATGCAACAAAGCCGTATGTTGCTCAATTAAACCCACAGGCAGTATCTTTTGTACAAGAATATATTAAAAAACAAGGTAAAGAATTAAACAGAATGAAAGAATGGGGGAAGCCCTATTTTGAAATGTATGATCTGATTCTTGAGCAATATGGCATTCCTAAAGAAATGAAATACTTGAGCGTAATAGAAAGTCACTTACAATCTGGATTAGTGTCTTGGGCTGGAGCTGTAGGACCCTGGCAATTAATGCCATATGAAGCTACCCGCTTTGGTTTAGCATTGAAACCCAAGGATGAAAGAACCGATTACTACAAAAGTACCGTAGTTGCTGCCAAACTAATGAAAGAATTATACGAAGAATTTCATGATTGGTTATTGGTTGTAGCAGCATACAATGGTGGGCCGGCTAGGTTAAAAAGATGCATTAAAAAAGCAGGCAGCCGCAGTTTTTGGGATTTACAATATTTTCTCCCCGAAGAAACAAGGAATCATGTAAAAAAATTCATTGGCACCCATTATGCCATGGAAGGAAGCGGTGGCTGGACAACACTTACCGCTGCTGAAATTAAAGAAGTTAAAGCCAATATCCCCAATCAGGCATCACAAAATAATTTAAACGCTACAGACACACTCAACACATCCACCGTTTATATTGGAGGACGCTACAATTCGGTTATTGTTGCTAATGGTTTATTGATGAATATTCAAGCATTCAATCAATTAAATCCTGGCTTCGATAAAACACTAGCCGAAGGCAAGCAATATTTGTTGCGCTTACCTACCGATAAACGCGCGCTGTTCGAAAGCACGAAACAGCAATTGCTTAGCACCTCTGTTAGAATGTTGCTAGACGGAACGCTTCCAAAGTAAATAGTAAAATTTTTTAACCGAATTAAGAACCGGCAAAAGGGGATCTGAATACACCCACTGCCAATTCAGCCCAAATCAGTAAAAAAACTAGTAGGGCAATACCTAAGTATAGCATTCTATATTTAATGCTACTTACCTTTCTACATACAAATTCAACGGATAAACCAGTTCCAAACAATAATGCACCCATACTGATAAAGTCGGCAATACGCCAATTTACTTCATCAGTAAACTGCATTGCAACAAAGGGAACTATCAATAATATGGATGCCAATGAAAGTATAATCAATAATCTTTTGTTACGCATTTGGTGATTTTTAGTTGTCAAAGGACATTAGCATTACGTAAAATCTTTTCCATCTTTTTACCTTTCGCCAATTCATCTACTAATTTATCTAAATACCTTACTTGCTGTGTTAATGTGTTGGTAATTTCTTCAACACGATAACCACAAATTAACCCTGTAATTAAATGTGCATTTGAATGCAAAGTTGCGTGTTGAAAGAATGTTTTAAATGTTGCTTTCTCTTGAATAAGCTTGTTCAATACATGTTCGTCGTAACCTGTTAACCATTCAATAACTTCATACAATTCATCTTTGGTTCTACCCTTCTTTTCTACTTTTAAAAGATAAAGTGGAAAGACGGTCGCAAAAGTCATATTCGCTATCCGCTCATCATGATGAATGGTGCTAGCCATAGTCGAATTTTTTAGTGTGTAATAATGTTATACTTTCAGTATTATATTTGATGATACACTTCCTCAAAAGGCACTCTACAACGTTCCCCCCAAATTCCTTCATTGCCTTTCCTAATACCACAAGCAATCACCATATTTATTTCAGCGCTACCAGGTAGTTTTAAAGCTTTTTTCACCAATCTGCTATCGAACCCTTCAAGCGGACAAGTATCATAACCCTCAGCGGCCATTGCAATCATAAAAGTTTGGGCAGCTAATGCACAAGATTTGTGAACAGTAACGCGCATATCATTTTCAGAAACTTCACGAACCATTGGCCGAAAGAGGCCAACAGATTGGGTAATTAAGACTCTCAATAAACCCAGCAATCCAAAAAAACGGGTGTAAATGAATGGTATTAATTTGCCGTAATATACCATCCGATCCTTAATTCTTTTTTCCTGACGTTCTATTGGGGTATTTCTTTGGATATTCCCTTTTTCAAATTCAAGTACAAATTTTGCGCGCTTTCTATGCAAATCCTGACGAGTAACAAAAACCGCTATTTGAGCAGCAGTGGAGGTAGCGGTTTGATTAAGACAAGCACTGGAAATTTCAGTTAAAAGCGCCGAATCTACAATATGGTAAAACTCCCATAATTGCATATTAGAACTATTAGGAGCTAAAGTAGCCAACGCCAAACAATGCTTTACTTTTTCTGTATCTAATTGTTTTGTTTGGTCATACACTCTAACAGAGCGTCGATAGTTTAAAATATCTACTAGGTTCATCATTAATTAAGTGTTTTATAAAAAAATCTTGTTGAATTGTTGCAGTCTAAACATATTCAGCTGTTTGCCGTATTTATTTTAGCCCATTGCTAATTTTATCTTTTTGAATTGGCGAATAATCCGTTTTGTATTGACCATTTACATTGATTTGATCAAAGTAACATTTTACTCCAGTTGCTGAGTTCATATCTTCTACGTTTTGAATGTGAAAATGCAAATGAGGTTCAGAAGAATTGCCCGAATTCCCGCATAAACCAAGTAGTTGTCCTTGACTAACTTTCTGCCCTTGTTTAACAGCTATTGAATGCTGCTTAAAATGCGCAAAAACTAAATATTCGTTATTTTGTGTCTTCATGATAACAGTATTTCCTGGAACGTAAATTGGATTGGATATTCCCGGTATATTGTCCTTAACGCCATCTACTACTAAAACAACCTCACCATCGCAGGGCGCAATAAGATCTTTGCCAAAAGCATAATAATCCTCGTTCGTTGATCCGGTAGTTTTATACGATTGGCCATTTTCATTCTTAATTAAAATATCAAAGGCGTTTTTTTGTGCTTCACTTTCAACATGATAATTCAATTCTTTTGTATCGCCGCCCCAAACAACAGTCCACTCGTTGTTAAATGGCAAAATTAATTTTGTATTATTACGTATAATCTTTGGCAAATTACTTTCCTTAAAAGGCTTAACAAATAGTCCATTAATTTTTGAGTTATTATCAACAGAAATATTAACAGCAAATAATCCTCTTTCAAAATTTGTTTTATAGGATGCAAAGGACTGTTCATATTTTACAAACTGCCTTTTGATGATTTTTCCGGCTTGTGTTTTTAGTCCTTTCAAGAATTCTCGAGTACTGTTAAGTGGTAAAACTTTTTGCATTTCGGTGGAGAAACTTAAAAAGATTGCATCAAAATTATCTGCGTTATAATTTAGTTCAAAACTATCTGCAACAATTATATTTGAAATTTTTTCAGTTTGTCCAAATGCGCAATTCAGAAAAGTCACCAAAAATATTGTTATTATAAATTTATTCATCTGTTGATATTTAATAAGGTTGCTGGTTCAGTCATCATACTGTTTATTTGATCAATACCTTATGTAGATAATGAAAAAAGACCAAGTATTTTTATGAATGTTTGTTTGGTTATTTTCTATTTATTAAATATTAGTAATTTTGAATTAATACATCAGTTGGAATATGCAGCATGCTATGTAAATTGCGTATCATTTCCAACGTAAGTTTTCGTTTCTTATTTAAAATTTCACTAGCGCGACTTTTGAGTCCAATCACTTCTGCCAAATCAGATTGAGAATATCCTAACTGTTCCATCCGAAATTTAATGGCCTCTATTGGATCCGGAAACTCAATCGGATAATGAAGATTTTCATAATTATCGATAAGTATGCCAAGTACTTCCAATTCATCTCCTTCAATAGTTCCTGGCTTTGCATCAAATATCTTTTCCAGTCTGGACAAGGCTTCTTGGTAGTCTTTTTCTGTTTTTATAGGTCTGAGGTTCATGTGTTTATATTTTTGATGCATCAATTTTATCATATTGAGAATGTGTCCCAATAAAACGAATCCATATCATTTGGTAATGGTAATTAATCTTGATAATGAGCCTGTATTTGTTCCCTTTGATATTGAAAACAATTCGGTTGTCTTCTAAAATACTTGCAGAAGGATATTCGCGCTTGATTTCATTAGGACTTTTCCATGAAGCACTTTCTGCTTCTTTATACCATGATTTTAATTGCTGTTCACCATCTGGATGCTTTGCCCAAAAATCTCGTAGAATTTTCTTTGCTATTATTCTCAAAATCAGATTTTAAACAAATTTAATAAAAAGTTCCCAAATTGGGATTTTTTATTTTTGTTTATATACTACTATCCAAGTTATTACTCAGCGTGCTAATTATTTTATCGAAAAACATATTGGTTGTTATAGAATTATTTAGGTCAAATTCTGTCCAAAAGTAAGCAAATTATTATCCGGGTCAAGTAAAGAAAATTCTTTTTGTCCCCATGGTTTAACTTGCAAATTTCCATTAGGATGTATGTTTATTTCTTTGTTAAGCAATAATTGATAAAGATTATTAATATTATCAACCCTTATATAAACTTGTCCATAGTTTTCTTTTGGGTCAAGCTTCTTAAATTCAAAAAAGTGGATTTCGATTTTGTCCTTTCCAACTATTAAATATTCTTCATATTCTCCGATTAATTTAAAATTTAATTGGTCTATATAAAACCTCTTGGTCAGGTTCTTGTTGCGCATTGGTAATTTTGGATTGATGTCTGTAAGCATTTTACATGAATTTTTATCTTATAATTTCTTCTCTAAGTTTCGGCCTGTACGATGACCGCCAATTAGCAGGCTTTATTTTTGGTTACTCATGTCCATAACTAATTATTCTTGAAATTTTCCACTCCCCACTCTTCTTTTGCCAAACATGAATAAATTTATATACTCCGTTAAAATTTTTTTACTGGTTGTTATTTAATTTGAGTTTTCAAATATTCATCTGTAAAATGTATTATTTCTTTCGGTTTTGAAAACTTGTCTGCGTTATATGAATTTGATGCCCCCCTGGGAATTGATAATGATGCCCATTTTTTGTTGAGCAACATTTTACCTATAAAAACAATTTGCCCAACATGATACGGATAATGTGCAAGTTGTCGATTAATGGCTTCAGTTACTGTATGTCCCTGATTTCGGATATAAACAATCTTATTCAAGTCATCTTCGGTCAAGCTTTTTAATGTGCTAAGTAAACAATTCCAACCGGCATTCCATTTTTCTAAAAGCTCAATTCTATTATGAATGCTATTTTCAAATTCAGCATCTCTATTTCTCCATTCTTTTTCGCCATCAGAAGTCAGGAAATCTGTCCACCTAGAAAGCATGTTTCCCCAAAGATGTTTTACAATTGTTGCAATGCTGTTGGATTCATGGTTATATTGATACATTAGCTCATCATCAGTTAGCTGAATAAATGTGTTGTCACCAAGCATTTTATAATATTCCAATTGTTTGATTGCACTTTCTAAAAAATCACTTTTCATTTGCTAAAATGTTTAGGGTATTCTTACATACAGCTTATATGTAAATATTTCTTTCGACGAATAGTAGTATTGTAAAATATAAATAGGAAAAAGGGAGTACTAAATAACGTAGCGTAAATATATTTTAAATTCACTGTACAATTTAAAAGTAGAAACAATAAAACTGTGAAAATCCCAAGTGTTGTAGTGAATTTACTGAAATCATTTGCTTTTACAATACATACTTTTTTCTCGTCTTCATTTACTGTTATTAAAATTAGGGGGCTTGAACACCAAGCTAATTCGGCTTTTAAAGCATGTTGACCTACTGTAGTCTTAAATTCTTTAGTTTGACCATTTGAAATCGTCCCGATATTTTTACCGTCAAGTATAATATGATAATCCATCAACTTGTTTAGAAACTCATTTTTTCGTTGAATAATTATTGAAGTCATGTTTTATATTTTTTTATCATTACTATATTCCAATTATCGAAATAATCATTTAATGTGGGTTGTTAAGGTCTTTTGTTAAATATAATTTTGCTCTATTTAATGCTGAATATGGTGAACTTACAATTGGCGCATTAAATTATTTTACTTTAAATTGTAAATGAATTATTATTTAATTTGTTTTAGATAATTCCTCTTCAATTTCTTTACTTGGAATAATCCAAATTCCTGAAGAAAGTGCAAAAAGGATGAGTGAAAGATTGGTGTTTATAAATGCAGTAGGAATAGATAGAATATTGCAAATTGTAGAGATGAAGACTTTATAATTTTGTTTTTTAATGATTTTTGCTAGTTGGTTAATGTCATTTTTTAAGCTATGCGCAATTTTATTTTGTAGAACATTATAAGACAGGCCACAAATAATTAATAAAATGCTATATGACAGTACCGTAAATTTATCAAAATGAGTTTCACCCATCCATTTAGTACCAAATGGAATAAGTGACAACCAAAATAATAAGTTAAGATTAGACCACATTATTGCTGAACTAACCTTTTTTAATGATTGCAATAAGTGATGATGATTATTCCAATAGACACCAATGAGTGCAAAGCTTAATATATAACTTATTAGAGTTGGTAAAATATGAGTTATACCATCCCAATTAGCAGTTTTAGGCACTTTAATCTCCAGAACCATAATTGTAATAATAATTGCCAAAACACCATCGCTAAAAGCTTCTAATCTATTTTTATTCATCATTGTTAATTTATAATTATGGTGTAAAAATAGACCGTAATTATCTTAAAAACTTTTGTCGAGCCAAAATAAGCTAAAATAGATCGTTTAGTGCTTTTCGATCACTATGCTGGTGTACTTATGATTGAGGAATAAAAATATCAGCACTGCAAAATGAAGGTTAATAAAGTAATTTAGATAGTCAATGTTGTTCGTATTAATGATTATTTACGGACTTTAATATAAATATCGTGTTGCTGTTCATGTAGAGGAAAGTCAAAAAGTATGGTTGTCATTATTGGTGTATCAATTCCATTTATCAGCATATTTAAACACATAGTTAAGTCCAAAGTAAACAACGGAAAAAATTATTAGTTGACATATAAGAATGTATACTCTTTTGTTTTTATCCTTAAATGTTTTAGTAACCAATAATATAATAGCAAAATCAACAATCAAGATAAAGCCTGAAATCATGAAAAGGCTGACAACCGCCCAAAATCCAAATTCTGCATTATCGTGAAAAAAATTAACACTACTACCTAGTGAGTTCAATATAATGTATAAGAAATATATTAAAACAATTGCTTTAAGTAAGGTGATTTGAAAAATTGAATTGGGGTCTTTCATTTTTCATAAATATTGCTTCTAATCTTTATTATCTTATTTATTGCATATTAGTTTCTCCCTAATCGAGTCACGCAGGAGAATTTAACCCCTATGTTCTCACAAAACCGTACGTGAAAGTCTCCCTTCACACTGCTCTTCATGTTTATAAATCACATAAAGAATCTTCTTCTTTATGTGTGAACCCATCTCCAAAATACAAACGGTTCAGGGTTGTGATTTTGTCTCAAAATAATCAGTCATCCTTTTAGGTTGTCAATCGTTTTGTAAACTAAACATGCCCAACTCTTCGCTCCATGTCTATTACCTACACTTCTACACTAACAAAAGTTGGTCTGCCACCAACATCTCAGCTCCACCCTTGCTGACTGCTTCCTTTTACAATTTAGCAGTAAAATGTTAACGTCTCTTGTTCCACACAATAGCCTGTATGCAATTCTTGCCATCTTAACCCCAGTTATAATGTATCCAGTAATCAGGTTCCCGATACATTCTGTCGCAACCACAAACCTAATTGATTGCTTTTGATAACTCCTTTGCCCTTACGAGGCTTTATCATTGGTTCACTTGCGTTCAACTCTTCCATACTTACCTACTGCTATCTTTGTAGCCGTTTTTCATTATCGTTCAGCACAAAAGCTTTTAATTCCTGCGCCATAAAATGGTTTGATAGCTACTCCTTAAAATCGCCACCGAGAGGCCTGCTCTCATCTATTATACAGCACCAGCAAATTGATGATATACACTGTTCAAGACATATACGGTTTTGGGCTTGGCGATGTGGCGTTATTTTAATACAAAATATTCAAAAGGAATAAAAAATATAATTTCAGCAGTAGATTTTTTAGAAGCAAGTTATTAGCCATATTGATAAGGCGGTGAAATAGCCAGTGCATTCTATATTAATTTACTAAGTTGTCGTTTTGGGGCGTTTTGTAGTCCTTGATTTTATTCGTCTGTTAGTGGCATTTTTCTTTTTAGCAAAGTATTCACTCAATGCTTTTTCCTCTTGAGATGTAAGTCCTGATTGACCTCCAATAAAATCAACATCTAATTCAATTCTTTTGCTTTTCATAATTAATAATTTTGAAAGTACTTATTGATGAGGTGAAGAGCCGCTTCTGTTTCAATAATCATCAGCCTCCCTCCAAAATGAAACGCGCCAAGGGTCTTCTGATAATGTTTAATTAGTTGTGTTTTTGATATAAAGGAGATATTTCCCTGATGTCCACGCTGAAAAGATAACTTACAAGCGTACGCAACAAGATTTCCAGTCGAAAAGCCAACCATTCGTCTTGCTAATATTTTTTAAGTCTTGTTGAGTCAAAATAGAAATGTCAGTAGGAAAGCTGTCCCCAGTAATAACATTTTCGATTGAGTTGGTAAGTTTATCGATAATGAAGTCTAACCCTATTTCCTTTTTATTTTTCACAATTGCAATATAATGAAAATTCACCTATTTGCAGAAGACTTTGGCATTAGGCATAATCGAGTCACGCAGGGGAATTTTACCCCTACGTTCTCACAGAACCGTGCGTGAAAGTCTCCCTTCACACGGCTCTTCATGTTTATAAATCACATAAAGAATTTTCTTCTTTATGGGTGTACCCACCTCCAATGTGCAAATAGTTCGG